>SFKY01000081.1 GCA_004554665.1 Bacteroidales bacterium
CAGCAACCACTCTTTGTGGTCCTTGGCATAAAGCGGATCGAAGTTAGTAAAATGCTCCACAGAGTCATCGGCCAATCCGTTACCGCCAAACTCCTTGGCATCGGTATTGAGCACCACCTCATAAGAGCCGGCAGGCACGATGAAGCCATAATCTGTGAACGATTTGTTGGGCGAGAAATTGAATACAAAAATCAGATCGCCACGCATATAGGCCAGAATCTGGTCGCCATCGTTGTGCCATATCTCACGTACAGCCGTCTTGTTGAAATTCTTCTCACTCTTGATGACACTGAGCATCGCCTTGTCGAAATCGCCGAGATAGTGGTAATCCAGTTCGGGATTGTCCACCAGGTTCCACTGTCTGCGCGCATACTTATGACTCCAGCCATTGCCCTCGCGCGGGAAGTCAATCCATTCGGGATGACCAAACTCATTACCCATAAAGTTGAGATAACCGCCATTGATGGTCGATGCCGTCACCAGACGAATCATCTTGTGCAAGGCGATTCCACGATGCACCATAAAGTTTTCATCACCCTTCTTGAAATGCCAGTACATGTCAGCATCAATCAGACGGAAGATGATGGTCTTATCGCCTACCAATGCCTGGTCGTGCGACTCACAATAAGAAATGGTCTTCTCGTCTGCACGGCGGTTTTTCACCTCCCAGAATATCGAACTGGGCTTCCAGTCCTCATCTTTCAGTTCCTTGATGGTCTTAATCCAGAAGTCGGGGATATTCATCGCCATCCTGTAGTCGAATCCGTAACCACCATCCTCGTACTTGGCTGCCAGTCCCGGCATACCGCTCACCTCCTCGGCGATGGTGATGGCATGCGGATTCACCTCATGAATGAGTTTGTTGGCCAGTGTGAGATAGCAGATGGCATTGTCGTCTTGATGACCGTTGAAGTAGTCACCATAATTGGTGAATGCCTCACCCAGTCCATGACTGTAATAGAGCATGGAAGTGACACCATCGAAGCGGAAACCGTCGAAATGGAACTCGTTGAGCCAGTATTTGCAGTTGGACAGCAGGAAGTGCATCACCTCATCCTTGCCATAATCGAAGCATAGCGAGTCCCAAGCCGGATGCTCATGGCGCTCACCGGGATAGAAATACTGGTTGGGGTCGCCGGCGATGTTGCCCAAGCCCTCCATCTCGTTCTTCACAGCATGAGAGTGCACGATATCCATAATGACAGCCACACCGTTCTGGTGTGCCTCGTCTATCAGCGCTTTCAGTTCCTCGGGTGTACCAAACCTGGAAGAGGCTGCAAAAAACGAACTTACATGGTAACCGAAGCTGCCATAGTAGGGATGCTCCTGAATGGCCATAATCTGGATACAGTTGTAGCCATCGGCCACCACGCGCGGCAGCACATTGTCCTTAAACTCTGTGTACGTACCAACCTTCTCCGCATCCTGCCCCATACCGATATGGCACTCATAGATAAAGAGCGGATTGACCTTGGCCTTGAACTTAGTTTTCTTCCACACATAGGGTTGCTCCGGATTCCACACCTGAGCCGAGAAAATCTTGGTCTCGTCGTCCTGAACCACACGGCGTGCCCAGGCAGGGATGCGCTCACCGTCACCACCGTTCCAATAGACGTGCATTTTGAACAGGTCGCCATGCTTCAGAGCCTTTTCCGGCAACTTCAGTTCCCAGTTTCCAGTACCCGAAACACGTTTGCAGCGATATTTCTCCGAATCCTTCCAGTCGCAGAAATCACCCACCAGATAGATATCTGTGGCATTGGGGGCCCACTCACGAAACACCCATCCCCTTGCCGTCTTATGCAAACCGAAGTATTCATGACCGTTTGCGAAATCTGCCAGCGACTTCTTGCCGTTGTTGGTGAGTTTGTTCAGTTTCCACTCGACATGGTTATGCCGTCCACGTATCGCATCCTCGTAGGGAGCCAGATACATATCGTTTTTCACAATGCCAATGTGCTTCGGGGCACAGGCCTTACGGGTCTTAGCCGCCGTCTTACCTGTCTCGGCCTTGGCAGCCGATGTTTTTTTAGATGCAACCATAATGCTTATGCTTTGATTTTAAAAATTGCCTTTTTCAGTAACTTAGCGTCAGAGATGAGAGGTGCATGACCCTCCTCGGGGAAAAACACCACAAACATCCCCGGCTCACAAGTGACATAGCCCTGCGGCTCGGCATCGGGCAAGAAACCGATATCGTCCGTGGCGTTGAAATCTGTTCTCGGCGTGCCGCCTGTCATAGGCAGATAGGCATACGTCTCTTGCGCACTGAGCGGCACCTGCACATCGATCATCAGCTTGTGATACTCGATCTGTGCCTCTTCGCGCGTGCGTCCGGGCACAGCCTGAATGTTAACAAACAGGTCCTCGCCTTCGATGGGATGGTGTCCCGGCTCCATGTCTATAAGCGCATTGCCGGCCATGAAGTCGGCCACCCGTGCCAATGCCGGATGGAGCGCCGCATACTTGCTGATATTCTCCAGTCTGTCGATAATCATACCGCTCTATATATATTAATGTGTCTATTCCTTGAATCTCCTCCCGTTCTCGTAACGGCCTTTGGCTGTAATCTGGCCGTCACGGTTTTTCTCTACAAACCGGCCATCGCGCAACCCATTGACATACGTGCCTTCAAATCGGGTTCCATCTTTCTCTTCCTCTATGGCCGGCCCGTTGCGCAGGCCGTTCTTATAGCTTCCCTTGAAGCGCGATCCATTGGCAAAATGGATGATTACCTCGCCATCCAAGTTCCCGTTTTTGAAAGTTCCTTCAAACACATCCCCCGACTTCTTGGTCAGCTTTCCCTTCCCGTTCTGCCGGTCGGACTCCCAGTTGCCTGCATAGGTATCGCCGTTGGCCCAATAAAACGTGCCGTAACCGCTTTTCTCGCCGTTCTGGAAATGGCCGACATACTTGTCTCCGTTGGCATGCTTGAAGATACCCTCTCCCGTGCGCTCTCCTTCCACATAGCTGCCTTCATAGTAGTCGCCGTTCTGGAACTTGTAGATACCCTTGCCGTTTTGTATATCGTCTTTCCATTCACCCACATACACATCTCCATCAGCATACTTGAAAGTACCCTTGCCAGCGCGCTGGTTGTCCAGCCATCCTCCCTCGTAGGTGGTGCCGTCTCCCCAGTCGAAGAAGCCCTTGCCCGATTTCTTGTCCGCTTGCCAGTTGCCGTTATAGTAAGCACCGTTGGCAAAGGTATATTTGCCCTTCCCCTGACGCTTGTCCTTATACCAGTTGCCTTCGTACTTGTCGCCGTTGTAATAATGCATGACACCATAGCCTTGCTGTTCGTCACGGAACCACAGTCCGACATACTTGTTGTTCGTTAGGAAATAATAAGTTCCCTTGCCATGCTGCTGGTCCTGAAACCACTGGCCTTCGTATTTCTCTCCGTCAGAGAAAGCATAGACACCATAGCCTTGGCGTTTTCCCTTCACATACTCGCCATCGTATGTGTCACCGTTCTTATAGACTGTATGGCCCTTGCCGTGCGGCTTTCCTCCCATCATCTCGCCCTTGTACTGTCCTCCGTCTCCTGTCGTGCACGATCCCAAAGATATTTTTTGCGCCCACACACCCATTGGAATAAGCCAGAGAACGATTGATAATATTTTATGATTCACAATGGTTACTTTTAGCTATTTATCGTCCCAAAATTAGCAAAAAACGATGAGATTGCAAAATTTATTGGTAAAAATCGGCAAGACCAAGTCAAAAATAAGAGTTTTGTCCTACAGTCATACAAACCACAACACACCTGACAAGGGCTACAGGCACCATTGTTGCTCTTACTGCAAGGAGTGAAAACACGACAAAAAAAGTCCCTGACTGTACGGAAGACATACAGCCAGAGACTATGATTATAAAAAGGATAGATAAACTTACTCAGCTACACACACGCTTACGCGATTCTCCTCCTTTGTGCCGAAGGGCTGGACGGTATCGCCCTTGAAATCTATGCTGATACGGTCGGCAGCAATGCCCTTGTTCTTCAACGCCAAGGCCACGCTGTTGGCACGACGCTGCGAGATGCGGCGGTTGATAGAAGCATTACCGGTCTGCTTGTCTGCAAAGCCTGTAATGGCCACCTTGGCATCGGGATGCTCGTTGAGGTAGCGTACCAACTCCTCTACCTTGACCTGCTCCTTGGCGCGAATCTTGCTCGAATTGATCAGGAAGAAGATGTTTTTCTGGAGCGGCTCCACTTTGGCCACTACGGGTGCAGGAGCAGGTGCAGGCTCTTCCTTCACGACAGGTGCCGGAGCCGGAGCAGGTGCTGGTGCTGGAGCCGGCTCTTGGTACACAGGTGCCGGTTTCTTATGCGACTTACCAAGTTTGATGGTGAAACCTGCCAAGGCGTTAAACTGCCAGTCGGCATTGCCGGCCTTCTTCGAGTTGTACTTGTCGGAGAGCACATTGCCGTTCACCTCGACATTGAAGTACACCTTCTTGCTCAGCTTGATGTTGGCTCCCACGCCGGCACGGCCTACCACATTCACCTTGTTGTTGTCCCAATAATACTGCAGGTTGTAACCCGCTTTCACCAGGTCGCCAGCCTCGTCATTGTTGAACGCTCCATTCACGCCGACGCCGGCAAACATATAGGCGTTGAACACCCGTTGTGGATTGTAACGGCACAACAGGCTGCTGATATCAAGCGTCAGGTCTACATTACCTTGCACATAATTGTACTTGTAAACGGTTTTGGGAGATGCCCACGCGCCTTTGGCTTCCCAACCGGAAGCGCCAAAGCGCAATCCGAGCAGCGGAGAGAAACGGTAACCGAAATTGACCGCTGCCGCCGGTGAGATAAGATCACCAAACGATGCCTCGCCCACTGTGTGCGACGCACCTGCCTGGAGCTGCATATACCAATGCGGTGCAAAAGCACCCTTACCCTCATTGTTAGTTTGCTGTGTCTCATAGCCACTCTGTGCTACCGCTGCAACCGTGCTCAGTCCGAGCAGAATTGCGACAAAACTTCTTTTGATTGTCATAATTATTTGTTTTAGTGTATGAATTTGTTCCTATGTAAATTAGTGACCACAAAGATAGCAATTATATCTTTATCCACCTCACAAAAAGCCTATTTTTTTGCATGGAGATACACATTTTTGAACTTTTCGGGATGATACAGCACCTGAATATAGGCAAAACATCCTCCCAGATGCCACAGACCGCCCCCTCATACATGGCATCTGAAGACCGTACGGCAGTTGCCATTCGGTCGTACGGCAGTTGGAGTACGCCCGTACGGCAGTTGCGATACGCGCGTACTCCAACTGCCGTACGGTGTCCTGACGACACCTATACCGCTGGCAGTCAGCACTCCCCGAAAAAGCGTGCGCAACCAAGGGGACAATATATAAAAAAGGAATGAAAAAAAATAGGTAAATTTGCTTGCATCTTCCGCCCAAAAAGCGTAATTTTGCAGTATGATTGAATTGGAAAGGCATATCGAAATCCTCCTTTTGAGCAACGATTGTGTGATAGTCCCCAATTTTGGAGGCTTCATGGCTCATCATGTAGAGGCACGATACGACGACAAGGACGGATCGTTCTTGCCGCCGCAACGCACTTTAGGATTCAATCCGCAGCTTGTCCTCAACGATTCACTCTTGGCACAGTCGTACATCGAGGCCTATGACATCAGCTATCCCGAGGCCATCAGACGCATCAACGATGAAGTGAGGGAACTTCGCCAACACATTGAGAACAAGGGATTTTACGAGTTCAACGATTTGGGCGTCATTTCCATCAACGATGACGGGAAGTACGAGTTTGAGCCCTGCGAGGCAGGCATCCTCACGCCAGAACTTTATGGTCTCAGCTCGTTTGAGATGGCACCGCTGCAAGAGGCTGCGCCTGCCGTGGAACTGAAAACACGCCCCGCGAAAGCCAACCGTACGGGAACCGAAGAGAGACCAAGGCTTACGTCCAACATCTTCGTCCCCGATTCCGATTCCCACAGCGCCAGGACGATTCCCATCACCACCCTACGCAATGTGGCCGTGGCCTGCATCGCCGTATTGGCCTTCCTGCTCTTCCCGTCTCCCGTGGGCAACGGCGGGAGTACGCTCACCCAGAGCATGATCGATACCGGGATGCTCTACCGCATCCTCCCCAAGGGTGCCGTGCAAGGCACTGCCGACCTGAAAAAGGCGATTGCCGTCAAAGACACGCTCAAGGCTGCCTCCGAGGTGCCTGCAGCCATAACGGCCGACACACAGGAAAGCATGCCACAGCCGTTTTACAGCGTCGTGCTGTGCAGCCGTGTCACCAAACGCAACGCACAGGCCTTCGCAGACCAGTTGCATCGCAATGGCTACGATGAGGCCGAGGTACATTGCAGCGGCAAGTACACACGGGTAATCTACGGCCGGTACGAGACCGAAGCCGAGGCTTACCGGATGATGCAGCGCCTGCATGCCAAAGAGGAGTTCAAGGACTGCTGGGTAACCAAACTGAAAGGAAAATGAAAAGGGTAAGATGTCCCAAATGCGATAATTACATCCTCTTCGATGAGACCAAGTACACCGAAGGCCAGTCGCTGGTCTTCGAGTGCAACGAGTGTGGCAAGCAGTTTGGCATACGCATCGGCGTATCGAAACTGCGCAACCTGCAGCGTGACGAAAATCCAGACGAAAGTGTGGAAGGCACGCCGTGCGGTGTCATTGTAGTGATAGAGAATGTATTCCATTACAAGCAGGTGATTCCCCTGCAGATGGGCGACAACGTGATTGGCCGCTACATGAAGGACGCCCGGGTAAACTGCCCGATTGAGACCGTAGACCCAAGTATCGACATCACCCACTGCGTCATCAACGTTTCGCGCGACAAGCACGGCAAACTGAAATATATCCTCCGCGACGGCCCCAGCTACACAGGCACCTTCGTAGACAATGTGATACTGGGCGACCGCGAAAGGCGCGTGATAGAAAACGGAACGCTCTTTACCATCGGTGCCACAAGCATCATTCTGAAGACCCCGGATGGCAAAGATGCGTAAAAAATCCGCACTTCCCTACCTTATATTAAAAAGAAATTCGTACCTTTGCACTTGTTTCATTCAACAAGTGTAATAGAAATTGGAAGTAGCAATCGTAAAATACAATGCAGGCAATATCTATTCGGTTGTCAATGCACTGAGACGTATCGGCGTGGAACCCCTCCTCACCGACAACGCCGATGACCTGCTGGCTGCCGACAAGATACTCTTTCCCGGCCAGGGCGAAGCCGGCACCACGATGGCCTACCTGCGGGCTCACGGGCTCGACCGTATCATCCAAGACCTCCGCCAGCCGGTTTTGGGCATCTGCATAGGACAGCAGTTGCTGTGCCGCCACTCGGAAGAGGGCGATACCGACTGCATCGGCATTTTCCCTGTCGACGTCAAGCGCTTCTCCCCCATCCGCCATGAAGATAAGGTGCCGGCTATGGGTTGGAACACCATCGACATCAAGGGGCAGCAGCCTCTGCTGAAAGGGTTGGGCACCTTGCCCTACGCCTATTTCGTACACAGCTACTACGTACCCGTCTGTCCGTGGACCATCGCCGAGGCTGACTACATACTGCCTTACAGCGCCTGCCTGCACAAAGACAATTTCTATGCGACACAGTTCCACCCCGAAAAGAGCGGAAATGTGGGCGAGACCATCCTCAAGAACTTTCTCGAACTATGATAGAGCTTATACCAGCCATAGACATTATCGACGGCCAATGTGTGCGTCTGACCAAGGGAGACTATGACCAGAAAAAGGTCTATGCCGACAATCCCGTGGAGGTGGCCCGACGGTTTGAGCGGATGGGATTCAGGAGACTGCATGTGGTGGACCTCGATGGTGCCAAATCGCACCATATCGTCAACGATACCGTGTTGCGCGACATCACGGCACAGACAGGTCTCACCGTCGATTTCGGCGGTGGTATCAAGACCAGCGAGGATATAGAGAGAGCCTTTGACGCCGGCGCATCGATGGTGACAGTGGGTAGCGTGGCTGTCACGCAGCCCCAGCTGTTTATGCAATGGTTGGACACCTATGGTCCCGAAAGACTGATTCTGGGTGCCGACGTGCGCAACGGCAAGGTTTCTATCAATGGATGGAAAGACGACTCGCACGAAGACCTGCTCCCCTTCCTCCGCCAGTATGTAGAACGCGGTGTACGCCATGTACTCTGCACCGAGATAAGCAAAGACGGCACGCTGCAAGGGCCTGCCATCGACCTGTATCGGCAGATCATGGCCGAATATCCCCATCTGCATCTGATAGCCAGTGGCGGCGTGTCGTCAAATGAGGACATCTATGCGCTCCACGAGGCAGGCATACCGGCTGTAGTTTTCGGAAAAGCCTTTTACGAGGGACGGATAGACATAGACCGATTGCCCTTGGGCCGTGGATTGGCCAAGCGCATCATCCCCTGTCTCGATGTCAAGGACGGCATGACAGTCAAGGGAACCAACTTTGTCAACTTGCGGCAGGCAGGCGACCCGGTGGCACTGGGCAAGGCTTACAGCGATGCCGGGGCAGACGAATTGGTGTTCTTGGACATCACGGCCAGTTATGAGGGCCGCAAGACATTTGCCGAGATGGTGACCCAAGTGGCACAGGAAATCAACATCCCGTTTACCGTCGGTGGAGGCATCAACGAACTGGCAGACGTGGAGAGGCTGCTCTATGCCGGTGCCGACAAGGTGAGCGTGAACTCAGCTGCCATCCGCAGACCTCAACTGATTGATGAAATAACAGGAAAATTCGGTTCACAGGTATGTGTCTGTGCCATCGATGCCCGGTGGGACGACAACAACTGGTACTGCTACGTGAAAGGTGGGCGCGAACGTACACCGCTGAGACTGGCAGAATGGGCACTGGAGGCCGAAAAACGGGGAGCCGGAGAGATACTGTTTACCAGCATGAACCACGACGGAGTGAAAACAGGATTCGCCAACGAGGCATTGGCCATGCTTGCAGACAGGCTGTCCATCCCCATCATCGCCAGTGGCGGTGCCGGGGAGATGGTACACTTCAGGGATGCGTTTGTCATCGGAAAAGCGGATGCGGCCTTGGCGGCCAGCGTGTTCCACTTCGGCGAGATCGGCATCCCCCAACTGAAACGCTATCTGCGCGCAGAGGGCGTAAACGTAAGACTCTGAAACAAGAAAAAGAACAAGCAATGAAGATAGATTTTGACAAACTCGGTGGACTTGTCCCCGCCATCGTCCAAGATGCGGAGACCAAGAACGTGCTGATGCTGGGATTTATGAACCCCGAGGCATACGAGAAGACTGTTGCCACAGGGCATGTGACCTTTTGGAGCCGCACACGCCAATGTCTTTGGACCAAGGGCGAGACTTCGGGACACTTCCTGCATTTGGTCAGCATCCAGAACGACTGTGACAACGATACGCTGCTGGTCAAGGTTCATCCTGAGGGTCCCACCTGCCATACGGGAACGGACACTTGCTGGGGAGAAACCAACACGCCTGACCGGCTGGCTTTCCTCAAAGAACTGCAAGACTTTATCGACAAGCGTCACGAAGAAATGCCTGAAGGCAGTTATACCACCAGCCTGTTTAAGAAAGGAGTCAACAAAATAGCCCAGAAAGTGGGCGAGGAGGCTTTGGAAACCGTCATCGAGGCTACCAATGGCACACGCGAACAACTGGTGTACGAGGCTTCAGACATGATCTACCACCTCATTGTGCTGCTCACACAGCAAGGACTGCGCATAGAAGACGTGGTGGAAGAACTCCAAAAGCGACATGACCCCAACTGGGACAAGAAGCGGAGAATGGAGAAATCGAAAGAACAATAACCAAGGTTTTTCACTAAAAGACAATACACACTATGCTAATAGATTATCAGCAGGCCAATATATACCAGCAGGAAGCCATCGTACTGAGCGATGTAGACTTCCATGTGGACAATGGGGAGTTTATCTACATCATCGGCAAAGTGGGATCGGGAAAAAGTTCACTTCTGAAAACATTTTATTGCGAGCTCGACCTCTATACAGAAGAATGCCAAAAGGCCGAAGTGTTGGGACGAAACCTGCTCACACTGAAACGAAAAGAAGTGCCTGCATTGCGTAAGGAGATGGGAATCATATTCCAGGACTTCCAACTATTGCACGACCGCAGCGTGTATCAGAATCTGTGCTTTGTACTCAAGGCCACGGGATGGAAAAACAAGAAAGACATCAACCAGCGCATTGACGAAGTACTGGCCAGCGTGGGCATGGAGGACAAGAAGGAGAAGATGCCCCATGAACTGTCGGGCGGCGAGCAGCAGCGCATTGTCATCGCTCGGGCTTTGCTCAACCACCCTAAGATGATTGTAGCAGACGAGCCTACGGGAAATCTTGATCCCGACACGGCATCGGATATCGTCAAACTCTTGAAAGATATCACGCAGACTGGTACAGCCGTGGTCATGTCAACACACA
>SFKY01000082.1 GCA_004554665.1 Bacteroidales bacterium
AAAATGGCTAAGGGGGGCTTGTCTTTGACTTGCCCTCATCCCAACTGTTGTATCTCAATGAGTTGGGATGAGGGTTGCTATGTTTAGCGGACAGTAATATTTCTTTATAGACTGATGGCAGAGCGTCAGTCCGTCTTTTTGTGCGTCATGATGTTGAGCACCATGTCGTCTGTGGCACACATGGCCTCCTTGCCGATGCTCGTAAGATTGTGGATAGAGCGGTCTACGTCCAGGTCGATGATGCCTTCGGCTTCGGTCACATGCTTGCCTTCGCGGGCGAGCAGCGCCGACAGCAGCGCGGTAGACACTCCCGAGCATATCTTGAGCGAGCAACTGGGCTTGGCACCGTCGCAGATCATGCCCGTCAGGTTGGCTATCATATTTTTCACCGCATGGCATATATCCACATACTGGCCACCCATGAGGTAGGTGATGCCGCAGCTCGAGCCGATAGAGGCCACCACGCAGCCGCAGAGGGCGCTCAGTTTGCCCAGGCTCTGCTTGATATAGATGGCTGTGAGGTGGCTGAGGGTGAGGGCACGTATCAGTTCTTCCTCGGTATTCTCGTTTTCTTGGGCAAATACGGCCACGGGATTCGTGGCGCAGATGCCCTGGTTGCCCGAGCCGCTGTTGCTCATCACCGGAATCATGGCGCCGCCCATACGGGCATCGCAGGCCGATGCCGTCTTCGAGATGATATGCGAGAACATGGTGTTGCCGAAGATGCCGTGGCTCAATGGGCGGTCCATCGTCTTGCCGAGACAGTGGCCATAGTTGCCTTTGATCGATTCTTCAGCAGCGCGCAGGTTGTACTCCTTGGTTTTGAGGATGAAGCGAATCTCGTCTATGGGGGCCGTGGTGGCAAACTCGTGTACCAGCTTCATGTTGAGGGCTACACTCTCGGTCTCGCCCTCCTCAGCTGTACCGCCCCGGCGGTCGAAGTTCACCTGTCCGTTGCGCTCCTCATAGACAAAGTGGGTGTGGCCGGTGGCGATGATGGCCGTAGCCTGGTCGCCCAGAGCCCCACAGATAGCTTCGATGTAGAGTTTGTCGCAGTGTCCCTGCTTGAGCTGAATGTCTATATGACCCTCTTCCATGTACTTTTTTCCCTGTTCCAGCGTCTCCGGCGTGAGATCTTTGAGCACTTCGAGCTGGTATTCCGACTTGCCAATCAGCGCACCGAGTGCGATGGCGATGGGCAGACCTATCATGCCGGTGCCGGGGATTCCCACCCCCATCGCATTCTTCAGGATGTTGGCACTCAGCATCACTGTGATTTTTTCCGGGCGCTTGCCCAGCATTTCCGTTGCCCTTGCCACGCAGAGTGCTACGGCCATCGGTTCGGTACAGCCTACGGCAGGCACCACCTCGCGGGCGATGAGGTCGAGGATTTGTTTCCTACAGTTGTTGTCTATCATATCTTCGTTCTGTTGTTTTTTTGTCAAAAGGGATGGCCACTGCGCCATAGGCTGCCGATGGTCACCACAGCAAAGGGGCAAGGGACTACCTCGGCAGGTTCCCTTACCCCTTTACCTATTATAATACAAGTGTCATTTTATCGCTGTCTGTAAGTCTCGAGACCCTTGGTGAGGAATTCGATGTAGCCGGGTACATCCTCCTTGTAGCTGTGCGACTTGTAGAGCGGATTGCCATCGTTGTCCACCGCCACGTAGAACGGCTGTGCGTTGGCACCGAACTTGCTTGCCTGCAGGTAGCTCCATTTGTCGCCCACGGTGCGCAGTGTCCGCTTCTCGCCATTGAAGGTCACTTCCATGGGTTCGGGCAGCGGAGTCTTGTCGTCCACGTAGAGAGAGATGAGCACATAGTCCTTGTTCAGGATGTCGGCCACACTGGGATCCGTCCATACGGCAGCCTCCATCTTGCGGCAGTTCACGCAGCCGAATCCGGTAAAGTCGAGCAGCACGGGCTTGCCCTGTGCCTGAGCGGCTGCCATACCCAGTTCATAGTCCTTGTAGTGTGCCTCCACCGTCTTGGTGTTCAGGTTGAAGTCTTGCGTGTTCATAGGCGGCGCAAAGGCGCTGATGGCCTTGCAGGGAGCACCCCAGAGTCCGGGAACCATGTAGATGGCAAAGGCGATGGAGCACAGACCCAGCATGATGCAGGGCACGGGCATGGGCTGGTTGATGTCGCCACCGATAGTGTCTTCCTGAAACTTAAGCTTGCCGATAAGATAGAGGCCCAGCGCACCGAAGATGACGATCCAGAGCGAGATAAACACCTCTCTATCCAGTATATGCCAGCCGTAAGCCAAGTCGGCCACGGAGAGAAACTTCAGCGCGAATGCCAGTTCGACAAAGCCCAGTACCACCTTGATGGTGGTCATCCATGAGCCAGACCTCGGAGCCGACTTCAGCCATGATGGGAACAGGGCAAACAGGGTAAACGGCAACGCCAGTGCCAGTGCAAAGCCCAGCATACCGATGGTGGGAGCGAGCCAGTCGCCGGAGGTGACGGTCTGGACCAGCAGCAGGCCGATGATGGGGGCCGTGCAGGAGAATGATACCAGGACCAGGGTGAACGCCATGAGGAAGATGGATATCAATCCAGTAGTGTTGGAAGCCTTGGTGTCTACAGCGTTGGCCCAGCGGTCGGGCAACTTGATTTCAAACCAGCCGAAGAACGAGAAGGCGAATACCAGCAGCAGGACAAAGAGCACGATGTTGAACACAGCACTAGTTGACAGTTCGTTGAGCTTGCTCGGGCCGAAGATGGCGGTGATGAGCAGGCCCAGGGCCAGATAGATCACCACGATGGACAGGCCGTAGGTGACGGCATCCTTGATACCCTTCTGCTTGTCGTCCTTGGCCCGCTTCAGGAAGAAGCTGATGGTCATGGGGATGATGGGCCAGATGCAGGGCATGACGAGTGCCAGCAGTCCGCCGATAAAGCCCATGATAAAGATATAGAGCAGCGAATGGTCTGCGATGCTTCCCTCGTCGTCGAGCGCCTGCAGTTCCTTCACCACCGGTTTCCACCAGTTGGTATTGTCGGCGTTGGACAGGGCAGCGGCCACGGCAGCCGAATCTACGCCCGTAGCAGCCACAGCGCTGTCGGCAGGTGCCTCCATCGCGGGTGTGAGCTCGGCGGCGGGCTGTGCCTCGGCCTTGGGATCGGCCTGGGCGGCCTTGGCATCCACGGCGGGCGACTTGCCACTCTTCTTGAAGCTTACTTCAGACGGGGGCAGACAGCTCTCGTCGTTGCAGGCACCAAACTCCAGATACACGTCGATGTTATAGTCGGGCTTGGTAAATTTCACACGCTGTACAAACTGCACACTGTTCTCAAAATAGCGCACCTTCATCTCGAAGAGTTTGTCGAATACAGACACCTCATTGCCCTTAGGCGTGAGCTTGCCTACCAGTTCCACGCCATCCAACTTGTTGACGTTGAGTGATGCGGAGATGGGGCCGCCGCTACCGAGGTCGGTAGAATAGACGTGCCAGCCTTCGTCGATGTTTCCGCTGAAGACGATTTCGCCTTCAGCCGTCGAGCCTGTCTTCAGACTGGCCGAGAATTTCACAGGGTCTACCATCTGCGCATGGGCGATGGTCATGGTCAATAGCAAGATTGCCAAGGATAAAGCCTTCTTCATTTCTTATCTTGTTTTTGTTATGGTTTTATACATTATAATACGTTTGCCACCGGCTTTCGGGTAACTGTCTTTCCTATATTTTAGGGACTTTAACAATCTTCCTTTTCTCGGTGGCACTTCCATACTTATCCCACTTGGCTGCCGGGTTTCACCTCGTCGAGCACCGTAGTCACATGGAGCGTGTCATCAAAGTTGACGGCAGACAGGATCATGCCTTGGCTCTCGATGCCCATCATCTTGCGCGGAGCGAAATTGGCCACAAAGAGCACATCCTTGCCGATGAGCTGCTCCGGCTCGTAGTAGGCAGCGATGCCGCTGAGGATGGTGCGGTCCTTGCCGCTGCCGTCGTCGATGGTAAACTGGAGCAGTTTTTTCGACTTCTTCACCTTTTGGCAGTCCTTGATATGGCCTACGCGAATGTCGAGCTTCTCAAAATCCTCAAAACTTACGGTATCCTTCACTGGGGCGGCCTTGTATTCGGAAGCCTCGTTGGCCTTCTTGGTGTCTTCGAGCTTCTTGAGCTGTGCGGCGATCACCTCGTCCTCTATCTTCTCAAAGAGCAGTTCGGGCTCAGCCAGCTGGTGGCCGGCCTCCAGAATGTCTGTGCTGCCCAGCTGCTCCCAATCGAAGTGGTCGAGCTGGAGCATCTCGCGCAGCTTGCGGCTGGAGAAGGGCAGGAACGGCTCAAAGGCGATGGCCAGATTGGCCGTGAGCTGCAGACAGACGTTGAGGATGGTCTTCACGCGCTCCGGGTCGGTCTTCCAGACCTTCCACGGCTCACACTCGGTGATGTAGCGGTTGCCGATACGTGCCAGGTTCATGGCCTCTTTCTGCGCATCGCGGAACTTGAACTGGTCGAGCAGCGTCTCTACGTTGGCCTTTACATCCTTAAACTCCTCAATGGCCTTGCGGTCTATCTCCTCCAGTGGACCGCATGCGGGTACCCGTCCCTCAAAATACTTCTTGGTGAGCTGCAGGGCACGGTTCACAAAGTTGCCGTAGATGGCCACCAGTTCCGAGTTGTTGCGCTCCTGGAAGTCCTTCCACGTGAAGTTGTTGTCCTTGGTCTCGGGCGCGTTGGCCGTGAGCACATAGCGCAGCACGTCTTGCTTGCCCGGCAGGTCCACCAGATACTCATGGAGCCATACGGCCCAGTTGCGTGAGGTCGAAATCTTGTCATCCTCCAGGTTCAGGAACTCGTTGGCCGGCACGTTGTCGGGCATGATATAGCCGCCGTGCGCCTTCATCATCACCGGGAAGATGAGGCAGTGGAACACGATGTTGTCCTTGCCGATGAAGTGTACCAGACGGGTCTCGGGATCCTGCCACCACTGCTGCCATGTGCCCCACTTCTCGGGCTGGGCGTCGCAGAGCTCCTTGGTGTTGGAGATATAGCCGATGGGCGCGTCGAACCACACGTAGAGCACCTTGCCCTCGGCACCCTCTACAGGCACGGGGATGCCCCAGTCCAGGTCGCGTGTCATGGCACGGGGCTGCAGATCCATGTCCAGCCAGCTCTTGCACTGTCCGTACACATTGCTTCGCCACTCCTTGTGGCCCTCGAGTATCCACTGCTTGAGCCACTCCTGATACTTGTTGAGCGGCAGGTACCAGTTCTTGGTAGGCTTCTTCACCAGTCCGTGGCCGGGATTGTTCTTGTTGGTGGGGTTGATCAGCTCGTCGGGCGACAGCGTGGCACCGCACTTCTCGCACTGGTCGCCGTAAGCACCCTCGGCACCGCATCGCGGACAGGTACCCACGATATTGCGGTCGGTCAGAAACTCGCCCGTCACCTCGTCGCAGTACTGCATCTCGGTCTTCTCCTCCAGTTCGTTCTTGTCGTAGAGCGTGCGGAAGAAGTCGGAGGCAAACCGGTGATGGATGTCTGATGTGGTACGGCTGTAGATATCGAAGGAGATGCCGAAATCCTCAAACGATTTCTTGATCAGATTGTGGTAGCGGTCTACCACTTCCTGTACGGTAATGCCCTCTTTACGGGCACGGATGGTCACGGGTACACCGTGCTCATCGCTACCGCCGATAAACACCACGTCCTGCTTCTTGAGTCTGAGGTAACGTACATAGATGTCGGCGGGAACGTACACGCCAGCCAAGTGGCCGATGTGTACACCACCGTTGGCATACGGCAGCGCGGCCGTAACGGTGGTACGCTTGTAATTCTTTTCCATAAAAAACGATCGTCATTATTTTGGATGCAAATTTACAAAATTATTGTCATCTACCACGCCTTTAGTCAGGAAAATCTGTGATTATCCCACAATGTTGGCCTTTACCATCTTTCCACAAGCTAAATGCCACCTTTACGGCGCTAATCATGGCATTTAGCCCACCTAAATGCCACCTATAGCCAAGGAAGGTGAGGTAGACACCCCACCTACTCAGGCGAAAAGAGCTTCATACTGCCTGATGATCTTTTGCCAAAGATAGTGGTCGTACGCGATTTGCAGCACCTGGTCGCCATCGAGGTCTTCTTCCCTGCATAGGGCCTCTAGTTCGCCGGATGTCTTGTAATATCGGGCTGCACCATGCGTAGACTCTCTGTTGTAGGCCACGTCATAGGCAAGTATGGGACGTCCGAAAAACATAGCCTCCACCAGTGACGGATTAGTACCACCGGCGCTATGCCCATGTATGTACACGCGGCAGTTTTTCCTAAGCGTATACAGTATGTCAAGGTCATAGATACTGTCCATGAGGATAATATTGCGCCGGTCCTTGTACCTCTCCTTTAGGTTCCTGCCATATTTGCTGCTGCTCCAGTTGCCGATAAAAAGTAGCGGCTGCCCATTTTCGGCAAACGCCTCCAACGTGACATGACAGTTGTTCTCTGGCTCTATGCGGCATATTGACAATGCATATTGCCGATTCTCCAGTTGATAGTCGCGAAGTATCTGCAGCTGCTTTTCCTCTGACACGTTGCGTAAGACGTGGTCGCCGCCGTATGCTATCAGTACAGATGGCTGATGGTAAGTCTCCGTTACATAGTCCTGGATGCACTGGTTGTCGGAGATGACTACATCGGCATAACGCACCGCTACCGCCTCGCTCAGCCTGAGAAACCATCTGGCGAAACCTCCCCACTTTGCACGTTTGTGTTCCAGTCCGTCGATATTCACTATCAGCCTGCCGTGATACAGCAGTCTGAAAATCGGTAGAAATACACACCCGGACACACCCAATACCAGCACGGTGTCAAAGTTTCTGATACAGCACAGGAGTGACAGGATGTCGTAGAGAATGCTTTCCACCCCGTTGGCGTGCAGGAAAGGAATATACTTGAGTCTTGCACCCTTGTAGGTGCTCCTTCTCACGGTATAGTCTCTGGCCGAACAGAATACGGTGTATGCTACATCCTGCGACTTATACTCACTGATGAGGTTCTCCACCAGGCTCTCAAAACCTCCATACTGTGCAGGCACGCCCTGTGTACCGACTATTGCTATCTTTTTCATAATGATTCTTCCAATACACATTCTATCTGCCTCAGTATGCTCGTGGAATCAAACTTTCGGGCATACTGCAAGGCTTTTTCTGACAATCTTATATATAGGTTCTTCTGCAAAAACATTTCTTTGAGTCTTCGTTCTATCCTGTCCATATCCCCCACATCTATCCGGTAGCCATTCTCGCCGTCGCAGACAAGCTCTGCCACCCCTCCCTCTGTGGGGACAATCACCGGAAGACCAGCACTCATGGCTTCGAGTACCGTCATGCCGAATGTCTCGATGACTCTGGTTCTGTCTGACAGGTTGAGGAGTACGGATGCCCTTGTGTAGAATGGGGCAACATCGCTTTGCCGGGGATAGACCGTGAGATTCCGGCCTATTACACCCTCCAGACGATGTGTCTTGATATAGTCGTTGATATTGGTCTGCGAGTCGTTCAGCACGAGGGTGAACCTGTAGTCGGGCATACGTGCCGACAGCTCCATAAACTCCCTGACACCCTTGTACGACTTTAGCGAAGCAATCATCAGTATGTTTCTGTTGTCGTAAGACTTCTGGGCATCGGGTCTCATTCTGTCCACAAACGTCTCAGGCAAGGCATTGGGGACTACCCGGACCTTGCTGCCTGCTGCCAGCGAGGCAGCCTGATAGTGAGAGACACAGATGATCTCGTGTGCCAGCCGTTGCATCATCCATGCCAGCGACTGGTAAAACACACCCTTCACATGTGCGTTCTCATGATAGTGATACACCACCCTCTTGCCCATGAGCCTGCCAGCCAGTGCAGGGCCCACGGGCAACAGCGTGTTGACATAGAAAACCACATCTTTACGGAATGCCCACCTCAAAGCCAAACAGAAAGTGTAGCACTGCACCGCCATATATCTCAGCATCGTTGCGATGGGATTGGGAGAAAAGCGATAGGTGTACGAGTGTTTGCGGAATCGTTCCCTCCCCTGCAATGTGTCCAGCACGCCACCGTCGGATGTTACCAGATCTACCTGATATCCATGCTGCAGCAGTCCATCGAGCACCATTCTGAGAACAATGGGACTGCCGCTGAAGTCGTTGTAGAGATGAAAACAGACGATGTGGGTCATAAAGTGTGTTTGTGGAGAAGTGCCAGCAAGTCGCCCCACAGTTTCATGGACGACGCCATGTCTCCTTTTACCTTTCCACGTTCTCTGACAGTGAATCGGGCTATCATATCGATCAGATATGCCATGTAGTCGTCGGCATACATCCAGTGTCCTTTGTCAGATTTCATGTATTGCAGCATATCCTCAGCATTCCAATGACGCTCGAAGATGGCGGTCTGGGTAAAGAAATGATACCTGTCGAGCATAGGTGGATAAGTCATCTGGGCATATTCCCAGTCGAAGACAAAAAGCCTGCCTTTTTCCACGAACATGTTCCAGGGGGTGAAGTCTGCATGATAGGCTGAAAACGAAACTACACTGCCACACCAACGGTCATATATTCTCCTGATGCTTCTCTCCACCAGCGGCTTCTCAATGGTGTCAGGCAGCCAATCATAGTGTTCGGCCAAAGCCTCTATGTTATGGTAATAATCGCTGTTCTCAAATCGCAGGCTTCGCTTTGTCGCGTCATTCAGTGTAAGAAGAAAGTTGTCGTGCATTTCCCTCCATTCGTGTACGACCTTCGATCCAAGCGTTTTCATCGTACTCTGAACAAATAACCTTGTACTTTCACCAAGGCTCCCATTGTAGAGACATCCAGGTATGCACTTTGCGCCGCTCGCACGCAGTTTTTTCAGCAGTTGCGCCTCCCTGTCAAACAAGCAGGCAACTTCTCGGTTGTCGGTAATCTTACAATATCCCAATATCCTGCTCCCCTTGCTTAGCTGCATCGTTATCTTCTGATGCACGCAGGGCGTACCGCCAAAGATGGCAAATTCGAGGTCGTTTGTATCGAAGACTCTCTCCATAGTCTGGCGCAACGCATCATTCAGGCGGCATCGCATAGTCTCTATGTGGACTATCTTTCTCGCCATAGTGATCTGATGGAGTAGGGGAAGCCATCTTTTTAGCATTATGCCTTTTCTGCCGCTTGTTGAGTCTCTGCGTTGAAGTCCAGTTCTGATACATGAACATCTGCGATTGCAAGGAATTTCTTTAATGCAGATTCGTACTCTGAAATGCTTGGCCAAGATGTTCCAACATGTGACTGCATGGCAATTGCATCAAGACGAGGGCTCACAGATTTTCCTGCAATTAATTGTTCTTCTCCTTTTTTAATCAGGCGTGCAATATGTTCGATAGAAGATGTTTTGTTTGCCATGTATTCGTTGTAATCATTATAGCAGAGTTTAACATCGGCCGGTGCATAGGCATTTGCAAAATGGAATGCATTGATGATGAACTCTTCGTTTTTGTAAATCTCATACCAGCGGGAACCACCATTTGCCGGATCTTTATCTTTTGTTCCTGCTGTGGAACCACGAAGCCATGAGTCTGTTGAAGGATCAGATGCATCATCGGCCATTGCTTCGTTTACAACATCCCATGCCCAGATTAAGTGGTTTCCTGTTCCTTTGCCTGCATAGCCGTTTGCTTTTTCCCATTGTGCAACGCATTCTAAAACTGTTTTGATATACCATTCGTGGCGGGCTGTCATTACTTCTTTACTTACAAGGGCGCCGTCTTTAGAATATTTTTCTCTAAAGAATCCTTCCGGTGTCTGGGAATGCCATGTTAAAACATGACCGCGCATTTTAACGCCTGCATTTTTTGCAGCATTCAGTGTGGCGTATATTAACGCTTCACCATTAAGCTTGTCTGGAACCTGAATTATCTGACCGTTTGATGCGGTAAATTTTGCCGTTGGCTGTGAGGAACCATCACCATCCCACCACTGTAAAAGAAACTGAGGCTTTAATTCGTTACCTAAAGTGATTGTGTTTGCGTGCTTTGAAATTCCCTGCTGGACTTCAGAGTAATATAATTCTGAAGGAGTTCCCCAGGATTTGTCGTGTGTATAAGTACCTGTGTATTTGTTACCAGTGCACTTTAGACCGAAGTTCCCGTATTCAACAGCAAGCCCAATGTAGTCAAAAGTGTCGCTGTAGGTTTGTTTTATAGAAGGAACTGAATCAGCCAGCCAGTTGTCCTGTGAGCGGCTGATACCATTGGAAGGCTGTGAACATGATACAGCCAGCAGTGACGTAAATAGCACTGATACTAAAAGTAATTTTTTCATAGGTTTTAACCTCTGTATGTGATATTTTTAACTTTCTATTTGAGGTTATTTTAACATAAAAAG
>SFKY01000083.1 GCA_004554665.1 Bacteroidales bacterium
TGATCGTCAAATTGACGACGACATCTACGTTCTTTTTTCATTACTTTACACCTTTCTTTAATTGTTAATACCGTGTAAAGTAAATCTGTATTAAGTCATTTAGCTTTCCCATCCTTATCTTCGTTTTCTTGATGAGAGGCTCCGCCGTACCGCCGTGGATGGGGTGGGGGAGACTTGTGGGTTGTGTTTTTGTGAAAAAAAATAGGGTGTACTTGCAACCTTATGGCTGCTTGAAAAGTCAATAATAGCAAAATGGGTGGCAAGACGCTGTTTGCCTCACCGGCATCCCCTGCCTCGCCAAGGACAATTGGGCACTGGTGTGATAACTATCGGCAAGCCCCACAGGACAACATGCTGCAACGGAAGGGTCTGTTTTTCACATTCGATCTCTCTCTCCAGACCTTCCTTGCCGGCATGTTTCCTGTGGGGCTTGCTGTTTAGGCATGCCAGTATCGTTTAGTGGCGGCCCAGCGTGAGCTTGATTTTGCCCACGTAGATGCCGCTCTTGCCGTTTTGGTCTACAGGCACCTCGCGCCCGTCCAGATCGGTCACATAGCGCAGTTGCTTAAAGTAAGAGTGCGAGTGTCCTCCCAGCACCAGGTCTATCCCCCGGCTGTGGCTGATCATCTCCTGGTCTCCCATACCGCTCTCGGTCCATCCCAGGTGCGAGATGCAGATCACCACATCGCAGCGCTCCTTTTCCCGGAGCGTGCGCGCCATCTCGTTGGCCGTCTGTATGGGGTCGAGATACGTCACCTTGCCGTAGTTCTTGCTGTCTACCAGGCCGTCGAGCTTGGGCGCCAGCCCAAAGATGCCCACCTTTATCCCCTTCACCTTCAATATGTGATAGGGCTTTACCACCCCTTGGAGCGGCGTGTCGTCTACCCTGTAGTTGGCGCAGACCACGGGAAAGTTGGCCATACGGAAGAGGCGCGCCATATTGTCCAGTCCGAAGTCGAACTCGTGGTTGCCGATGGTGGTGGCCGTCACGCCCATGCGGTTCATCAGGCCTATCTCCACGTCGCCCTTGAAGAGCGAGTAGTATGAGGAGCCTTGCGAGAAATCGCCGCTGTCTATCACCAGCAGGTCCGGGTCTTGTTTGCGTTCTTCCTCTATCAGCGCCATGCGTTGCAGGTAGCCTCCCCGTCCGGCCAGCATGGTGTCGGCCAGTTGGGCGTTGAGCGGCAGTATGCAACTGTGGGTGTCGTTGGTATGCAGTATGGTGAGTGTCTTGGTCTTTTGTGCGTTGGCGGCCAGCAGCCATAGGCCCAAGGCCAGCAGTAGGGTCAGTCGTCTTTTCATACGTTTGTGGGGATTAGGGGTTTACAATGATTCTTCCTTCCTTGGCGGCACCTACGTTTTGGTGCTCCCGGAAGTAGTCCATGATGATATAGCGTACATTGTTGTGCTCGTCTTGCGGCGACACCACGTCGGTCTTGGCTTTGAAGGCCACCAGTTTGTCGTTGCCCTGTGCCAGATAGTCGAGCGTGGCTATCCTGTACTTGGCCGTGGGGTCTATCGGCTTGCCGTGCAGCGAGGCTTCGGCCAGCTGGCCGTCGGCCGTGATGCGCAGTTGCACGCCGTGGCTCACGGCTTCGCCGCCTGTAGAGGCTATCTGTGCAAACAGTTCAAGCACTTTGGCGCCCGTCAGGGTGAGCAGGCACAGCTTGTTCTCAAACGGAGCCACGTCGAGCACGTCGCCATAGGTTACCTTGCCCTTGGCCAGTCCTGCCCTGATGCCTCCCATGTTGTAGACGGCCATGTCGGGGTGCTCTCCCCAGCGTGCGGCTCCCCACATCAGGATGTCTGCCAGCAGGTTTGACAGGTCGCTCTCCGGCCTCGAGGCTGCCATGTAGTGGTCTGCATAGCCCACCACAGGACTCATGATCGAGTCTACCTTCTGTTTGTAAGGTGCCAGAAACGCTTCTGCCGTCTCTGGTATGGCTGCATCGAAGCTCTGGTCTACGAGTATCCGGGTACGGGTCACGTCGGTCACCTGATAGGTGCTTTGGCACGAGGCGAGAGTCGTGCCTACGACGAGGGTCAGTGCTAAGTATGGTTTTCTCATTGGTTGTTTTTTGATGATTCATTGCAAAAGTAGTGATTATTTGTCACAATCTCCTCTCTTTTTTTGTATCTTTGCAAAAAATAGTTTTAGCTAAAAGAAGAGTGAACGCATGAAAAGAACCTTATTCCTGTCATTGTTGTCCGTTCTCACGGGGATGGTCTGTGCGCAGTCGCCAGCCAATGATTACGAAGAGTGGACTGATACCAAGCCGCACGATGGTGTGGAGGTGTGGAACCGTGTGCCCGGTACGCCCCAGATAAGCTGGGCGTCTACCGACTGCCGCTATGCCAAGTGGGATGTGCCGCAGCTCAAGCGGCAGACTACGGTCAGGCTGAAGGGGTGGCGCGGCGAGCGGGTCAACGCGCAGGCATTGCTGTGGACCCGTCATGAGCTGCACGATGCCCGTGTGGAGGTGTCGGCCCTGCGTAGTGGCAAGTCCGTTATTCCCGCGGAGGTCATCAAGACGGGATTCGTGCGCTATGTGATGACCGATGAGACCGACCCCAAAGGCAAGTCCAACTGTGGCGACCGTAGCAACAAGGCCGACTGGGACTCGGCGATGGTGGCCGACCCGATCGGTGCCCCCACGTTGCGCCGCATCGATGCCGCCTCGGCCCGTCCAGTGTGGGTCAACGTGTGGATTCCTGCCCAAACCAAGCCGGGTGTGTACCAAGGCACCGTGACGGTGAGTGGTTCCAACTTCGCTACGCAACGGTTGCGCCTGCAGGTAGAGGTGACCGCCAACACGTTGCCTGCCCCCAAGGATTGGGCCTATCATCTCGACTTGTGGCAGAATCCGTATGCCGTGGCGCGTTACCACAACGTGCCGCTCTGGAGCAAGGCACATTTCGACGCCATGCGTCCGCTCATGCGCATGCTGGCCGATGCCGGGCAGAAGGCCATTACCACCTCGATCATGCACATGCCTTGGAATGGGCAGACCGAGGACATCTACACCAGTATGGTGTTTAGGATGAAGCGGATGGACGGCACGTGGAGCTTCGACTATACGGTGTTCGACAAGTGGGTGGAGTTTATGCTGCACGATGTGGGTATCGACGGCATCATCAGTTGCTACACCATGATTCCCTGGGCGTTGAAGTTCGACTACTTCGACCAGGCCTCCAACACGGTGCGCTTCATCCATGCCAAGCCCGGCGAACCGGCCTATGCCGACTATTGGGGCTCGTTCCTCAAAGACTTTGCCGCCCACCTGCGCCAGAAGGGATGGTTCGACCGTACCGCCATATCGATGGACGAGCGGGCCTTGGCCGACATGCAGGCTGCCATCAAGGTGATCCGTGCCGCGGACAAGGACTTCAAGATTACGCTGGCCGGCAATTACCATAAGGAGATAGCCGACGACCTCTATTACCTCAGTGTGCCCTTTGCGCAGCCCCTCGACAGCAGCGTCATCGATGCCCGTCGCAAGGCAGGTCTCATCTCCACCTATTATATCTGTTGCACCGAACTGTTCCCCAATACCTTCACGTTCTCAGACCCGGCCGAGGCGGCGTGGGCACCCGTCCATGCGCTGGCTCAGGACTATGACGGCATGTTGCGGTGGGCCTACAACAGTTGGGTGAGCGACCCGCTGCACGACTCGCGCTTCCGGACATGGGCTGCGGGCGACTGCTACATCGTCTATCCCGACGCACGTAGCAGCATCCGTTTCGAACGGTTGATTGAGGGCATCCAAAACTGTGAGAAAGTGCGCATCCTGCGCCGGCAACACTTATCCTCCAAGCGTCAAAAACAACTGGAAGATGCGCTGAAGCCCTATAGTTGGGACGGGCTGAAGGCCACCCAGGCATCGGCTGCCGAGATGGTGCGCCGTTTGGAGCGTGTGCTCAACCAGTAGCGTCTGATCATTAGTCACTAAACAAATAACACATTTATCATGAAAAAACTTTTTGTAGTATGGGTCATGCTGTTGCCTCTATGGGGGCAGCTGCATGCGCAGGAGAAAATTTTGCAAGGGAAAGGATTCTGGACACTCTTCGACAGTTTGGGAGACGGGACGCCCTGGCAGCAACAGTTTGCTGACCAAACGGGATGCATTTTCTACCCCAAACTCAACCGCAGGTACATTTCCTATGGTGGTTCAGATTCAGCTCCTGCTACCATGAACGGCACTCTGGGCAGGGCAAAGCTTTTGGTAGCACTCAAGGATAGTCTGCCCATCGACATCATTATGATTTCCAACACCAACGATATGAATTTCACAGACCCTGACACGGGTGTGGAAGGAAGTATTGACGATGAACCCTGGATGCAGGGCAGCAAGCGAACTGCAGCCAAGAGTGTGCTGGAATCGAAAGAAGCTGCCAAGGCCTATTGTGAGAAAAATCTGCGGAAAATTCTGAAGGCTACTCCGAAAGCCCAACGGGCTGCGGGCAACATGCTGGTATTCCCCTATGCCAATCCCAACAGGCATGGCAACCGTATAGAAATCATCGCGCCCTCAAAGCATGGAGGTGAAATTTGTTTTCATGTAGGTAGAAGCCCGAGGGTGAATCTTACATTGCCTGCCGGCATGAGCGTGGCACAAACCAGAGAGTGGTTAGCTTCCAAGTTCTATGGAGCAGGGTGGTCGGCCGTAGACAACGGCGACAACAGTTTCACCATCTCCTATTATTATGACAAGAACAACAAGGTCCGGGTCGACACCAAGGAGAGCGGGTTGCAAGTAGCTGTCACCGATGGGCCTCGTGTGGAAGAGTATGTGGTGTTTTATACAGGAAAGGATGCTTCGGGCTGGACAAAAAGTTGCAACTGGACGGATAAAGTAAGCCTGTGGTCGTGCTATAAAGGACTGATGGAATATCTGAAGAGCAACCTCCCCAACACGGAGATTTATTGGTTCATGCCCTCTTATTTCAATTTTGATTTCAATGCACCGGAAGTGCTGCGCGCCGACGGCTCCTTTGACGAGGAGGCATTCAAGAAAACCGAGCGCAACCGCAAGTGGATGCAGCTTTCCGCAGTGCAGCGTGCCATTGCCCAGCGTTATAACTGCCGAGTGCTGGAAGTGGGAAAATACTGTGGTATCAATTTGAAAAACGTGCGTGACTATTATCTCTCGAAAGACCCGCATCTCAAGAAAGAAGGCTATGCGCAATGGTCCAAGGCGCTCTATGAAATCTTCAAGGCCGGCAAATGGGAGTGACAAAAATGGGAGCCGAGAAGCTGTTTTTTTACCTAAATATTTGGTACATAGTGAAAAAAATAGTAATTTTGCACCGCTTTTCGGCCTAACCGCTGGTTGATGGAAGAGTTGTCATGCCATGTTGGGTTGGAACGACAAACAATATTTAATTTAAAAACAACAATGGATTTAATTAAAGTTGCTGAAGAAGCATTTGCAACCGGCAAGAAGTTCCCTGAGTTCCGTGTAGGAGACACCGTAACTGTCGCTTACAAAATCGTCGAGGGTTCTAAGGAGCGTATCCAGCTCTATCGTGGTGTGGTTATCAAGATCTCTGGTCATGGTGACAAGAAGCGTTTCACCGTACGTAAGATGTCTGGAACCGTAGGAGTAGAGCGTATTTTCCCCATCGAGTCACCCAATATCGATTCTATCGAGGTGAACAAGCGTGGTAAGGTACGTCGTGCGAAACTTTACTATTTGCGCAAACTTACCGGTAAGGCTGCTCGTATCAAGGAGAAGAGAACCGCTGTCAAGAACGATTAAAATCTCTCGGAAATCCTTGGTAACTAAAGGATACTGAAGAAGTTTTAGGCAAAGCATAAAAAGAGGCATTCCCTACAAGTGGGGTGCCTCTTTTTGTTGTCGCAAGTTGCGCAACTTTTGTTATAAAGATTGTGTTGTTAGTGTTTATTAACGTTTGATTCCCAATCCATATTCCCTTTTTGTTTAATTTTGCGGCATACAAACACAAATACGATGAAAAAAATAACTAAAAACTTCATAACCGGTGCAGCCTTGTTGGTAGCTGTTTCCGCTTATGCACAGAACGTTAAGGTAGAGGATGTTATTACTCCGCTGGCGGATCACAGCATCCAGTTGACCAATTATTTCGACCATGACATTCACAACAGCATTGACCATTGGAACAAGGGCGTAGTGCCTTACGACAAGTTGATGGACTTTTATCGTGTCGGCCGTCCTAAATTTGCGCTCGGCGAAATGTGGGCCAAGGCGATACGAAGCGGCTCCATGCTCTATGCCTATACCAAGGACGAGGAGCTGAAGCAGATTCTGAAATCATCGGTAGAAAAAGTGTTTGGACTCGTAAGGAGCAACGGGGCGCTGGCATGTGTACCCGTAGAGAAGCAGCCCGACGGCAAGGGCGGTGACCTGTGGGAGCGCAAATATATCATGCTCGGCCTGTCTCAGTATTATGCTCATGTGGAGGAAGATCCGCGTGTGCTCAAACTGATGATTGCCGAGGCCAACAGTATCCTCGACCAGATAGGCGACGCGCCCAAGACCAGCATCCGCACACAGGGATGGACCCGCTCGGGCATCGAGTCGTGGTCGGTCATGGAGCCCATCATGAGGGTGTACAAACTCACAGGCGACAAGAAATATCTCGACTTCTGTACCTATCTCATCAAGACAGGAGGCTGCAACGGTGCCGATATCTTCCAGCAGGCCATCGACAATGTGCTTCCCCGCAAGATGGCAGCCGGCTATCCGAAAGCTTATGAGATGCTCTCTGTATTCGAGGGACTGGTGGAATATTACCGCTGTACGGGAGAGGAGAAGTGGAAGACCAGTTTCATGAACCTCTTCAACAATGTGAAGAAGTACGAGATTACGCTGATTGGCAACGGAGGTGCCGATGAGCCCTACATGCGCCGATGGAATGGTGAGGCATGGGACAACACAGCATTGGAGCAGAGCAATCCCAAGATCAAGCGCATGATGGAAACCTGCGTGGGTGTGACCTGGATGAAGCTCTGTAGCCAGATTCTCCGTATCACCGGCGAACCCTCTGCGGTAGACTATATCGAGAAATATATATACAATGGTCTCATCGGAGCCATGAAATCGGGTGGCGACGGATTCAGTTACGTCAACCTGCTCAACGGTCGCAAGGTGACAGACAGCGGTTGGGGTACCAATATAGACGGTCTGCCCGTAACCTGCTGCAACCTGAGTGGTCCGATGGGACTCGCCTACATCCCCTATGTGGCTGTGATGCAGAGTGCAGAAGGCCCCGTTGTCAACCTCTATAATGCTGCCAAGGCTACCGCCAAGACCGCCAAGGGACGCAATGTGACCTTTACCATTGCCACAGAGTTCCCCTGCGACAACCGCGCTACCATCACCCTGGACAAGGTGAAGAAAGAAGCCTTTGCCATGAAGCTGCACATCCCCGCATGGAGCCAGCAGACGGTGGTGACTGTCAACGGCAAGAAGGTGGAGGATGTAGTGGCCGGCCAGTTCCTGACCATCAACCGCACTTGGAAGAAGGGCGACAAGATAGAGATTGTGTTTGACATGCGCTGTAAGCTCATCGACGCGCCGCGCGGCAGCAATCCCGAATCGTGGAACTATCAGGCTGTGCAGTATGGACCTATCGTACTCAGCCGCGACGAGAACATTGACCCCGACTACAACAAGCCTGTACAGGTGGTAGCCGATGCCAATGGCGAGGTGAAGGTGACCCGCGTGAAGCCCACGCTCGAAAAGACACGTATGGAGTTTATCGTTCCTACCACAACGGGCAGCATCCGCATGGTAGACTATTCATCGGTAGACTGCTGGAAAGGCAAGCAAATCTGTACGTGGCTTCCCAGATTGAAATAAAAACCTAATACCATAAATTCGCTGTACACAAGAGAGGGGTCTGGATGCTGATAGTCTGGATCTCTCTCTCATTTTTTTGCCATGCCGGTCACTTGCCGGGATGGTTGTCGTAGTTGAAAGTTTCGTCGCCTCCGGTGCGGATAGAGGCTTTCAGGTCGTCCCAACACTGAAAACCGGCCAGCAGGGCCAACTTGTCCAGCGTTGCGGCCGACGGTTTCTTGCCGCGTGTCACCGTTTTCCACAGTTTGCGCGCGTCTATGTGCTTTACAATTCCTTTTTCGAGATTATCCACAAGCAGTTTCAATTCCCGTTTCATAACAATACCTTTTGTAATTTGCGGCAAAATTACAAAATTTATCCAATACAAACACCACTATGTCTAATCTTTTTCGTAATTTTGCGGACAGTACAAATCAATATTTCCAAGATGAAAGAACTTTCCCTGAAGTACGGATGCAATCCGAACCAGAAGCCTTCACGTATTTACATGGAGGAAGGCGAACTCCCCATCGAGGTAATCAACGGTCGTCCCGGCTACATCAACTTCCTTGACGCGCTCAATTCGTGGCAGCTGGTCAAGGAGCTCAAGGCCGCTACGGGCATGCCTGCCGCAGCCTCGTTCAAGCATGTCAGCCCTGCAGGCGCAGCCATCGGCTTGCCGCTCACCGAGACGCTTAAGCGCATCTACTTTGTAGACGATGTAGACTTCGAACTTACCCCTCTGGCCTGTGCTTACGCCCGTGCCCGCGGTGCCGACCGCATGTGCTCTTATGGTGACTTCGTAGCGCTGAGCGATGTCTGCGACGCCGCCACCGCACGCCTCATCAAGCGCGAGGTGAGCGATGGTGTCATAGCTCCCGGCTATACTCCCGAGGCCATCGAGATACTGCATGACAAGCGCAAGGGTACCTATAACGTCATCCAGATAGATCCCGACTATACCCCCGCGCCCATAGAGCGCAAGCAGGTGTTCGGCATCACCTTTGAGCAGGGCCGCAACGAGATTAGGCTCGATGCCCCCGCCCTCTTCGAGAACATTCCCACCCAGAACAAGACCTTTTCGCCCGAGGCCAAGCGCGATCTGGTCATTGCCCTCATCACGCTCAAGTACACCCAGAGCAACTCGGTGTGCTACGTCAAGGACGGACAGGCCATCGGTATCGGTGCCGGCCAGCAGAGCCGCATCCACTGCACCCGTCTGGCAGGCAACAAGGCCGATATATGGTGGCTCCGCCAGAGTCCGCAGGTGATGAACCTGCCCTTCAAGCCCGGCATACGCCGTGCCGACCGCGACAACACCATCGATGTCTATATCTCCGACGAGTACGAGGATGTATTGCGCGACGGCACCTGGCAGCAGTTCTTCACCGAGAAGCCCGAAGTGTTTACCGCCGAGGCCAAGAAAGCGTGGATAGCCCAAAACACGGGCGTGGCATTGGGTAGTGATGCCTTCTTCCCCTTCGGAGACAACATCGAGCGCGCCCACAAGAGCGGTGTGCAGTACATCGCCCAGGCCGGTGGCTCCATCCGCGACGACCATGTTATCGACACTTGCGACAAGTATGGCATCGCGATGGCCTTCACAGGCGTGCGTCTTTTCCATCACTAAACCGCCAATCAGCTCATGGCAGATATTGACGACATCATAGAGGGTGGCCTCGTCTTCAGACGGGCGCCACGCAAGGACGACGCCAACGACGGCAAGGTGAAGACCAAGGCCAAGAAAAAGAAGTATATCACCGGTGCCCACGGTTCGGGCTCGGCCCGACAGAAGGCGAAGTACCGCGAGCAGCGGGCCAACCGGCACAAAGGCAAGAAGTAGGGGACTGCCTACCTCCTTTGCCTACGATACAGCCCTCCCTCATGCAGACCGTATGGGGGAGGGCTTTTTGCGTGTCAGGCGCATCCCACTATGGCATATCTGAATCGTAAATGCGGCATTTAGCTCCCGTAAATGCCATGATTGGCGCGCTAAAGGTGGCATTTACGCAGAAGAAACGAGATGGCTTTGACTTTGACTTGAATATTCACGAACTGTTAAATATTGGTATATGCCAATAGTAATGCTGACAAATATTTTGGCATTTTGATAGTTTTAGTTATCTTAGCAGCATAAAAGTCCCTTGTAAAAGTGGAGCAGATATGATAAAAGTCCCTTGAAAAAGTGGTTTGTATTAAGCAAAAGTATGATATTGCTGTTGTGGCAAAAGTATAACTTGTGATATTTTAATGCCATATATTTGGTTTTATGGATAGTATTTTATACTTTTGTGTTATGAATTTGATATATGGAGATACCAATGCGCAGATTATCTCACGAATGGGGAGTAACTGCAAGCGTTATCGCATTGCCGCCAATCTTACTCAGCAGGAACTGGCGGACAAGGCGGACCTTCACAAGGCCGACCTTCTGGCCGTGGGCGTTGAG
>SFKY01000084.1 GCA_004554665.1 Bacteroidales bacterium
ACACAACAGCTATCCAGATTCCTGAGACGGTGGAATTTGCTGCCGGAGAAGCTCAGGCAACTGTAAACGTGGGTATCAAAGGCTTATATGCCCAGAAAATATACCGTTTCACATTGGCGGTCGATGAGGCTTATGCCGACCATTACACCCAAGTGAATGGTGCCACACAGTATACTGCAAGCGTGATGGTGGCGCAATGGGAATTGTTTAAGAAGAATGCGCAGTTCTTTTATGATGGCGTATCAGTAGCAACACCCGTTTATTACTCTGACATCTATAAATTGTCGGGAGTCAACAAGTTCTATATCAAGAATTTCATGGGGTCTGGCAATGATATGTACTTCACGGTAGGCGGCAACTATGATGAGAATAATCTCTCAAGCAGCAACGGAGAGCTGCTGCCTATAGCGGGGGATGGCATTGTGGTAGACAACTATCCAGACGAGGGCTATAAATATTATGAGATTACTGCGGCCAATGGCGATGAGTATTGGGAGACAAATGGTTTCTATACTTATTATTTTGGCTGGTATGGAGGTCCAAACTATAGCACGTGGTCGTATATAGACTTCACGTACAAATACATCTATCTGAGCGGTTATCTTGAGGCTTATGGCAGCGACAGCATCCAGTCATGGTGTACACTCTATGGCGTATGGTAAAAGCGATGGTATGGTAAAACTTGTAGCCCGCTTTTCATAGGCGGGTGACACAATATGATAAGCGTGGGCATCCCTGTTTAGGGGTGTCCACGCTTTATGATATAGATAGCGATACGGGCGAAGGTCTACTGGTAGAGGTATCGCTTGATGCTCTTCTTGGGGGTCTTCTCAAACTCCTGCTGCTGCAGCTCTATGGCCGAGAGGCGGCTGTAGGGCGGCGCGGCGGTATTGAAAGCTTGGCGGTTTTGCTCCATGAGGTCCTGCAGCTCGGCGGTGCCCAGTCCCATGGCCTTGGCCTCTTCGTAGTCGGGGTAGACGAGGGCCACGAGCTTGTCGCCCCGCTGCACCACCACGCTCTCTGCCACCATGGGGAGCGAGGAGAGCTGGTCCTCAAGCTCCTCGGGATAGATGTTCTGGCCGTTGGAGCCGAGGAGCATGTTCTTGATGCGGCCACGGATGAAGACGTTGCCCTCGGCATCCATGGTGCCAAGGTCGCCGGTGTGGTACCATCCGTCGGCATCGAGGACGGCGGCGGTGGCTTCAGGATTCTTGTAGTAGCCGAGCATGACGTTGGGGCCCCGGGTCACTATCTCGCCGGGTATGGTGGCGGGGTCGTCGCTGAGGATGCGCACCTGTTGGTGGATGGCGGCACGGCCGCAGCTGCCGGGCACGAAGCTCTGGTAGTCTGCATAGCAGATGATGGGGGCGCACTCGGTGGTGCCGTAGCCCACGGTGTAGCGGAAGCCTATCTTGTGGAGGAAGGTCTCTACCTCTTGGCTGAAGGCGGCGCCGCCGATGATGACCTCATAGAAGCGGCCTCCGAAGGCTGCTGTGACCTGCTCGCAGATCTTCTCGTTCACCTTCTTGCTGATGACGGGCATGCCGAGCAGCAGCCGCATCTTGTGATTCTGTATCTTGGGGAAGACGCGCTTGCGGATGATCTTCTCAATGACCAGGGGCACGGCGATGATGATGCGCGGGCGTATGTCGGCAAATGCCTGGGAGATGATGGCCGGGCTGGGCATGCGGGTGAGGTAATAGATGTGGCAGCCGGCGAGAAACTCGAAGATGAACTCGAAGGCCATGCCGTACATGTGGGCCATGGGGAGGATGCTGATGACGGGGTCACCGGCATGGATCTGGGGTCCGAGGACGTGGCGGGCGAAGTCGGCATTGCTCCACATGGCGCGGTAGGGCAGCATCACGCCCTTGGAGTAGCCGGTGGTGCCGCTGGTATAGTTGATGAGGGCAAGCTCGTCGGGGCTCTGCTCGCGGTAGTAGGCCACATGCTCGCGTCGGAAGTACTTGGGGTACTTGCGGCCGAACATCTCGTTGAGGTGCTCTCGGGCATAGGTGAGACGGTCGGTGCGCGAGAGCACAAGCGAGTAGTCGGGGATGTAGACGATGCCCTCGAGGGCGGGCATGCGGGTGCCGTCTATCTGGGTGGCCACCACGTCGCCGACGAAGAGGAGCTTGGACTCGCTGTGGTTGACGATGTTGTAGATCTGGTCGGGGGTGAACTCGTGCAGGATGGGCACGGCCACGGCACCGTAGGTGACGGTGGCGAGAAAGGCGCATGCCCACGCCGAACTGTTGCGGCCGCAGAGGGCTATCTTGTCGCCCTTGGCCACGCCGCTGCTCTCGAAGAGGATGTGGAGCTTCTCTATCTTGCGGGCCACGTCGTGATACTGCAGGGTGGCTCCTTTGTAGTCGGTGAGTGCATCGAGGTCCCAATGGTCTTTGATGCTCTGCTCGATGAGCGCGTTGAAACTGGGAATTTCCATACTGTAAGATTGAAAGATTAGTGGATTGAAAGATTCGTCGCTATGCTTGTACGCTGCCTGTCAGGTACCGGCTGCTCATGTGGGCAGCTGGTACTTGTAGCGCTTGATGCTCTTCTTGGGGGTCTTCTCAAACTCCTCCTCGCGGATGCGGATGGCGGAGAGACGGCAGAAGGGGGGCAGGACATCGTTGAGCTCCTGACGGTTTTGCTCCATCACCTGCTCGATGTCCTGGCGGTCGAAGCTCATGGTGCTGGCCTCGTCGAAGTCGGGGAAGACAAGGCCCACGAGCTTGTCGCCGTGCTGCACCACCAGGCTCTCGGAGACGAGGGCCATGGAGTTGAGCTTGTCTTCTATCTCCTCTGGATAGACATTCTGGCCGTTGGAGCCGAGGAGCATGTTCTTGATGCGGCCGCGGATGAAGACATGACCATCGCCGCTCATAGTGGCGAGATCGCCGGTGTGGAACCAGCCGTCGTCGTCGATGACGGCACGGGTGGCCTCGGGATTCTTGTAGTAGCCGAGCATGACATTGAGTCCGCGGGTGATGATCTCGCCGGGCACGGTGGAGGGCTCCTCGCTCTGGATGCGCACGTCCATGTGGTCTACGGCGGTGCCGCAGCTGCCGGGCTGGAACTGCCGCCAGTCGCTCATGGTGATCATGGGGCCGGTCTCGGTGGTGCCGTAGCCTACGGTGATGGGGAACCCTATGGTGGTGAAAAACTCTTCTATCTCGCGGCTGAGGCTGGCGCCGCCCACCATGACCTCGTAGACGCGACCGCCGAAGACGCTCTTCACCTGCTCGCAGATGCGCTCCTTGACCTTGGCACCGAGCAGGGGCATGCCCATGAGCAGCCTTACCTTGCTGGTCTGAAACTCGGGGAATATCTTCTTGCGCACGATCTTCTCCACTATCATGGGCACGGAGCAGATGACGTGGGGACGGATGTTGGCAAAGGCTTCGGCCACGAGCGTGGGACTGGGCACGCGGGTGAGGAAAGAAATGTGGCTGCCCAGACAGAAGTGGAGGAGAAAATCGTCCATGAGGCCGTACATGTGGGCCATGGGCAGGAAACTCACCACCCGGGAGTGGGGCGGCAGGTGGCTGCCGATGGTGCGCTGGAGGGTGTCGAAGTTGCTCCACAGCGCGCGGTAGGGCAGCATCACGCCCTTGGAGAATCCGGTGGTGCCGCTGGTATAGTTGATCATGGCGAGCTCGTCGGGCTGCTGCTCATGATAGTAGTGCACATGCTCGCGACGGAAATACTTGGGGTACTTGCGGCCGAAGAGCTCGTTGAGATGGTCGCGGGCGTAGGTGAGGCGCTCGGAGCGCGACTCGACCAACGAGAAGTCGGGCAGATAGAGCACGCCCTCGAGGGCGGGCATCTGTGACACGTCGAGCATGGTGGCGGCCACATCGCCCACAAAGAGGAGCTTGGCATCGCTATGGTTGACGATGTTGTACACTTGGTCGGGGGTAAACTCGTGCTGGATGGGCACGGCCACGGCACCATAGGCCAAGGTGGCCAGAAACGCCACTGCCCAGTGCGAACTGTTGCGGCCGCAGAGGGCTATCTTGTCGCCCTTTACCACGCCGCTGTTCTCGAAGAGGATATGCAGTTTCTCTATCTTGCGCGCCACGTCATGGTACTGGAGCGTGGCGCCTTTAAAGTCGGTGAGCGCGTCAAGGTCCCAATTGTCGATGATAGAGCGCTCTATGATTGCGTTAAAACTCGGTATCGAATCCATTGCACATTGTTCAAAATTCTGTGCAAAGGTAATATCTTATCTGCACAAATCAAAATTAATTGTGCAATATTTTACATTTTGCCTGCATATTCTGCATTTTTGCCCACTTGCGAAGCTTTTTTCACTCGTATCGCATGCTCTTGGCAGGATGAATGTGCGACACCAGATAACTGGGGGCTATGAGCACGAAAACACTCACTATCAGGGTGACCACATTGAGCAGCACGCACACGGGGATGCTAATCTCCACAGGGGCGGTGTCTACATAGTAGGTGGTGGGGTCGAGCCTCACGAATCCCGTGTAGCGCTGCAGGAGCAGCAACCCGAGGCCTATGAGGTCGCCGATGAGCAGGCCGCGCCCGATGATAAACACCGAGAACCAGAGAAACACGCGGCGCACGGTGCGGTTGGGGGCACCAAGGGCCTTGAGCACGCCGATCATGGTGGTGCGCTCGAGGATGATGATGAGCAGCCCCGACACCATCGTCACGCCGGCCACGGCCACCATGAGCGCCAGGATGATCCACACGTTGAGGTCGAGCAAGTCGAGCCAATGGAAGATTTGCGGATTCACCTCCTGGATGGTCTTGGAGGAGTAAGTCTCGCCATACTTGTCGAGCGTACGGTTCACCTTGTCTATGAATAGGGCCTCTGTCTCGTCCAGCTTGTCGAAGTCGCACACGGTGACCTCAGCCCCCGATGTCTGATCGGGCTCCCATCCGTTGAGCCGCACGGCGGTATAGAGGTCGGCGAAGCACACGGTCTTGTCGTATTGGGCAAGATTGGTCTGGTACACGCCCTGGATGGTAAACTTGCGGGCACGCACGCCCTGTCCGTCGATGAAATAGGCATACACGCGGTCACCACACCGCAACTGCAGCACGTCGGCCATGGTCTGCGAGATGAGGATGCGGTTGCCCGATGTGCTGTCGGAGAAATGGGGGATGCTGCCTGCCACCAGATGCTGGTGGATGAAGGTGGTGTCGTACTCGGGTCCCACGCCCTTGAAGGCCACACCCAGAAAGTCGTGGTCGGTCTTGAGGATGCCCTGCTTCACGGCAAACCGCTGCACGTGGCGCACGCCCTCGATGCCGCGCAAGACGCGCATCATCGAGTCGCCCATCTGGATGGGGTACTGCTCCTGCGCCTGCAGGGTCATGAAGTCGCCCACCTGGATGTGGCTGCCGAAACCTATCACCTTCTCGCGGATGGTGTGCTTGAAGCCGAAGACCACGCTCACCGAGATGAGCATCACGGCCAGTCCGATGGCCACTCCGGCGATGGCTATCCTCACGGCCGGTCTGGACACCTTGAGACGCTCGTCGCTGTCGGCATAGATGCGTCGTGCGATATACAGGGGCAGGTTCATAAGGCTCAGTCCTCCTCTACCCTGCCGGGATAAGCCTCGAGCGCCTTGCGGAGCACCACGAGGGCACGTTCGAGATCGCTCTTCTTGAGCACATAGGCGATACGCACCTGATTGCGCCCGGCACCCGGTGTGGTGTAGAATCCGGCTGCCGGAGCCATCATCACCGTCTCTCCCTCGTAGTCAAACTCCTCCAGACACCAGCGGCAGAAGCGCTCGCTGTCGTCTACGGGCAGTTTGGCCACGGTATAGAAGGCTCCCATGGGGATGGGCGAATACACGCCTGGTATGCGGTTGAGCCCGTCGATGAGGCACTTGCGGCGCTCCACGTACTCGTCGTACACATCGCGGTAGTACTCGTCGGGGGCATCGAGCGATGCCTCGGCCACTATCTGCCCGATGAGGGGCGGCGAGAGGCGGGCTTGGCAGAATTTCATCACCGCCTGCCGCACCTGCGCATTATGGGTGACGAGGGCTCCGATGCGTATACCGCACTCGCTGTAGCGCTTCGACACCGAGTCGATGAGGATGGTGTTTTGCTCAATGCCCTCCAGGTGCATGGCGCTGATATAGGGCGAGCCAGTGTAGATGTACTCGCGGTACACCTCGTCGGAGAAGAGGTAGAGGTCGTACTTCTTCACCAAGTCGCGTATCTGGTGCATCTCCCTCCGGGTATAGAGATAGCCCGTGGGGTTGTTGGGATTGCAGATGAGGATGGCGCGGGTGCGCTCGTTGATGAGCTCCTCGAAGCGCTCCACCCGCGGCAGGGCAAATCCCTCCTCGATGGTGGTGGCGATGGTGCGTATGGTGGCGCCGGCCGACACGGCAAAGGCCATGTAGTTGGCATAGGCGGGCTCCGGGATGATGATCTCGTCGCCGGGATTGAGAGTGCTCATAAACGCAAAGAGCACCGCCTCGGATCCTCCCGAGGTGATGATGATGTCGTCGGCGGTCACATCGATGCCGTATTTGGCATAGTAGCCCACCAGCTTCTGGCGATAGCTCAGATACCCCTGCGAGGGCGAATACTCAAGTACCTGACGATCAATGGTCTTCAATGCGTCGAGCGCACACTGCGGAGTGGGAAGGTCGGGCTGGCCTATGTTGAGATGGTACACCTTGGTGCCCCGCTCCTTGGCGGCCTGTGCCAGCGGAGCCAGTTTCCTGATGGGCGACTCCGGCATCTCCAGTCCGCGTATTGATATCTCTGGCATAATCTTATTTTCGCTTTAAACGCTGCAAAGTTAGTTATTTTTTTCAGATATATGCAGCGATTCATCATAAAAAATAAGTAACTTTGCACCACCAAGCAGAAAACAGATACACCATATTTAATATATATACAAAGAACGACAGACAATGAGAAGTAGAACATCCAACTGGTTTGAGACCACCATCCGATACGACAAGACGATGGAAGACGGTATGCAGAAGAAGGTTAGCGAGCTCTATGTGGTCGACGCGCTCAGTTTCGGCGAGGCCGAGGAAGCCATCACCCGCGAGATGTCGGCCTATATCAGCGGCGAGTTTGATGTCAAGAACATCAACCCTGCCGCCTACGGCGAGGTCTTCTTCAGCGACAATGCCAACGACGACCGCTGGTACAAGACCAAACTGCAATTCATCACCATAGACGAGAAGACCGAGAAGGAGAAGCGCTCCAGCGTGAGCTACCTGGTACAGGCGGCCACCATCAACGCTGCCATCAAGAACATCGACGAGGTGATGGGCGGCACCATGATCGACTATGTCATCGCCAACATCTGCGAGACCCGCATCATGGACGTCTTCGAGCACCGTGCGGCCACCAAGCCCGAGGCCAACGACAAGCCTGAATACGAGGAGGGACAGTAATGACGGACATTGCAACAAATCTGCGCGAGGTGAAGGCCCAGTTGCCTGAGGGCGTGCGATTGATTGCCGTCAGCAAATACCACCCTGCCGCCAGCATCCAGGCTGCCTACAATGCCGGGCAGCGCTGCTTCGGCGAGAGCCATGCCCAGGAACTGGACCGCAAGGCCGCCCTGCTGCCCCGCGACATCGAGTGGCACTTCATAGGGCACCTGCAGACCAACAAAGTGAAGTACATCGCCCCGTATATCGCCATGATCCAGTCGGTGGACTCGCTGCGGCTGATGCACGAGATCGACAAGCAGGCGGCCAAGTGCGGACGTGTCATCGACATACTGCTCGAACTGCACATCGCCCAAGAGGCCACCAAGTACGGTTTCACGCCCTCAGCCTGCCGCGAGATGCTCGCCGCCGGCGAGTGGCGCGCCATGAGCCATGTTCGCATCTGCGGTGTGATGATGATGGCCTCTAATGTGGACGACGAGGAGGCCATTGCCCGTGAGTTTGATGCCGCCCGTGCCTGCTTCGAGGGTCTCAGGCACGACTTCTTTGCCGACAGCCCCTCGTTTTGCCATTGCTCATGGGGCATGAGCCACGACTTCCCCATCGCCGTACGCCACGGCTCGACGATGGTGAGAGTGGGCACCACCATTTTCGGCGAAAGGGAATATCGCTAAAGGCGATTCGCCTCCCCCTTACGCCTGACCCCTCCCCCCCTTTAGTTCTTGCCAGCTTAGCAAGGAAAATAAGCCACTGTTCCTTCGCCTTTTGGGCGAGGGAACAGGTAAAATACAGCCCATAGGTAGATATGAACAACTCTTCGGAGTTTCCGAACACTTTTTTACTTGAAAAAGTTTCCCCGCACCGTTTTTTTCGCTAACTTTGTAAACACCTAAGATACTGGTGACCCATAAAAGTAATAACCACTAAAAACGTGAAGCGTATGTTCAACATGGAAGTTATCAAAAGAAACAGCCGTCGGGTGTACACCCTGATGGATTGGATGTACCGCTACACATTTGACGAGATAGAACGGGCGACCAAACTGGAATGTACAGACCTGTGCATGGCGCTCATAGAACTGCAAAAAGAGGGCCGTATCGCTTGCCACAAAGACGATTCGGGCGTCTACTACACACGCTGTGCCTGATTGTGGCCGACCAAGCCACGCCCAAACATCACTTTCTGGATACCCAAACATGCCTTTTGCTCACCGTACACCAATTGCGATACGACCGTACTCCAATTGCGATACGCTCGTACTCCAATTGCGATACGACCGTATGGCAAGTGGAGTACGGTGAGAGAATGCCGCCACCATACCAGCCATCGCAGCTTACAGCATGAGCACACGCACTTCGGCATTGGCCATGCGCGGTATCTCATGTATGGGCTTGTCGTAATAGATGCTCTGCACCACCTTGTTGATGATGCCATGCCCCACGGCCAGCACCGTCTGGTCGGGATAGGTGACCCTGATCCACGTGAGGAAGTTGCGGGCACGCGCCGCCATGCGGTCTGTCCGCTCCACATTGTCGGGCCACTTGCGATCCTTGAGGTCGGGAATGTACATCCCCGTGAAATCTCCCCAGTCGCGCTCGCGCAGCAGCGGGGTCTCCACCACCTCCCGGTGATGCGGCTGTGCGATGATGCGGCAGGTCTGCACCGCGCGGTGGAGGTCGCTGGCCACGAAGGCGTCTATCTGCTCGTTGCGGAGACGGTCGCGCAACTCCTCTGCCTGTCTTATTCCGTTGGCATTGAGCTTGCCCGGCGATTGTCCCTGCAGTATCTGGCGTACGTTGTCTTCGGTCTCGCCGTGTCTTACCAAATAGAGTTTTGTCATACTATATATTGTCTGTTAGGGTGTGAATAGTGTCTTGCGCGTGCCAAAGTAGGGCATGCAGCATGCAAAAATAGTAAAAAAGATTGCTTTTTCGATGGATAGTTTGTAAATTTGTCATCAAAAAAACATTATGAAGATACTGCAAAGCTCATTTTTCCGCTCCCTGTGCGCCATCGTTGTGGGTGTACTGCTCATCCAGTACCGAGAAGAGACCGTGAGATGGATCACCATCCTCATGGGTGTGATGTTTTTCCTGTCGGGAGTCATCTCCATCATCTCTTACTATGTGGCCTGCCGCCAGCAACCTGATATGCTGGTGACCGACGAAGCCGGCAATCCCATCGCCGGCTACCGACCCGTGTTCCCGATTGTGGGACTGGGAAGCCTCATCTTCGGTGTGGTGCTGGCGCTCATGCCCACCACCTTCATCACAGGACTTACCCTCACGCTGGCCGCTTTTCTCATCTTGGGTGCCGTCAGCCAGTACATGATGCTGCTGCGCATCCGCAAGTTGGGCAAGGTAAGCGTATTCTACTGGCTGTTGCCCTCCGTGACCCTGCTCGTGGGCTTGGTGGCCATTGTCCATCCCCAAGCCATCGCCACGGCTCCGCTGTTTGTCATCGGATGGTGCATGCTGCTCTACGGCGTGGCCGAGTGTCTCAATGCCATCAAGATGCACAACGAGCGCAAGCAGTGCGAACGGGCTGCTGCCGAGCGCATGAAAACAACCATAGATAGTGCAGAGACAGCGCAGAACAGCCCGGAAGAAAAAGCAGAGCAATAGGAATATACAACGAGGATCGTGCTACCAACAAGCAACTTGCTTTAACCCAAATCGGCCATTAGACTATTATGCGCAAACAAACTTTCTTTTTGTCATCTGCCTTTCCGTTTTTCGGTTACAATGGAACCCCATTGCGCCCTCAAAACGTAGAGACATACACAAAAAAAATCGTTTCATTAGAAAAGTAACTTTCCACTTCTCTAATGAAACGATTTGCGACAAAACGGGGCAAACTATTCTTTGACCAGTCCCTCGATAAACTTGCAGAGGATGCCGATGCCCTTCTCGTTTTGGCCTCCCTGCGGGATGATGAGGTCCGCATAGCGCTTGGTAGGCTCAATAAACTGTTCGTGCATGGGCTTGAGCACCTCCAGATAGCGCTCCACCACCATCGACACCGTGCGGCCACGATCGATGGTATCGCGCTGGATATTGCGGATGAGCCGCTCGTCAGAATCGCAGTCTACAAAGATTTTCAGGTCCATCATGTCGCGCAGCTTCTTGTTGATAAGCGTCATGATACCCTCGATGATAATGACCGGTTTGGGCTCCACGTGGATGGTCTCGGGGAGACGGTTACTGATGATATACGAGTAGGTGGGCTGCTCGATGGCACGCCCCTCGCGCAACTCGTTGACCTGACGAATGAGCAGTTTCCAGTCGAAGGCGTCGGGATGGTCAAAGTTGATGGCGCGCCGCTCCTCATTGGTGAGGTGGGTGGTGTCATTGTAATACGAGTCGAGCGGCACCACAGCCACATAGTGCGGCGGCAGCGCCTCCACGATCTTCCTCACCACCGTGGTCTTGCCCGACCCTGTACCGCCGGCAATGCCGATGATGGTAATCTTGTCGTCTGTATGTTTCATTGTAGCTATTAAGTTAAGATTTCGTCAAACATAGGTCCGTAAATCTCGGCCTTGCGCTCCACCTTCATGGGATAGGCGCGGCTGCTGCTGGGCTGCCGGTAGAGCCGCAGTGTGCGCCCCTCGAACGTGAAGGGCACATAGGCTCCCATCTCTGGCCGGCCGGAGATGTGGTAATGGTCGGCAAAGATGCGGGTGGCCAACTGGCCGGCGGTGAGCACAGCCTGGCAACGAGGCAAGGCGCGGAGCATACCGTCGAGGTCGGCCGCTTCCACCACATCCAGGTCTTTGTCGGACGCTGTGCCCGTGGTGCGGCGTACGCGCAAGGCTGTGTCGAAGATGGCCACTCCCTTCTCGGCCAAGAAGGCCTGGATGTCGGCCAAACGGAAGGTCTTGTGCGCCTCGTCCACGAAGTGCAGCTTGTCGCCGAAGAAGTGGAGTCCGAAGATGCGCCACATGTCGTTGGTGTAGTTGGGGTAATACCACGGCATACACCAACGCTTGGGAGCCGGCGGAAACGTGCCGAGCATGAGCAAGCGGGCATGGGCGGGCAGGAACGGCTCGAAGGGATGGGTCTCTATCTCCATTTACTTGCGCTCCTTGGTGAGATAAATCACTACAGGCAAGTGGTCGGAATAGCCGTCGAGCCACACACCGCCGGCAGTGGTGCGCTTGGGTGCGCCCTTGTACTTTCCCTCGGTCTGGAAGAGGTAGTCACGACGGAAAATCTGGCACTTCCAATACTTGAGCGTAGAGAAATCGCGCTGCCCGGCAGCATTGAGCATATTGGGTGTCATCACTATCTGGTCGAAGAGATTCCATGCGCCGTTGTAATACAATGTACCTGTTCCTTTTTTTATAATATTATACCACGGATTGTACATCTCGTCCTTGCCCACCTTGGCAATATCCTCCTTGGCGGCCAGCACCTCGTACATGCTCTTGTCGGTAGGGTCGTCGTTCATGTCGCCCATCACCATGATTTTATTATTGGGATTCGCCCGGAGGAGCGAGTCTTTGAGCGCACGCACCTGTCGGGCACCCTGCTCACGATAGAACGAGGTGCTGAAACGGCTCGGCCAGTGGCAGACAATCACCGTGACGGGCTCATCGGCCAAGGTTCCCTGCACGGTGAGGAAGCCTCGGGTGTAGAAGGCGCTGTCCTTGGCCAGCGTCTGCACGTAGGGGTGGAGCTTGACATCACGCACGGTGAAGAGCGAGGGATTGTAAAGCAGCGCACAGTCTACACCACGGCGGTCGGGACCCTCGATGTGTACAAACTGCATGTTGCGGGCCTTGAGCGGAGCCTGGCTGCAGAGGTCGGTCAGCACTTTGGCGTTTTCCACCTCACTCAATCCAATGAGCGCACAACCCACCTGCGGGAGCACATCGGTGCCCATGTCGGCCAGCGCCGTGGCCATATTCTTCAGTTTGTGACTATATTTCAACCCGTCCCAACGATAACTGCCATTGGGCAGGAAGTCATAGTCGCGTTTTCCCTCATCATGACAAGTGTCGAAAAGATTTTCCTGATTGTAGAAGCCGACGGCATACACCGAAATCTTCTTTTGAGCAGCGGCCGAGAAGCAGACAATCCACGCAAACAGGGCCGAAACAATGATAAGTTTTTTCATATTTTTAGTCTGTTAATATACTTCTTGAAGCCGACCGTTGCATCCTCAAAGGCTTTTTGTCATGCAAATCGGCGAAACCTGTGCAAATATCGCAATTAAAATCGACAAATCAACTACTTTCTCGAAATTTTAATCAAAAAAACTTTTGTTTTCAAAATATATTTCGTTACTTTGCAGCCATGATATGTATAACGTTTATTAATAATTAGGACTATGCAGAACAAGCTAAAATTAGCTGTGTTTGCCCTTTGCTACGCTTCTATGGCGCTTGCGCAGAACCCTCAAGGTGCTGAAAAGCAAAACGCCAATCCTGTAGACGAGTCGGCATTCACTTTTTCGGAAGCACAGTTGGGCGAAGACGATGACATGACGCAAAACGTCACCATCCTCAACTCCAGCTCCAACTTCTATGCGAGCGAGGTGGGATACCTTTTCTCGCCGGTGAGATTCCGCTACCGTGCTTTCAACCAGAAGTACAATGACATCTATATCAACGGCGCCCCGGTAAACGATGTGGAAACGGGACAGTTCAGATACTCCATGATTGGCGGACTCAACCAGCAGACCCGCAACGTGGACTTCTCGCTGCCGTTTGAGGCATGCAACTATGGCATGACAGAGATGGGTGGAAGCAACAACTACGACTTCCGCGCCGGCCACATGGCAGCCGGGCACCGCGTAACGCTGACAGGAGCCAACCGCAACTACAACCTGAGAGGTATGTACACGTACAACTCGGGATTCAACAAGCATGGTTGGGCGGTCTCGGCCAACGTCACCTACCGCTGGGCCAAGCGCGGCTACGTAGAGGGCACCTTCTATAACTCGCTCTCTTACTTCCTCGGTGTGCAGAAGCTTTTCGGCGACAACCACTCTGTCTCCTTCGCCACTTGGGGCAACCCCACCGAGCGCGCTTCGCAAGGAGCGTCGACGGATGAGGTGTACTGGCTCACCAACAACAAGCAATACAACTCGTACTGGGGCTACCAAAACGGGCATGTGCGCAACTCGCGCGTGGTCAACGACTTTGCTCCCACAGCATTGCTTACTTGGGACTGGGACATCAATAAGGACATGAAGCTCACCACCACCCTGTTGGGCAAGTATAGCATGTACAAGAGCACCAAGCTCAACTACAACAATGCCGACAACCCGCATCCCGATTATTGGAAAAACCTGCCCAGCTCTTACTATTATGTATGGGGAGAGAATCCGCTGTATAGCGGCTACCGCACGGCTGCCGCACTGAACGACTGGACCAACTCTTACAACTACTGGCAGGACGAAGCCAACCAGCAGATCAACTGGGACAGGCTCTACTATGCCAACCAGCAGATTTCGAAGGCTGGTGGGGATGCCATGTATTTTATCCAGGCCAAGCACAATGACAACCTGAACTTCACATTGGCATCGACCCTGACCACCCGCGAGACGAAAAACACTTCGTGGAACCTCGGTTTCGTGCTCGCCACCAACAAGGGCAAGCACTATCAGACGATGGAAGACATGCTCGGTGCCACGACCTACCACAATATCAACACGTATGCGCTGGGTACCTATCCCGCAGGCTCTGACGCTGTGCAGTATGACCTCAACACGATGGGGCCAAACGGCACGGGAAGACTGATCTACGAGGGAGACAAGTTTGGCTACGACTACGACCTGCTGATCAACAAGGGACATGTATGGGCCAACTACGTGGCCACGACGGGTCCTGTACGCATGATGATTGCCGGACGGCTGGGTGCTGTGTCCATGCGTCGCGACGGCCACATGCGCAACGGTCTCTTTGCCGAGAACTCTTTCGGCAAGAGCGGCATCGCCCGGTTCGGTGAGGGCGGCGCCAAGGGTAGCATCATCGTCAACGCCGGCAACGGACACTCTTTCGTAGTGGGCGCAGGCTATCAGTGGAATGCCCCAAAGGGCAACACTGCGTTTGCCTCACCAGAGATGAACAACGACTTTGTGCTCAACCTCAAAAACGAGCATGTATTCAGCAGCGAGATTGGGTATCAGTACAATGGTACTTGGCTCCATGCCAATATCAACGGTTACTATAGCCGTCTGGACCACGTCACCGAGTGGCAGAATTTCTACTTCGACGACATCAACTCGTTCTCTTATGTCTCCATGACAGGCATCAAGAAAGAGTATTACGGCGTGGAGGCCGGACTGAGATTCAAGCTCTCTTCAGCATTGGACCTCAATGCACTCGGTACCATCAGCCAAGCCAAGAACATCAACAATGCCGCCGTGCGCTACATGAATTCTACCGAGGGTACCTATACCGATGAGACGGTCTACAACAAAGACATGCACGAGGCTGGCACACCGCTCACCGCGCTGAGCCTGGGTCTGAGCTATCATCAGGGTGGATGGTTTATCGACATCAATGGCAACTACTATGACCGCATCTACCTCTCTTACTCGCCCAGCTACCGCTACGAGAGTGCACTGAAGAAGCGCCAGCAGATTTATGGAGATGTCTATGACAACGAAGGCAATCTGCTTAAGTCGGCTGTGCAGCAGCAGGAAGGACACGGAGGTTTCATGCTCGACGCATCCATCGGCCGTAGCATCCGCCTGAAGAAAGGCTCGCTGTCTGTCAACTTCTCTGTAACCAACATCCTCAACAACCAGAACATCGTGACGGGCGGTTATGAGCAGAGCCGAAGCGACTATACATCGAGCGACAACGTACGCGCTTACCAGTTCTCTCGTAACCCGAAGAAATTCTATGCCTTTGGCCCCAACGGCATGCTCAATATCGCATACAAATTCTAACGACATACCGATATGAAAGATATTAAATATATAATCATAGCATGTGTCTGCGCGCTCTTCGCATCATGTATGGGAAGTGACTACGCAGAACCAGAGACGTATCTGCCGCCCTATGGCAACAACCAGATACCCGAGACCAACGTGGTGACAATTGCCGCGCTCAAAAGTGATGCAAGGTTTGTCAATGTCATCAAGAATGGTGCATTCAAGGTGGTGACCGATGACATAAAAATCAAAGGCCGCGTGACGGGCAACGACATTCAGGGTAACCTGTACAACGAGTTTTCCATCGACGATGGCACCGGCGCGATTCTGGTCTGTGTGAACCAAGGTGGCCTGTACGGCTATCTGCCCATTGGTCAGGAAATACTGATTGATTTGAAGGGAATGGCAATCGGAAGCTATCGGCAGCAGCCTGAGATTGGTGGTGTGTACACCAATCCCAGCACCGGCGCACAGTCGGTAGGCCGCATGTCACGTCAGGAATGGGCCAGCCACTATAAACTGACAGGTGCAGCCGACCCATCGCAGATAGTTCCGGAAGAGTTTGATGTGACCAAGATTAGTGATGCCACTTACTTGGCCGAGAAGGCAGGTAAGCTGATGACCATCAAAGGGGTACAGATAGCCGAAGCCAACGGCACCAGCGTATTCGCGCCAGACGATGGCAGCGTGACACTTACCTCCAACTGCGCCAACCGCACCCTCAAGGGACTGAGCAGCAACAACATCGTGCTCAGAACCAGCACCTACGCCGACTTTGCCAACGAGGTGATGCCCACGGAGAAGGTCAATATCACTGGTATCTTCACCCGATTCGGCACTACATGGCAGATTCTGCTCCGCTCAACCGATGATATCGAGGTGGCAGACCCATTTGCAGGTATTGCCGGAAGCGGTGAGGGAACTGAGGCATCGCCGCTGGACGTAACCCGCGCCCTCGACATGATCAACAAGGGTGCTTACGATGCCGCTACAGAGTATTATGTATCGGGTATTATCTCCAGTATCAAGGAGGTGAGCCCCTCGTATGGCAACGCTACCTACAATATATCCGTAGACGGTAAGGACGAGAATACCATCACTGTATTCCGTGGGAAATACCTTAACGGTGAGAAATTCACTGCCGAAGACCAGATTAAGGTTGGGCAAAAGGTAGTCATACTCGGCACACTCACCCTCTATAGCAGCACGCCGGAAATCAATGCCGGCAACAGTATCATTTCTATCAAATAAATCATCATCCAGTAAATAAAAAAGAAATAAGATATGAAACAGTTAGTTTATTCATTGCTTGTTTTGGCCGCAATGGCCTTTACATTCAGCAGTTGTGAAGACGTGCCCATGCCGTACGGTTGGCCCAACGCCACACCCGAAACGCCGGCTGACAACCTTCCACAAGAGGGCGAAGGAACCTTCGAGTCACCCTATAATGTGGCCAAGGCAAATGCCATCATTGCTTCCGGCGACTACGATGGCGATGCTACAGTATATGTAAAAGGTATCATCACACAGATAGAAGATGGTCTCCCCAACTCTTATGGCAATGCCACCTACTTCATATCAGATGATGCGGCGGGCACCAACAAGCTCGAAGTGTATCGCGGATATGGCTTTGGCGGTGCCAAAATCACTGCTGCAGACGACATCAAAGTGGGTGACGAGGTCATTGTAGAGGGTAAACTCATCAACTATAGCGGAACTTACGAGATTACACAGGGCAGCAAGATTGTCTATCAGAATGGTAAGAGCTCGATAGGTGGCGGCACGCCCGAGGGCGATGGCACCAAGGAGAATCCATACAACAGCGTGGCCGCCAACCAGTTGGCTGCTTCGCTTGCAAGTGGTGCCAACTCAGAGGAAGTATATATCAAGGGAAAAGTGGTCAGCGTGAAAGAGCAGTTTGGCACACAGTATGGCAACGCCACATTCTACATTTCTGACGATGGAACTGAAGAAGGCCAGTTCTATGTATTCCGCACCCTCTATCTGGGTAATGCCAAATACACAGAGGGCGACTTGCTCAAAGTAGGCGACGAAGTAATTATCTGTGGTATTATCACCAACTATATGGGCAACACCCCCGAGACGGTGGCCGGCAATAGCTATCTTTACTCGCTCAACGGCAAGACCACAACAGGTGGCGGCACCGAGACGGGTGGTGCTACTGGCGACGGCTCGAAAGAGAATCCCTTCAACAGTATTGCAGCCACTAAGTATGCTGAGGAGTTAGGTGCTGGCAACACATCGGAGGCAGACTACTACATCAAGGGAAAAATCTCCAACATCAAGTTCAATTATGACGCAGAACACGGTACTGCCACCTTCTCTATCTCTGATGATGGCACCACCGAGAACCAATTCCTTATCTACGGTGCTTACTATCTGGACAACAAGGCATACACCGAGGGTGACCTGCTTAACCTTGGCGACGAGGTAGTAATCTGCGGTAAGATCACCAACTACAACGGTACCTGTGAGACCGCCTCAAAGAAAGCCTACCTCTACTCTTGGAAAAAGGGAGAAGGCGGCAGTGGCGAAAGTGGAGACACTGGTGAGAGCCAAGAGGTAAAAGCAGGAGACCTTTGCAGCACCAACGCCACATCTGTAGGAACCGTTACGGTTTCGGGAACCACATTCAAGTTTGACAAAGGAACCAATTCCAGCAACGATCCCAAGTACTATACAGCCGGAAGCGGTACCATACGTATGTATCCAGGTAACACCGTCACAATCGATGCAGGCAGCAAAAAGATTGCAAGTGTCACTGCCACATGCGACAGCTACAATGGCACGGATTATACAGCAGAAGGAAAGGTGACATGTGAACCAGGTACGGCCACATTGTCAAGTCTTGTCTACACATTCAGCGG
>SFKY01000085.1 GCA_004554665.1 Bacteroidales bacterium
AACAAATGTACATAATATGTTTACAAGTTCCAAATATTTTTACGTAAAAATCTCATACTCATGAATGCGAATTTATTCGTATTCGCTTCGCTTAACCGAATTTTTGGATAAAATCATATTATTCTTTATATTCCGTTGAAGAATATCAAAATTTGTCGATAAATATGCATATTTATGCATGTTTCTCTGCTTATCAGTCATACAACTGTGATTGTGATGCTCCATGTTGAAAGGGTATCGGAGGCGGACGGAAGCAACGACGGTGTAGCCGGAAACCGAAAGCAACCTTCAGGCCACTCACAATACCTTAATATATAATAGTCGCTGCCATCCAAACCTTGGGCATCGGGACGGCAGGGTGCTGAGAAAAACTTTGTCATTTTCTTTGCATTGTGCGCGGTTTGCAGTAACTTTGCAGAAGTAATTAACATTAAGCAAGAATATGTCATTAAAATGTGGTATAGTAGGCCTTCCCAACGTGGGAAAGTCGACATTGTTCAACTGTCTGTCAAGTGCCAAGGCGCAGGCAGCCAATTTCCCTTTCTGCACCATCGAGCCTAATCTGGGCGTCATTACCGTTCCCGACGAGCGTCTGACCCGTCTGGCCGAGATTGTGCATCCCGGACGCATCGTACCGGCCACCTGTGAAATTGTAGACATCGCCGGTCTGGTAAAAGGAGCCTCAAAGGGCGAGGGATTGGGCAACAAATTCCTGGGAAATATCCGCGAATGCGACGCCATCATCCACGTTATCCGCTGCTTCGATGACGACAACGTGGTGCGTGAGGGCGGTGCGCCGGTGGATCCGGTACAAGACAAGGAGATTATCGACACCGAACTGCAGCTCAAGGACTTGGAGACCATCGAGAGCCAGCTGGGCAAGCAGCAGAAGATGGCTTCTGCCGGCAATAACAAGGATGCCAAGGTGATGGTGAGCGTACTCGAAGCCTACAAAGCAGCCTTGGAACAGGGCAAGAACGCCCGTTCGGTGACCTTTGACAGCAAGGAGGAGCAACAGGCAGCTCGCGACCTCTTCCTACTCACCACCAAGCCCGTGCTCTATGTGTGCAATGTGGATGAGAACAGTGCCAAAGAGGGTAATGCCTACTCACGTAAGATAGAGGAGATTGCAGCTTCTGAGGGAGCTGAGGCAATGGTCATCGCCGCCAAGACCGAGGAAGACATCGCCGGACTCGACACCTACGAGGACAAGCAGCTCTTTCTCGAAGAGCTCGGACTTGAAGAGAGCGGCGTGAACCGCCTGATCAAGAAAGCATACCACCTGCTCAATCTGGAAACCTTTATCACTGCCGGCGAGATGGAAGTAAAGGCGTGGACATACCATAAGGGATGGAAGGCTCCGCAGTGCGCCGGCGTCATCCACACCGACTTTGAGAAAGGATTTATCCGTGCCGAGGTCATCAAGTACGACGACTACATCCAGTATGGGTCGGAAGCAGCGGTGCGTGAGGCCGGAAAACTGGGTATAGAGGGCAAAGAGTATGTAGTGCAGGACGGTGATATCATGCACTTCCGTTTCAATGTGTAATGCCATTTGTCGCCATGACCCATCTGTTAGCTTACATCCTCTGGAATCCCGACCTGATGGCATTTCACATCGGGTCGTATGGCGTGCGCTGGTACGGTTTGTGCTGGCTCATCGGCCTCGGTCTGGCCTACTACATCGTGAAATGGCTGTACAAAGACCAGAAACTCAAGGACGAACTGTTCGATCCGCTCTTTCTCTACTGCTTTTTCGGTGTGATTGTGGGTGCCCGTCTGGGCCATTGTCTCTTCTATGAGCCCGATTATTTCCTCTCCTCCGGCCAGCACATCATCGAGATGCTCCTCCCTGTCCATTTCGTGCAGGGCAACGCCCATTTCGCCGACAATTGGCTCTTCCGTCTTACCGATGGCAGCATAGCCTTTACGGGCTATGAGGGATTGGCCTCGCACGGTGGCACATTAGGCCTCATGTTTGCGCTTTGGCTCTACTATCGGCGTACAAAACTCAACCTATGGCAAGTGCTCGACAATATAGCTATCGCCACGCCCATTACAGCCTGCTTTATACGACTGGGAAATCTCATGAATTCGGAGATTATCGGCAAGGTGACCGATGTGCCTTGGGCCTTTATCTTCACCCGTGTGGACCTGCAGCCGCGCCATCCTGGCCAGTTGTACGAGGCCATCGCCTACTTCCTCCTCTTCTTTGTAGGCTGGCACTTCTATAAGAAGCACAAAGAGCGGATAGGCACCGGCTTCTTTTTCGGCCTCTGCCTCACCCTCATCTTCACGTTCCGCTTCTTCATTGAGTACACCAAGGACGTACAGGAAGCCTTTGAGCAGCAGATGCTCTTCAATATGGGGCAGTTGCTCTCCATTCCTTTCATCATCATCGGTGTGATTTGCATGAGAAGAGCGAAGTAATCCACTTTCTTAATTTATAATTCTTAATTCACAATTCATAATGTTGCTACTCTTAGGTGCCAATCATTATGAATTGTGAATTAGGAATTATGAATTAAAAATCAGTTTCCTCCTTTCAGTATTTTCTTGATTTCATTGAGTTTGTTGAGCGCCTCGACGGGTGTCAGGTTATTGATGTCCAAGCCCAGAATCTCGTCCCTTATTTGTGAGAGGATAGGGTCATCGAGCTGGAAGAAACTCAGTTGCATCCCTTCCCTACTGTCGCCCAGATGCTGCACGTTGGCCTTGGTGGCATTGCCCACATTGGCGGCATCGGCCTCCAACTGCTTCAGGATGACGTTGGCACGCTTCACGATGCTCTTGGGCATGCCCGCAATCTCTGCTACATGGATACCAAACGAGTGCTCGCTACCACCACGCTCCAGTTTGCGCAGGAAGATTACCTTGTCGCCCACCTCCTTCACACTCACGTTATAGTTTTTGATGCGCGGGTACTGCTTCTCCATTTCGTTCAGTTCATGATAGTGTGTGGCAAAGAGGGTACGCGGATTGCCTTTGGCATTGTCATAGAGATATTCCACAATGGCCCACGCGATACTGATACCGTCGTAGGTGGAGGTACCACGTCCCAACTCGTCGAAAAGCACTAACGAGCGCGAGGTGACGTTGTTGAGAATGTTGGCAGCCTCGGTCATTTCCACCATAAAGGTAGATTCGCCGAGCGAGATATTGTCCGACGCTCCCACACGGGTGAAGATTTTGTCCACCAGACCTATTCTCGCGCGCTCTGCCGGTACATAACAGCCCATCTGAGCCATCAGTACAATCAACGCTGTCTGACGGAGCAGCGCGCTTTTGCCGGCCATGTTGGGACCCGTGATAATGATAATCTGCTGGCGCTCGTCATCCAGATAGATATCGTTGGGCACGAAGCGCTCGCCTACGGCCATCTGCTGCTCAATCACAGGATGCCGCCCTTGGGAGATATCCAATACGCCCGAATCGTCTACCGTGGGACGCACATAAGCCATCTCCTCCGACACACGGGCAAATCCCGTGAGACAGTCGAGCTGTGCCAGCAGATTGGCGTTGATCTGTATCTGCGGGATAAACTCCCGCATGTCCTCAATCAGTTCATTAAACAGTCTCGCTTCCAGCTCCAGGATGCGCTCGTCGGCTCCCAGAATCTTCTCCTCATACTCCTTCAGTTCCTGCGTGATGTATCGCTCCGCCTGAGCCAATGTCTGCTTGCGAATCCAGTCTTGTGGCACCTTGTCCTTAAACGTATTGCGCACCTCCAGATAGTACCCGAAGACATTGTTGTACCCCACTTTGAGCGAGGTGATGCCCGTCTGCTGTATCTCACGCTCCTGTATCTGCATGAGATAGCTCTTGCCGTCGTGCGATATGCTGCGCAGGTCGTCCAGTTCGGCATTGTAGCCGGCCGCTATCACACCGCCCTTGGCCACCAACTGGGGCGGGTCGGGCTGTATCTCCCGTGCTATGCGTTCGCGCAGCGACTCGCACAGGTTCAGCTGTTCCCCTACCCTGCTCAGTGTCTCATTGTCAGCACGCTGGCAAGCCGACTTCACCGCCACCGTGGCCTGCAGCGCGTTCTTGAGCTGCACCACCTCACGCGGCGACACCCTGCCTACCGCCACTTTGGACACGATACGCTCCAAGTCTCCGATACGCCGCAGCTGGTCGTAGATGACCTCCCTGAACTCAGGCTCCTTGAAACAGTAGTCCACCACGTCGAGCCGCTGGTTGATAGGCCCCTTGTCCTTGAGCGGAAACACCACCCAGCGCTTCAGCATACGGCCTCCCATCGGGGTGATGGTACAGTCTATCACATCCAGCAGCGATTTGCCGTCTTCCTGCATGGTCTGCAGCAGTTCCAACGAGCGTATCGTGAAATGGTCGAGCCGCACATAGCGCTCTTCCTCGATGCGTGAGAGCGAGGTGATGTGGCCGATGTGCGTGTGCTGGGTAATCTCCAAGTACTGCATGATGGCACCTGCCGCCACGATGCCGCTCTTCAGGTGCTCCACGCCGAAACCCTTCAGGCTCTTGGTACCAAAATGTTTCAAGAGTTTTTGTCGGGCCGTCTGCTCGGTAAACACCCAGTCGTCTAACTCAAACACACAGTAGCGTGTGCCAAACTTGCGCTCAAAGTCGGCCTTACGACTGCGGTCGTAGAGCACCTCCTTGGGCGCAAAATTGCCGAGCAGCTTCTCCACATAGTCATAATCGCCCTGCCCGGTGAGGAACTCGCCGGTGGAAATATCGAGGAAACTCACGCCACAGGCTGTCTTGCCGAAATGCACCGCGGCCAAGAAATTGTTCTCCTTATAGTTGAGCACATTGTCTCCCATCGCCACACCCGGGGTCACCAGTTCGGTGATGCCACGCTTCACCATCTTATCCATCTCGGACAGGCCTTTCTTGCCCTTCAGCTGCTCCCGCTTGCGCTTAGGGTCTTCCAGCTGGTCACAGATGGCCACACGCTTGCCGGCGCGAATCAGTTTGGGGAGATAATTGTCGAGCGCATGGTGTGGGAAACCGGCCATCTCCATGCTTTCCTGTGACCCTCCATTGTTGCGGCGGGTCAACGTGATGCCAAGGATGCGTGAAGCGATGACGGCATCTTCGCCATAGGTTTCGTAGAAGTCGCCACAGCGAAAGAGCATCAGCGCCTCTGGGTGCTTAGCCTTCATCGAGAAAAACTGCCTCATCATAGGGGTAAGCCCCTTGTCGTCCTTTGCCATAAGTATCAATCGGTTTGAGAGGGCAAAATTACGCAAAAATTCCGTGATTAGCCCTACCCTGCCTCATTTTTTTATGGCCCCCGACTTATTTTCCCACTGCCCAGGCGCTGGGAAAACCACAAATTCAAGTGAAAACAGATACGGCACCCATACCAAAGTCACGCCGTCACGTAAAGTACGTCACGTATAAAACATGATGAACACCCTTACGGAAGCTAAACGCCACCTTTACGACGCTAATCATGGCATTTAGCCCGCGTAAACGCCACGTTTAGCCCGCGCATCTGCCATCCCGGTTGCTTCCGGTGGGGCTACATGCATTTTCCGATGACACCCCACAGGGACAGATTTGTTTCCCGCATCAGGATGTGGGAAATGAAAAAATCGCTATTTTTGTGTCACAAATAGGACAGCTGTGCGTACTATCAGCAAAAACCAATCAGACAATGACAATGAACATGAAACGAAACTATCTCTGCACCATGACCTCACGGATGGCAGCTATCACCGCTACCATACTCATGCTAAGCATGACCTCCTGCAAGGCTCAGAAAGACATCGAAATCGCTCCCAAAGGCGAAGTGCGCACCGTGCAACTGGCCCCGTTTACATCTATCCGCAACGCTGCTGCCGTACGCCTGCACTACACACAGGGCGACAAGCAACTTGTGAGGGTGAAAGAGTCGCCTAACTGGCACCTGAAACTTTCGGTAAAAGGCAAGGTGCTCGTCATGGAGATTGAAGACAAAACAAGAAACGGCAACATCCCGGCTACCGACGTATGGATTACCGCCCCTAAGCTCACGGACATCACAAACAGCAATGCGCTGTATGTAGACTATACTCAACTCACATCAGAACAGTTGACCCTCGACAACAGCGGTGCCATGAGCCTATACGCCGGGAAGACCGACTGCGGCTCGCTATCCATCGACAACAGTGGCTCCCTAAGAATCTCTACCAGCGTGAAGGCAGACAACTTCTGTCTGGACAACACGGGCGCACTGACCGATTCGCTCTCCATCGCCTGCCAGCAAATGGTCTGGGACAACAATGGTAGCCAGAAGACGCAATGCAACGCCGAATGTTCGGGCGAAGGGCGTATGAACAACTCAGGAAGCCTGCGCGGTAGCATCACCATCGGCACACCCAGCAGTCTTAATATAGACAACCAAGGAAGCATCAACGCAAAGATGACGCTCGAAGCCGCCACCATGACGCTCCAGAACAACGGGATGGGCAAACAGGATATGAGTTTCAAGGGCGGCGACCTGACCATCAGCAACAGCGGCAACGCAAAGATCAACCTGCAAGTAGACTGCAAGCGTATCAAGGCCACTAACTACGGCATATCCCAACTCACGGTAGCGGGCATGGCAGACGACACACAGTTTGAGTCGAAAGGTATCTCCAAAATCGATGCCAGTAACCTGAACAAATTTTGAGAAGAGAGGACTTTCCATATCAGGCACAGCGCCTCAGAGCCACCCTCATCCAGATAGCTGCACACATTGTAGGCGACAGAGACGAGGCCGAGGACATTGTACAGGATGTCTTGCTCAAGTTGTGGACCCTCTGCCCGCAACTGCAGCCGCCTATCGATGCACTGGCCAAGGTGGTGACCCGCAACCTGGCACGCGACCAGTTGCGCAGGCGGCATCGCACACAGGCCATCAGCGACTGGGACGTAGGCTGTGACGATGAGCCGCCACCCGATCAGCATCGGCTGGAACACGTCTTGCGCTGCATAGACGCACTGCCCACCCTGCAGCAACTTGTCATCAGGCTGCGCCATATAGAGGGCATGGACTATCGCCGCATCGCCAGCCTCACCGGCAGCACGGAGACCGCTGTACGCAAGGTCATCAGCCGCGCACGACAAACGATAAGAGACCAATACTTGGAGGAAGAAAGATGATGAAACAATCCTATATCAAGACGCTCATCACAAAGTTTTTTGATGGCGAGACCTCGCTGGCCGAAGAACAGTGCCTGTATGCTTATTTCAGCGGCCAAAATGTCGATGCCTCACTGCAACACTATCGCCAACTATTTATCGACCTGCAACAGCTGCCCGAACAGCAGAACAGGGTAGGGGGCAGACACCTCCGCCGCTGGGTGGCAGGCATTGCGGCATCGGTGTTGCTGCTTGCAGGCGGCTACACGGCATGGTGGCACTATGAGAACCACCAGTTGGACATGCACTATGGCGGCAGCTACATGATTGTAGACGGCCACCGCATCGACAACCTGAGTGAGCTAAGACCCCACATCGAGCGTACGCTGGCCGAAGCACGCCACATAGAACAGACCGTGGAGACACTTCCCTCGGTCGAAGAGATAGAAAAGGAAGTGATGAATCATGTGAGCGACCCCGAAGAGCGCGCACGCATCAGACAACTGCTAAACTGACCTATAACGTATGAAACGACTGACCTTACTGCTGTGCCTGTTTGCAGCCTTCATTGCCCAGGCCACAGCCCAAAACAAGATAGACCAGATGGTAGACAAATTTGCTGCCACGGGCGACTGCACGTTTACCTCGGTGGTGAAACGCAATACCAAGACCAAGAGGGTAGAAAAAGTGGTGAAGATGCTCACCACAGAGGGAAAGAGTGTCGGCTACCTACGCAGTGCATTCGAGGAAGAAGCCCGCAACGGCACCCTCACCGAGAAGCGTGAAGACGGTGTCACCACAATGGTCCTCACCACACAGGACAGCAAGACCAACCGCATCTACATGCTCAGCATAGAAGACGAGAAGATTCGGCCAAAAATCAAGACCACCATCATCATCCGAATGAAGTAACCTCTGTCTACCCATCAACATTACAAATCTCTCTCAGAAAAAGGCTGCCCTTGGTGACGGGATGTCACCTTGCAGCCTTTCTTTGTATCTATCGGATAAGGGAGTGGGGTGGAGTAGGGCAAAGATTGGCCCCAATCCTGCTCAGACAAGGTTGAGGATATCGGCTATATCGTCGATGATATGGTCGGCGGCACAGGCTTCCATCTGCTCCCGGGTGCCGTTACCATAGGTCACACCACACGTCCGTACGCCGGCGTTGTGCCCCATCTGGATATCGTAGATGGCATCGCCCACCATGAGCGTGTCTTCGGGTGATATACGGAAGTGGGATAGGGTGGTGTCGACCATGTCGGGATAAGGCTTGGCCCGCTCTACATCGTTTACCGTCACAATGTGCGAGATGTAGGACATGAGCTGCATATCCCTAAGAAACGCTTCGAGCGACGTACGCCCTCGGGAGGTGGCGATGGAGAGCAGATAACCTCTCTGATGCAGCGCCTGTAGGGTTTCGCTGACATGAGGAAACATGCCCACGGCACTCGGACGGTTGTCTACGGCAAAGATCTGCTCGTAAGTCTTGGCACACAGGTCGCCCGTGGCACTGTCGATGGGGAGCAACTGCATGAAAGTCTCCTTCAGGGGCAGTCCTATCATGGCACGGCACTGCTCTCGGGTACAGACCGGCAGCCCCACGGTGCGGAGCGTCTTCATCATGGTCTGTGTAATCAGCGGCTCGGTATCGGCCAGCGTGCCGTCAAAATCAAAGATAATCAGCTTCATATGACAAATAGATGGCAATGGTTTTCATCCATACATATTCATAGGAGAGGTACATATAGCCGCCATAAGGATTGGCCGTACCCCACGAGTTTTTGGCGATGAACCAGCGCCGGCCCTGGGCATCGTGAGCCAGTCCTACGAGCGCCATACAGTGGTCGTCTGTGGTCTTCCGGCACTCAAAGGCTTGCTGCCTGCGAGCCTGGTCCACACGCCTGCTCCCTTGGGGCAGGTCGGCCACGCCGCGGTCGAAGGAGAAACCGGGTTCTGTGATGTCACCTTCCCAACACACGGGATGCCCGTGGCGGAGGGCTTGCTCCATACAGGCCATCAGTTGGCCGATGGGAACATTGTGGAGGGTGTCGCGCAGCACATTGTCGGATACCTCGAGCACCATCGGTTGCCCGAACGGATGGTGCGTAAAACTGGTCAGCGCCGCATAACCATGTGGATGGCACACGCTGCGGGCAAACTCGTGTGGGGTGTATTGCGCCCCATACAGATAGGCGGCATAGGGTAGGGCACCCAAGCGCTCGTCGAGCAACCGCCCTGTGCGCTCTTGGAGCACGCCAAACGGCTGTGCAGCCTGTGATACACGTGTCAGTCTTCGGCACAGCATGCGATAGTCCACCGGCTCGTTGCGGTGGTACGCACCATAGGGCACCACCCCATAGCGATCGAGCAGATGCAGCGCCATGCCTGCCATGCCCCGCAGGGAGATGGGTTGCTGCCCGCCAGCGAGATAGCACGCCCGCACCCGGTCTTCGAGATAGCGGCGCACGGGGTAGTCTACCGACAGCCGCACCGAGTCGCCCTGCATCAGCCGTTCGGTCTCGATGGTGGCAAACATCGCATGCACCCAGCAGAGTTCGCTGCGGCCCTGATCGGTCACAGGAGTGGTCTTCAACCGCACGTCGGTGACAAACGGACCGTCTGTTGCCACCTCTTGGGGTGAAAAACGACGGCAACCCACGCACAGCATGAGCGCTGCCAACATTCCACACAATATCCTCATCTGGTTCATAAGCAGCCACAAAGATACTGCTTGATGGGGACACCGCAAAATAAAATGCTGAAAATATCCTGTCACCACCACCTGCTTGTTTTTCCAAAGATGGCGTTTAGCTCACCCAAATGCCACCTTTACGACGCCAATCATGGCATTTAGCCCACCTGTGCATCATCATCTGAAAATACGGCATGGCCAAATTCAGTGAATACAATTATAAATTAACGTGAGTTCGATGAATTCAAAACAATGAAAGCTGTGTATCAACTGTACGTTGTACATTGATACACGGCTTCTTAGGAAACATACAATAAGCAGCG
>SFKY01000013.1 GCA_004554665.1 Bacteroidales bacterium
TGAGATTCAGGTCTATGCTACCAAATAGAAGCGGCTTCCCATCTGTATATAACTTCAGAAGTGCAAGTTCACGATTCCAATTGACTTGAATGGACTTGGAACTGTTCTTGTGACGTTTGTCCTTTAACTCCTCAAAGTACTTGATAAAGTCGCACTTTGACCTTTCGTTTTGTGCTGCTTGTTCTGCCTCCGAGTCTGTGTACAAAGACTGATTATCGTATTCGTGCTGGCGAAGGTCACGAACCTTATCAGCAAAGATGCATGCCTCTTGGTCCTTTTGTGAACGGCACAGGATGATTCCATTGGCATCACGCTTGGGGCGATAGTAGGCTTTGCCATCGGCCAATGTCCTACCATAACTATTCTTATCAAAGATAGGAGTAGTTATAAACCGCCCAAGTGGTTCATGCTTACGGAGAGGCTTATCCTTGCCTGGCTCAAAGACAGGAAAACTTTCAATGAGCAATGACCACTGCTCTTTGTATTCGGATTTGCGGAGTATTACTTTGAATACCGTGCGCTTCATAGGAGTCTTCATAGTTTGATGGATTTATAGAGTTTGTCGATTTCTGATTTTGGAGCGTACACATAGTTACCTATCTGTCGGGTAGGGATGGAGAACTTGCGGATATGTGCCCATACGGATGAATCATGAATCCTAAACTTCTCTGAGATTTCTCCTATGGTATAGCAATTCTCTGGTTCCATGTTGTATGTTTTTGGTATAGGCTTCTTGGCAGCCTTCCTTACCTTCTTTCTTCTTGGGTAACGCAGTTCAAGGTCTGCACGATTCAATCTGAGTTGTTTCGTGCCAAGATTGACTGATGGAATCTTACCCTTACGAATCTCACGATACAAAGTGTCTCGTTCAACACAATAAACAGCAACCGCTTCCTGGACCGAAAGATATTCTCGTATGTCAGGAATCTCTTTTGCCAACTCTTCGTACTTGGCTTCTTTTGCCTCTCTGTCTTTCTTCCTCTTGTAAGCAACATCGGAACATTGCTTCGAACAATATACTGCATCAATGGTGCGAATTTGGAACACCGCACCACATATAGGACATTTCCTTCGAATCTCGTATTTTGCCTGTGCCATATATCTATATAATAATGTGTATTTACCTTTTGTTGAACTTCACCGACCAAAGTGTCGCGTGAATGATTTGGTGCAAAATTACGATAAAAATCCGAAATCAGAGCCAAATATACAAAGTTTAACTAAAACAAAAATCGGTGCAACTCAATGAGTTGCACCGATTTTTTTATTGTTGCTTATTGCTGTTTATCAAACTTACTTCACCTCCTCGAAGTCGGCATCCTGGATGTTGTCAGAGCTGTTGGACTGCTGGCCACCTGCCTGCTGGCCGCCGTTGAATCCGGCACCGGCACCGGGCTGTGCGCCGCCTGCCTGACCGTACATCTGTGCGCTGGCTGCCTGCATCACCTGATTGAGGTTGTTGATGGCCGAGTCGATAGCTGCCACATCGCCTGCCTTGTGGGCATCCTTGAGCTGCTGCAGGGCGGCCTCTATGCTGGGTTTCTGGTCGGCAGGAATCTTGTCGCCATTGTCCTTCAGGAAGTTCTCGGTGGTGAAGATCATCGAGTCTGCCTGGTTCAGCTTGTCCACGCGCTCACGTTCTGCCTTGTCGGCTGCTGCATTGGCCTCTGCCTCTGCTTTCATGCGGTCGATTTCCTCTTGGCTCAGGCCGCTCGAAGCCTCGATACGGATGGCCTGCTCCTTGCCAGTGGCCTTGTCCTTGGCCGACACGTTGAGGATACCGTTGGCGTCGATATCGAAAGTCACCTCGATCTGGGGCACGCCACGACGGGCGGGGGCGATGCCTTCAAGGTTGAACTGGCCGATGCTCTTGTTTTGTGCGGCCATCGGACGTTCACCCTGCAGTACATGGATGGTAACAGCCGTCTGGTTGTCTACAGCGGTAGAGAATGTCTCGCTCTTCTTGCAAGGTATGGTGGTATTGGCCTCGATGAGCTTGGTCATCACGCCACCCATGGTCTCGATACCGAGTGTCAGCGGAGTCACGTCGAGCAATACGATGTTGCCCACACCACTTTCCTTGTTGAGGATGGCACCCTGGATGGCTGCACCGATGGCTACCACCTCGTCGGGGTTGACACCCTTGCTGGGCTCCTTGCCGAAGTAGTTCTTCACCAGCGTCTGAACGGCGGGGATACGGCTCGAACCACCCACGAGTATTACCTCGTCGATGTCTGACGTGTTGAGCTTGGCATCGCGAATAGCGTTCTGGCAGGGCACGAGACAAGCCTGGATGAGGCTGTGGGCCAGCTGCTCAAACTGCGAGCGTGTGAGCGTCTTCACCAAGTGCTTGGGCACACCGCCCTCTGCGCTGATATAGGGCAGGTTGATCTCTGTAGAGGTAGAGCTCGACAGCTCTATCTTGGCCTTCTCAGCAGCCTCTTTCAGGCGCTGCATGGCCATCGGGTCCTTGGAGAGGTCGATGCCCTCGTCGGCCTTGAAACCGTTGACGAGCCAGTCGATAATGACCTGGTCGAAGTCGTCGCCACCGAGGTGTGTGTCACCGTTGGTAGAGAGCACTTCAAACACACCGCCACCAAACTCGAGGATGGAGATATCGAAGGTACCGCCACCGAGGTCGAACACGGCAATCTTCATATCCTTGTTGGCCTTGTCCACGCCATAGGCGAGGGCGGCAGCCGTAGGCTCGTTGACGATACGCTGTACGTTGAGACCTGCTATCTGGCCGGCTTCCTTGGTGGCCTGACGCTGTGAGTCTGAGAAGTAGGCGGGCACGGTGATCACGGCGTCTGTCACTTCCTGACCGAGATAGTCCTCTGCGGTCTTCTTCATCTTCTGTAGCACCATAGCTGAGATTTCCTGCGGTGTATATTTACGTCCGTCGATGTCTACACGGGGATAGCCACCCTCGTTGACCACGCTGAACGGCACACGCTCAGCCTCTTTCTGGCTTTGTGCATAGGTCTCACCCATAAAGCGCTTGATGCTGTACACCGTGTTGCGCGGGTTGGTGATGGCCTGACGCTTGGCGGGGTCGCCCACCTTGCGCTCACTGTCGTTTACGAAGCCCACTACCGAAGGAGTGGTACGCTTGCCTTCGCTGTTGGCGATTACTACAGGCTCGCTGCCTTCAAATACTGCTACACACGAGTTGGTAGTTCCTAAGTCGATTCCAATAATCTTTCCCATAATTGTATGCTATTTTTATTTTATTATTATTCTGAAATGTGATTCACCTTTCATCTAACAAAAGGTGTGCCAAAGGTGTGGAACGAGGAGGAGAGGCTGACAAAGTGTCACACGAACCGATGCTGTCAGTGCTGCCAAGCCATGCCATGGGGTGCTTCTGGCAGTCCCCGGTGTGGCATCTGGTGGGCGTACCGCAAATGCCGTACGGGCGTATGGCACTTGCGATACGGGCGTACTCCAATTGCGATACGCCCGTACACCAAATGGAGTACGCTGACGAAATGCGACAAATAATGTTAAAACAAAGGGCATGCATACCAGAAAAAAGGGATGGGGACGGGGTGGTTTGTGAATAATTTGATAACTTTGTGCCCACAGGGGGGCTTCTTGTAGCCGTTGCCCCAGATGTACAAAAGACACAAACAGATAAGTATATGTATAAGATGAAGACCATGCGTATGAGAAGACTCCTCCTCATGATGGTGGGGCTGTGGTGCCTGTCGCTTACGGCGGTGTCACAGATTGCTAAGGTAGAACTGGACAAGGGTTCAGACGAATCCTCCGTAGAGGACATCGTCATCGTGTTTAAGATGCACTTTGACATCGGCTATACCGATTGGGCTGAATCGGTGCTGCAGAAGTATTCCACCACCATGATGGACCGCACCCTGGAGTCGCTGGAACAGACCGCTCGGCTGCCCAAGGCAGACCAGTTTGTCTGGACACTGCCTGGATGGCCTATGAAGTATATTCTGGAGCACACCCCGGCCGACGGCAAGGGCAAGATAGAGCGTGCCCTGCGCGAGGGCAGGTTGGCTCCCCATGCTCTCCCGTTCACACTCGAGACCGAATCGAGCGACCTTGAGACGCTGGTGCGTGGCATGTCATACACCACAGCCATCGACAGACAGTATGGCCGCCCGCTCGCGAGAGGTGCCAAGCAGACCGATGTGCCAAGCCACTCATGGGTACTTCCCACCCTGCTCACCCATGCCGGGGTCAAGTTCCTGCACATAGGCTGCAATCCGGGTTCCGCATCGCCCGACGTGCCCACCCTCTTCTGGTGGGAAGGCCCCGATGGGTCACGTCTGCTCACGCTCAACTGGGCCGAATACTACGGTTCGGGCGTGATGCCACCCAAAAACTGGAAGCACAAGACATGGTTGGCCATGATCCACACGCATGAGAACACGGGTGCCCCCACGGCGGCCGAGGTGGAGGCCGTACTCCGCGAGGCGCACGAGAAAGCCCCCAAGGCCCGCGTGCGCATCGGACAGTTGGAAGACTTCTACGACCTGCTCATGAAGGAGCATCCCCAGCTGCCGGTAGTGCGCGGCGACATGCCCGATACATGGATACACGGCTACATGTCGATGCCGCGCGAGGTAAAAATCAACAAGCAGATGCAGCGCACCATCTACAACGAGGAGACGCTCAACACCCTTCTTGCCGACTGGGCAGGCGCGTCACCGTCTGTCGGCCGCTACGTGGACAAGGCAGTGGAGCAGTCGCTGCTTTTCGACGAGCATACCTTTGGCCTCGCCATCTCACATGGCCACTGCGGCATGTGGTCGTATGGCGACAAGTTTGCCAAAGACCGGGCTACGGGAGCCTATGACTTTATCGAGCAGTCGTGGTACGAGAAGGGGCACCATCCCCACGCCGCTCAGTTTGAGATAGTGCCGCCCCTTCGCCGCGACCTGCGCACGTTGACAGCATCGGTCGGTGTCAAAGGCAAGCATGTGGTGGTCTACAATCCGCTGCCCTGGACCCGTTCGGGTACCGTCGCGCTCTACATGGATATCTACCAGAAGTCATTCCAAGTCGCTGCCCTGCGCGATGAGGCCACCGGCGAGGTGGTCATGGCTCACAACGACCAAAACCGGCTGGTCTTCCATGCCACCGACGTACCCTCGTTGGGCTACAAGACCTATACCGTGGTAGAGGCCGCCGGACAGTCTACCTCGGACTTGTCGGTAGACCGCAACCAAGCCATCATCGAGAATCCCTATTTCAGACTGCGTATCAATCCTGCCAACGGCGCGCTGCTGTCGGCATGGGACAAGAAGCGCCAGCGCGAGATGGTACAGGCTGACAGCGAATATGGTTTCGGAGAATACATACACGAACTGTACGGCAAGGACGAGGCCGACCGCTACAATGCCACCTATGTCAAAGAGGGACACCACGGCTGGGCTGACCCCGAGATGGTGCGTCCTGCCTCGCCTGCCTTCTCCTATCAGCAGATTAGAGGCACTGTTTCGCACATCAGCTACGACGAGACGCCCGTCTCGGTCACTGCCACTGCTTTTTGCCGCACCGCAGACGGCGAGGACTATCTGCTTATGTACACCCTCTACCGCGATTCGCCCTATGTGGAGATGACATGGAGCACCACCAACAAGCGCGCCACCATGCAGGCCGAGGGTGGTTGGCTCGCGTTCCCCTTCCGTGTGGAGCAGCCCACTTTCAGGCTCGGGCGCACCGGAGCGGTGGTAAACCCTGCCGCCGATTTTGTCAAGAATACCAACCACGATTATTTCTTCCTCAACACGGGTATGGCCGTGCTCGACAAGCAGCAGTGGGGCTACGGACTCAACACCCCGCAGGCACCCGCCGTCAGTCTCGACAGGATGGGGCTCACCCGCTTCTCCGGCCAGTTTGTCCCCCGTCGTCCCAACGTGTTTGTCAATCTGTACAACACCCAGTGGGGAACCAACTTTACAGAGTACATCGATGGCACTCTCTCGGCCACGGTCTATCTGTGGGGCTTCGACCGCTACGACAATGAAGCCTCGCTCATCACCCCTGTTGAGGAGACACGTGTGCCGCTCATGGCCGCCTTTGCCGACACGCCCGAAGCAGGCCTGTTGCCCACGACGGCTTCGGGCATCACACTCTCACGCCGGGGTGTGCTCGTCACCGCCTACCAGAAGGGGAGCGCCGAAGCCCCCGCCCTGTTGAGGCTCTGGGAGCAGGCGGGCCAAGACGGTAAGTGCGAGGTGACGCTCCCCAAAGGAAGCCCCTACCGTACTGCCCAGTACTGCAATCTGCGCAGTGAGCCCATTGGCGAGCCCTTTGCCGTCAGAGACGGCAAACTGAAGCTCCAGACCAAGGCCTACCAACCCCTCTCACTGCTGCTCAGATAGCAGAGGGGACAGCGAAATCCTCACCAACGGAGTGCCTACTACCAACTTGAAGAAGTCTTGGTTGGGAATTGTTGCCCTCACCCACATGCGCTACAGAATTCCATATTCGCTGAGACATCCCCTATAACACCGTTTTTTCATTACCCCAAAAAGGCTGAGACCCACATAGAGTCTCAGCCTTTTGAGCGATGGATGCGCTGTTTTACCTTATCTTTAACTCTGTCACGATGGCTGGCGTGTCTTTTAATTCCTCTTCGTCCTCAATCGCACGGAAGCCGATGGGGCGGCGCTTCTTTGCATTCTCATTCTGGTTCAGGTTTAGTTCTCGGAAATGATTACACAGATTTTCCCTCGTCGTGAAAAAACTGTCTAAAACTGCCTCCAAATAGTCTGTCTTGTTAGGAAAGGATGGACTAAACATGATATCATAACGGCTATGAAGCACTAAACGGTGATCATCTTCTGGTTCTTCAATTACCACTGTAGGACCAAAATTATAGTTTGCATCATTGACTGCTGCACGGATATTGGGCACCTCGGGCGCATCTTTACGGAGAGCTCCCCAACAAAGCTCCCATACTCTGGCGTATAGTCCTCCACACTTGATGTGAAACTCCTCTCCCTGGTATTTGACAAACAGGGCGTTCTCTTCATCTTTAGTGGGTTGGCACCCCATTTCACGAAGCGTATTATACATCAGGTTGAAGGTGTCAATGTCCTCATCTTCTTGCTGATTGATTCGTGCCACTGCCTCATATTTATTGACGCGACATGCAACAAATACGACCGATCCAAGAATAAAAACTACGATTAATAAAGTCTCCATGATTGAACAAGTTTTTTTAGTTAGATTTTTTGACTGATTCTCTTACAAATGTACCCAACAGGTTAGAGGTCTCTGACGGGCAACAAGTCGAATAAGAATTCGGCCACCCGCCTTGCTACCGGTGCACACATATTGCCTGCACTGGCCGGAAGCCCACGTTTCTTCATGCTCGCCACCACGATGTATTGGGGATGGGCAACGGGGAAATAGCCGCAGAAGTCGAGATGACGGATGCTGTCAGTTCCACATGTCGTGCCGGCATATCCAGCCATGTCACCTTTGTCGGGCTTAGCCTTTATGCCCAAGCCTTCTTCCACATAGGCTTCCATCACGTTTCTTATTTCATGGGCATAGGTATCGCTTCTTGCTATCAGGTCACTGGTCATCTTGGCCATCTCCTTCATAGACATGGCGTTGCCCTCTACTATCCGTTCCAGTGCCTTGTTGGTGCCATAGGTCTTTTCCAGACACTTGAAATAGACAATCTCCGAGAGGAAGATGATGCCCGATTTCACGTCCATCATCCCATAACCGCCACGCCGCCAGTTGTAGTCCTTAATCTGGTAACCACCCACTTTGAGCAGGCCGTTGCCCGTGTCTGCGCTGTCGCGTAGGGTCAGATTGCCAGTCTCGAGCATGGCCAGATAATCGGCGATACGCCCTATCTTGGTATGCCACCGCTGGTCTGAGAAGTCTGTCTTAACGTAGCCTGCACGGCCGTTGGCAGCCCAACCTGCAGAGGCCACAACGGTTTGCCCCGGCACCTCCATCACCAGTACTTGGCCACTGTCGGCCCTGCTATCTGCCATGCACTCTTTCAGGATAGCCTCTGTCTGGGCTTGTAAGACAGTGTCTATGCACTGTTTGTTCTCCACATTGGCCTGCCGGCCAGACTTGCAGGCCATGACCATTGTCATTGCCAGCATCGCAATCATCAGTTGTTTCATGTTACTGTTGTCTCTATGTTGTATATAGCTTCTTATGTTTTACAGCCATGACCTCCAGTTGTCGCATGAATGTCTGACACGGCGTGCCACAGTGGTGTGGCCATAGCGCTTCACGATGGTGCGGAGGTTGTATAACAGGTATTCGGCTTCGGCCTTGGCCTCATCGGAGCGGAGCATGGCCATAGCCCGTTTCACCTCCTGCCGGTAGATGTCTTCCGTCCTTTGCTTCCGGGCTTCGTCCTCCACATTGTACAATATGTCATCGTATGCCGCAAAGTCATCGTCCCAATACTGTAGACAGGGTACAAACATGGTGGGCAGGCAGTCGCCCTTCCAGTATTGGGTGAGCGCCCAGCAAGTGGACAACGAGTTTCGGCGACCTATGGCATATTGCAGCCGTGCCAGTCCGCGAGCATCGGCACTTTTCCCATACTTCATCTGTTGTTGCAGACGCAGCATCTTCTGCGCAAACCGATGCTTGGTGTATGGCGAAGCCAACAGCTTGGTAGACAATGCCCCACAGAATGGGTCTCTCTTCAGATACCCTTCGGTATAGACGGGCATGGACTGCAGATAGCCTGCTGATACGGTAGAGAGGTATTGTACAGCCCGCCGATAGTTTCCCTCGCGCAGTGCCAGCGTACCGACGAGTTCGTGGATGCAATCGGCATTGGTGTGGGTATGCTTCCGCAGATAGGTGTACAGCGGTGTGTCGGCAGCCATACTGCGGTTGGCCTGAATCAGTTGGGCAGACGAGAGCGCATACATGAGTTGGAAGGAGAGGCTGCCATAGACGCTGGCTGTATCTATCCACGTAGTAGGCAGCCGCCGGTCCAGATTGTCGGCATACCTGCAGAGGAGAATGGCAGTGGCATAGTCTTTCTGATGCCACAACTTAGGCACCCAGTCGGTATAGACTATATGGCGCAGCATCCGGCTCCATGCTTTGGCATCTGCAGCAAGCACGTCGGTTTTCGATTCCATCCACTTCAAGTCTTCCACACGTAGGGGAACTTTTCCTTGGGCAGCATCTACCTTGATCTGATAGGCACGGGCATGGTCGCGCAAATCGTCGGAAGAGAACCGATGACCAAGGGCTGCACGTATCAGTGAAGATGCTTTGGGATAGTCGGCATGGTGCTCGCCCTCGATGTATGCCAACAGAAACTCCCAATCGCCACGGTTCTTGGCGCGATGGCTACGGAGCACATCCTCGGCTATAGGCTGAACGGCACATAGACGGGCAGAATCTTGAGCCAGTGTCTGCAGGTGCTCCATCAGTGCCACGCAGTCAGGATTGTGCTCGGCCATATAGGCAACCGGATTCTCTGTCCGCAGGGAGTGCAAATCGCCGCATTGGGCGAAATAGGCATTGGCTTTTTCGGTGTACCCCAAGCGCGCCCAGCATCCTGCCACATAGCCCAGTCCCATGCGTTTGAAGAGATTGGTATCGGGATAATGATACAGGGTGGCCTCATAATAGTCAATGCACTGATCGTACTGACGGGAAAAGAAGAGGGCACGCACGGCCTGCAGGGCATAGCGGTCACGGAGTCGGGTACCGCGATAATCCTTGCACTGCCCAATGATGTCTTGCAGGCCGTCTATAGCCTCTACACTATCGCGTGAAGCAGGGTAATACCACGGCGATTGGAGGCTGGCGATCTGCTCTTCCAGTGCTTTGGCTGTAAGCAGAAAGCAGGATAGCTCCACATCCATCCTGTTGCGCAGATACACATACAGCAGATTGTCCCCTTGAGGGTGGGAATCCGTCAACTGCCGGTCGGCCTCATCGCGGCTGTCCTCATACACAGCCTGTTCTATGTCACGGAGCGGAATCCGGGCAGAAGTCAGTTGCTGCCACAGCCGCAGATTCTCCTGCCGGTAAGGGTCGCCCCCATGTCGGGATGTGAAAAAGACAGGAGTGGGAATGATGGGAAAGTAAGGACCGCAAGCTGTGGCTCGCAACGCAGTGGCAACCGTCAGCAGGAGGATGCTACTTACTCTGTGGAGCAGACAGAAGTTCTTCGATTTCATAGGTCGTGTACTGTGTAAGATTTTGCATATCCAAGTGATACAGTATGTTGCTGTGGGGCTTGCCGGAAAGTTGCCGGTCTATCCATCCCTTAATGCGGATGATGTCTGGGTGTTGGCAGCGTTCGTCTCTGATGACATCGCCCTTGCGGATGGTAGTGGTACGGTATGGCACATCGTCGATGGCCGTATAGGTGTGCTGCTTGCCAGAGCAGAACCGAGTGGTGTCGGACAGGTCGATATCGCGGAGAAGCCCTACAAACTGACGTTTGCGGAACAGCAGTTGCCACGAATAAGTGGGGTAAGCCACATCAAGAGGAAGCGGATAGTGGCCAAGGTATTTCAGATAGGGCCGGATGCCGGCTTCGTCCAAGATAGAATTGGCTGTATCGGGATTCCTGAAATCGCCCGTATTGTAAACCATCAACACGCCACGGTCCACCGGTGGGACTTGATGCGACAACTGGTGCAGGCGGATGGTGGAACTGAGGCTCCACAGTAGGTGCTGACGCTCTATCTGGATTCTTACCGAATCGCAAAGCGCGAAAAACGACCGCTCTGTACGGGTGGTCCAATCGCAGTCCAACTGCAACTCTGTTACACGGGGCAACTCATTGTACGAGCACATGTGGCTGACGCGGGTGACCATGTTTGCAGCCAGTCGCCCCTCGTGTCCCTCCGCCTCTTTCAGAGCTTCCAATGTGATATAGACCACCGGAACGATAGAGATATGAGACAGGGAATCCTGCCACCGGTCTATGGCATGATTGGCTATCCGCACCGTCGCATTCGGCACAAGGCGGTCTTTGCGGATCGATTCTGTATCCACCACCACATCAAACATACGCAGATAGATACGTCCAATGTGGTGTCGGCGCAGGAAGGCATAGTCGGCAGAAGAGGGCGACCATACCGTTTTCCAGTAATAGACTCCATTGGGACCACTCGTAGCAGAAACATTCCCATGTCTGTCGGCACAGGCGCAAAGCAGGGTGAATGTCACACATAGCAAAAAGGCAGATTTCATGAGTTGTCGGTTTTTGTCGCCACAAAGGTCTATAAAAAAAAGTTCCGGCCAAAAATATTTGGTCGGAACTGTATGAAAGTGCTTTTTGGCTGTACGAAATGTATCGTTTGCTATCGCCAAACGATATAATTGGTATTCTGAAGGGGCGCATCCTCTTTTTTCCCGAATGGGAAGAAAGTTCCCGAGTCATCCTTGGCAAATCCGTAGGCATCCGCACCGACAAGGTAGATGGCATTGGTGACACCAAGGTCTACCAACGCTTGTGAAAAGTCGTGGAAGGTCTGTCTGTCGCCGCTCACGATGACCACCACCCTGCCGGAAAGTTCGGCCAAGGCCTTGCGCTGGGCTTTTCCCTTAGGCTTGTTTTCCACCACTTGGCCTCCCACCACCAGCGGATATTGGCGGAAGAAATAGCCGCCTGATTCTAAAGCTTGCTCCAGATAGGGTGTGGCATCAGCCACTCCTATGATGGGCGTTCCCCCTATAATCGCACAAAATCCGGATTTGGAATATCCTTTGCTCAGGAGTTGTCCCTGCACAACATAGGCTCCCACAATCGCTCCGTTGTCACTCCGCACGTCGGCTGCCGGCATCACAAGCACTGCCGCAGTGTCTGCCAGCGGACCAGGACCAACTGCCAATGTGGGTGTACCCCCTACGGGACGCAACACCGTGAGCGACACACCATGGATGGTGGTGTCGGAAATCTCGACAAAAGCCTTGCTTATCGAATCGGCCTTTGCCGTGTTGCCAACATTGCTTCCTCCTGTGCCAGACTGATGCTGCGATCTTTTCCAAAAAGCGTTGCCGCATATCCATATCAAAAACGCTACTATAGCCGCCAAAACAATGATGGCAGGAACTGTATACCGGCGCTTTGGCTTTCGAGGGGGCACGGGATGGGCAACCGGCTCTTCTTTTTGCGAAGTGATGATACGTATCTCGTTATCATCAATGTCGTGTCTGCTTATCATGTTCATCATAAAGCCTCCTTTGCTACATATTCTTTCAATGCTTTCAATGCCTCTTTGGATGCCGACACTTCATGTCTGAAGGTTCGACAGTCGGACAATACAAGCCTTTGCTTGCCGGCATTGACAAACGAAATATAATCTCTATTGATAATCAAGCTCTTTCCTATTCGTATAAAGCGGTGGTCTCCATCATCGAGCAGTTGCTCGATGCGCTGTTCAATCTGCCCAAGTTGGAGCGTAAGCACATACTCCTCACCGTCGGCCATTATGATGGCCGAATAGTTGCCGTCTGCGCGAAAATAGACAATGGCATCAGACGGTACGCGAACCAGTTCGGTAGACGTTGTAAAAAGTAGGTACTTGTCCATAATTGTGAGGCAAAGTTACGATAATTCTGTGGATTCTGTGGCTGTCTGCAACAACTTTTTTACAGACATCAAAAAAACTGCACTCCTAAGTCGGTAATCCAGCTTTGGGAGTGCAGTTTCTGTAAAAGTCTATGATATGCTTTCTTACTCAGCTGCGGCAGCCTCTACAGCACGAAACGAGGCCAGATCGTCGGCGGTAAGACTGGTTACATAGGCAGCCTTGCCAGCTACGTCCTCTTCTGCCATGCGTACATAGACGTTGGCGCTCTTCTGGAAGAGTTCGGGAGCACGTGAAGCGTCGCCGATGATAAGCAACGACATGATGATCTCTGCAGTCATATCGTAGAGACGGCGGCCCAGGAAGTCGTGGAGATCCTGATTGCCGGCCTCCTTTACATAGTTTACGGCAGCCTCGTACTGCTCAACCATCTTAGCGATGCGTGCCTGCAGTGGTTTCATGCAGTCGCAAACCTCGGCGGTGAGCATCTCCTTGATGATACCCAGATAGGTGCCATTGGAGATGTAGCGGATAGCAGCCACAACCTGCAGCTGGGTGGTGCCCTCGTAGATGGAGAAGATGCGGGCATCGCGGTACAGGCGCTGGCACTTGTACTCCATGATGAAGCCCGAACCGCCGTGGATGCTGATGGCATCGTAGGCATTCTGGTTGGCATACTCAGAGTTCATGCCCTTGGCCAACGGGGTGAAGGCATCTGCCAGACGGGTGTACTTCTTGAGTTCCTGACGCTCATCGGCAGTGAGTTTGCGGTCGCGCTGTATGTCTTCCAGGCACTTGTAGATGTCTACATAGCGGGCTGTCTGGTACAGCAGTGAGCGGCCTGCATCGAGCTTGGCCTTCATGCGCGACAGCATGTCGTACACGGCGGGGAAGTGGATGATCTTCTCGCCAAACTGTGCACGCTCCTTGGCGTAGGCCAACGCCTCGTTGTAAGCTTCCTGCTCTACACCTACCGACTGTGCGGCGATGCCGAGACGGGCGCCGTTCATGAGCGCCATGACATACTTGATCAGACCCATACGGGTGCTGCCGCAGAGCTCGGCCTTGGCATTCTTGTAAGTGAGCTCGCAGGTGGGCGAGCCGTGGATACCCAACTTGTGCTCTATATGGCGCACATCCACACCGCCGTCGCGCTTGTCGTAGATAAACATAGAGAGGCCACGGCCGTCCTTAGTACCCTCCTCAGAACGTGCCAGCACGAGATGGATGTCAGAATCGCCATTGGTGATGAAGCGCTTCACACCGTTGAGGCGCCAGCACTGGTTTGCCTCGTCATAAGAGGCCTTGAGCATGACGCGCTGCAGGTCGGAACCTGCGTCGGGCTCGGTGAGGTCCATCGACATGGTCTCGCCCGCACAGATGCGAGGGATGTACTTCTGGCGCTGCTCCTCGCTGCCAAACTCATAGAGCGTATCGATACAGCTCTGCAGGCTCCATACATTCTGGAAACCTGCGTCGGCTGCTGCGATGATCTCGCTGAGCATGGAGAATGTGGTATTGGGAAGATTGAGGCCGCCGTAACATCTGGGCATACTGATACCCCAAAGTCCGGCCTTGCGGGTGGCATCCAGATTCTCGTAGGTCTTCGAGGCGTAGATCATACGCTTGTTTTCGAGATGCGGTCCCTCGAGATCCACACTTTCCGAGTTAGGCTCTATGATATTGGCAGCCACATCGCCGGTGATGTCGAGTATCCGCTTGTAGTTCTCTATGGCGTCCTCGTAGTTTACGGGAGCATCCTCATATTGGTCTTTGTCTGCGTAGCCTTTTTCTCTCAGGTCTACCACACGTCTCATTTCCGGATGATTCAGATAGAAATCAAACTCCGGGTGGTCGCTATAATAGTTTGCCATTGTTGCTTGTTTACTTGTTGTTAGCCTTATAATACTTGATGAGCTTCGGTACCACTTCCTCTACTGTACCCACAATCACATAGTCGGCTATCTTGTTGATAGGAGCATCGGGGTCGCTGTTTACCGAGATGATGATGCCCGAATCCTGCATGCCGGCGATGTGCTGTATCTGACCGCTGATACCACAGGCGATGTACACCTTGGGATGCACGGTTACACCCGTCTGGCCGATCTGGCGGTCATGGTCCACCCATCCTGCATCTACGGCAGCACGGCTGGCTCCCACCTCGCCATGCAGTTCTTTGGCCAACTTAAATAGTTGGTCGAAACCTTCTTTGGAGCCTACACCATAGCCTCCGGCCACCACGATGGGTGCGCCCTTGAGATTGTGCTTGGCAGCCTCTACGTGGCGGTCGAGCACTTTTACCACAAAAGCTTCTGCTGATACATATTGAGATACCTCAGGATATACTACCTCACCCTTGGCGGCACCCTCGTAGAGCGCTTTTTGCATCACGCCCGAACGTACGGTAGCCATCTGTGGACGATGGTCGGGATTGACGATGGTTGCCACAATGTTTCCTCCGAAAGCAGGACGAATCTGATAGAGCAATCCCTCGTAGTGTTTCCCTGTCTTCTTGTCGTCATAATCGCCAATTTCCAATTGTGTACAGTCTGCTGTCAGACCGCTGGTGAGCGATGAAGACACGCGGGGACCCAAGTCACGGCCGATAACCGTGGCACCCATCAGGGCAATCTGCGGTTGCTCCTCCTTGAAGAGGTTGACCAGAATGTCGGTATGGGGAGCAGAGGTGTAGGGGAAGAGTCCCTCAGCATCGAAGACAAACAGCTTGTCCACGCCATAGGGAAGAATCTGGTCTTCCACTTTTCCCTTGATATCGGTTCCGGCAACGACGGCGCAGAGCTCTACGCCCAGCTTGTTGGCGAGTTTGCGACCCTTGGTCAGCAATTCCTGAGAAACCTCGGCCACTGTGCAGCCCTCGATTTCGCAATATACAAATACGTTGTTCATCTTCCTATCCAATAATCTTTTCGTCCAACAATTCCTTGATCAGTCCCTCCACATCAGCATCCGATGCCGTGAGTGTCTTGCTCTCCTTGGCTTGGAACACTATGTTCTGCACAGCTTTCACCTTGGTGGGAGACCCTGCCAGACCACACTGGTTGGGGTCGCCGTCCACGTCGGCTACCGACCACTGGTTGAGTGTAAGATACGGGCGCTCCTCATAGAGTGCCGACCACGGCTCGTCGCCTTTACGCTCCATAGGGCATGTGGCATACTTGTACTTCATCACCAGTTTGGCATTGCAGGGGCGGCAGGGAGCGGCACTTCCGTTTACGGTCACGACCACTGGCAGTGGTGCTTCCACGGTCTCTACGCCTCCATCGATATGGCGGCGGATGGTGGCCTTGCCGTCTTTCACACTCAGTATCTCCTCGGCGTATGTCACTTGGTTCAGTCCCAGTTTCTGAGCTACTTGCGGACCTACCTGTGCAGTATCGCCATCGATAGCCTGACGGCCTCCGATGACCATATCTACATCACCGATTTTCTGGATGGCCGTGGCCAAAGCATAAGAAGTAGCCAACGTGTCAGCTCCGGCAAACAGGCGGTCGGTGAGCAACCACCCCGTGTCTGTGCCTCGGTAGAGCCCTTGGCGGATAATCTCTCCGGCACGGGGAGGACCCATTGTGAGTACACCTACGGTACTGCCGGGATACTGCTCCTTCAGGCGAAGAGCCTGTTCGAGCGCGTTCAGATCTTCAGGATTGAAGATGGCGGGCAGCGCAGCGCGGTTCACGGTGCCTTCGGCCGTCATCGCATCTTTGCCCACGTTTCTTGTGTCAGGTACTTGCTTTGCAAGAACTACAATTTTCAAACTCATATATTTTCTGAATTTTATTGTGATTCACGTTGTCGTGTCATTGTCACTTCATCGCATCTCCTCTGTGTCAGGGGTACACCTTGCCCATCTGCCAGTGATAGTGCTATATATTTAAAAATATGTAGATGTCGCTCGGTTTCTGGTGGCAATCGTCTGGGTAGGAGATGATAGGCTGTCAGAACTTGGCTGTCAGTAGTAAACCTTTTGGCAGCAGGCTAAAAACCCGCGCAAAGTTACAAACTTTTTGTTTTATTGCCAAAATAATAAAGGGATTTTAAAATTAAAAAGGTAAAAAGTAAAACGGTAAAGAGGTAAAACTACAAAACGGGGGTAGGATGCATGTAGGGCGCACCTTGGTGCGGCCGCCCTATTTACAAAGTTTTCTCCATGAAGCGGACGCACGGACGTGCGTCCCTACACCTTTTTACCTCTTTACCTTTATAAAGTCGATTCCCGCATGGTCATTTCCCCACGCAGGATGGCGCTCTCCTTAGGGCAAGAGGGATTGGCAATCTGGTCCAACAGCAGACAGCAAGAGATGGTGGCCATCTGCAAGACCGGCTGCTCTACGGCGGTGATAGTGGGGTGGACAAGGGTGCACAACTTGGTGCCCGATATGCAGCATAGTGAAACATCCTCCGGGATGCGGTAGTGTAGCTTCTGCAATACACTTTTTGCGCCCAGGGTGGCAGTTTCGGTGAATCCAAACACCGCATCCTGTTCCAATCCCTTTGACAGGAATTTTTCCATAGCCTCCGCCCCCTGCTCAGCATCAAGCCCACCGGCAACAACATAGTGTTCGTCGTATGGAATCTTGAATTTCTCCAAGGCATCACGATAGCCGCGATGGCGGTCATATCCATTGCTGATAAAATCGGGCCCTGCCAGATGCACAATCTTCTTGCATCCGCTACGTATCAAGGTCTCCACCATAAAGAAGGCCATCAAGTAGTCGTCTATACGCACCTGCGAAGCCTCGATGCCGTCGACAGCACGGTCGAAAAACACAATGGGAATCCCATGAGCCATCACCTTGTTATAGATGGCCACATTCTTGCTTTTGTGACAAACGCTCATCAGCACCCCCTCTACACGGCACTGCTCAAACATGTGCAGATTTTCCGCCTCCAGAGCAGCATCCTCGTTGGAGACGGCGATGAGGGTGCGGTAGCCCCGCTGGCGCAATTCGCGCTGCGCCTGCTGGATGAAGTTCATGAAAAAAGAAGTCACCACCTCGGGGATGATGATGCCGATATGACGTGAACTCTGCTTCCTCAGATTTACAGCCATCTCATTGCGCTGATACCCCATACGGTCGGCCGTCTCGCATATCATCCGCATGGTGTCGGGATTCACATTGTGGGTATCGCCAGACAACGCACGAGAAACTGTGCTCTTGGAGATGCCCAAGGCCTTTGCTATATCTATGATGGTAACATATTTCATGTCGGTAACGGATGGTTTAGGACACAAAGATAAAAAAACTCGGGAAAAATGACAAGTAAAATCGCTCTTGTTTCGCCGTCGCGGCTAAAAAAATGGGAACGGTTGCGGAAAATGGGAACGGTTGCGGGAACGGTTGCGAAGAAAAAATCCGGTATCCGGCTTTGGCAATCACCCTGCTTTTCCTAATTTTGTTTCAACAAAACCTGCGGCCAATGACCGTCAGAGGTAAAACGAAGACATATCATCTACCAATCCATAAAGAAATCTTATAACTAACAAAACGTGACAATGGGAAACAACAATCTCCAAGCAACACACGGCAAGGTGCCGTTTATCAGTAAAATCGCTTACGGCTTCGGCGATGTCGGCTGCAACTTCAGCTGGTCGTTCGTTGTAGCCTTCCTAATGATCTTCTACACCGATGTCTTCGGTATCGGCATGGCCGCAGTGGCCACACTCATGCTCGTTTCCCGCTTCTGGGATGCTATCAACGACCCGATTATCGGTAGCCTTAGCGACCGCACCCACTCACGCTGGGGGCGCTATCGTCCCTGGCTCCTCTTCGGTGCCCCGATTACGGCGCTGGTGCTGGTGCTCTGTTTCTGGGCACATCCCGAGATGAGCTATACTGCCAAAGTGGTCTATATGAGCATCACCTATGGTCTCTTGGTGCTGGGCTATACCTGTGTCAACCTGCCTTATGGCACACTCTGTGGTGCCATGACGCAAAACATTGACGAGCGCGCCCAGATAAATACCAGCCGCTCTGTGGCCGCCATGATAGCCATCGGAGTCATCAATATCATCACCGTGCCGTTGGTAAAATATTGCGGCGATGGCACCCTGAGTTCCGCTCGGGGATTCCTCTGTGTAGCCATCATCTATGGTGCCATCTTTACCCTTTGCCACTGGTTCTGCTTTGCCAAAACCAAGGAGGTGGTGGAAGTCTCCACGCAGCAGCAGGCCATCCCTGTGCGTGAACAGCTCAAGGCTGTGGCCAAGAACAAGCCTTTCTTGATGGCCGTGATTGGCCAGCTGCTGTTTGGTTTCATCCTGTATGGCCGCAACGCTGACCTCATCTACTACTTCAAGTATGTCGAGGGCAATGAAGACCTCTTCTCTTTCTTCTCCGGTGTCATTGTCATTCCGTCCATCATTGGTGCCGCCCTGTTTCCGATGGTGTTCAGATGGACAGGCAACAAGGGGTGGGCTGCCAGCGTCTTCAGTCTGCTTATGGGCATCAGCATGGTGATTCTCTACTTCTTCTCGCCCACCAGCAGTTCTGTTCTCTTCTACGTCTTTGCCGCCTTGGCACAGTTCTTCTTCTCTGGCTTCAATACCGCCATCTATGCCATTATCCCCGACTGTGTGGAGTATGGCGAATGGAAGACGGGCATCCGCAACGACGGGTTCCAGTATGCCTTCATCTCTCTTGCCAACAAGATAGGCATGGCGCTGGGCACTTCACTGCTGGCGCTGGCCATGGGATGGGCAGGCTACGAGGCCAACATGGTACAGTCTGATACCGTCAAGGAGGTCATACACCATGCTTTCAGCACCGTGCCCGGCATCCTCTGGATCATCACAGCTGCTGTCATGGTATGCTACCGTCTGGGCAAGAAGGAGTACAACCATATCATCACCGAACTGGAGGCCCGCAAGACTAACCATTAATCAGTACAATTATCCAATTCAAAAAAAACATCATGAAACAAGCCATTTTAGTTTCTCCCAAAAACATTGTTTTCAAGGACATCGAGGCGCCCAAGGCCGAAGAGCTCAAGGCGCACCAGGTACTTATCCGCGTCATGCGCATCGGCATCTGCGGCAGTGAGATACATTCTTATCATGGGCTCCATCCCGCCACCTTCTATCCTGTGGTACAGGGCCACGAGTTTTCTGCCGTGGTGGTGGCGGTAGGTGAGGGGGTGACCTGCTGCAAGCCAGGCGACAACATTACGGCACGCCCCCAACTGGTATGCGGCGAGTGTGGCCCCTGCAAGCGTGGACAGTACAATGTGTGTGAACATCTGCGGGTGGAGGCTTTTCAGGCCAATGGTGTGGCACAAGACTATTTTGTGACGACCGACGACCGGGTGGTGGTGCTCCCCGAGGGCATGAGTCTCGACTATGGTGCTATGATAGAGCCTTCGGCCGTAGGTGCGCATGCCACGAGCCGCACCGATGTCAAGGGCAAGAATGTAGTAGTGAGCGGCGCTGGTGCCATCGGCAATCTGGTGGCACAGTTTTGCATGGCACGTGGTGCCAACAAGGTGCTTATCACCGATATCAGCGACCTGCGCCTGCAGAAGGCCAAAGAGTGTGGCATACCTTACACCGCCAACGTGATGCAGCAACCGTTGAAAGAAGCTGTGAAAGAGGTCTTCGGTGACGAGGGGTATCAGGTGGGATTCGAGGTTGCCGGCGTGGAGTCGAGTGTGCGCTCGCTGATGGAAACCATCGAGAAAGGCAGCGATATTGTCATTGTGGCTGTCTTCGCCAAGGATCCTGCCCTGAGCATGTTTTTCCTCGGCGAGCATGAGTTGCGCCTCATCGGCACCATGATGTACCGCCATGAGGACTACGAGACGGCAGTGGACTTTGTCAGCCGTGGCATCATCCATCTCGAGCCCCTCATCTCCAATCGCTTCGCTTTCGAGCAGTATGCCGAGGCCTACCAGTACATAGACGACAATAGGGCCTCGACCATGAAGGTCATCATTGATGTCAATTCATAATCTACTTCTTTAATTCATAATTCATAATTCTTAATTCTTAATTGGTTGCGGCGAACTGCATTTCATCATAAAGGCATCGCTCCCAATAAAAATTGTGAATTATGAATTATGAATTATGAATTAAAGAAGTGGATTATGAATTCTGAATTAGCTTAGCTCTCACATACATGCCGGGACGGAAGGTGGGATGACCGCCCTCCACACGGGCATATACCTTGACGGAGTAGTCGCTCTTGTCCACCGATTGGTCTATCGACACGATGACGGCACGGAAAGTCTTCTTGCCCATACCATTGACACGGAATCCCACCTTGCCGCCCACCTGCATCAGATGGATGTCTTTCTCGTACACTGTGAGTTGGACAAGCGGCTGTCGCTGGTCCACGATGTCACAGATACTGCTTCCTGCCTCTATGTATTTGCCCAAATTGGCCTCCAGCCGGGTGATGTGCCCGCCAATAGGAGCCTTGATGGGCAGATAGGGCTTGATACCGCCCTCGCGCACCGACTGTGGCGACACCCCCAAGGCATGCAGACGGGTGGCGGCAGCCTCGGCCCGGCTCTTCATGGCCAGATACTCCGCTTTGCTCTGCTGCACTGTGTGCTGCGATGCGGCCACATGTGTGCCCAACGCCTGCTGTCGGCGATACTCGGCTTCGAGATACTCCAGTTGGGCGGCAGCCTCGAGATATGTCTGCTGCAACTCTACAAAGGCAGGGTCGTCGAGCGTGGCCACCACCTCACCGCGCGCCACGGCACGCCCCGGCATGGCCCGCAGACTGTGTATGCGGCCGCCCATAGTGGTCGACACCGTGGCCATGCGGTCGGGGGCCACCATCAAGAGACCGTTAAATGTGGGACTGTTGGCCACATTGGTGGCACTGGTCACGGCATCCACGGCGGCAGTGTCGGTCTTTTCGCTTACGGCGGCTGAGTCGGCCACAGCAGCCTTACTGTTTTCGGCCCCGGCATCAGCCTCTTGGGAGCGGCTGGCGCATGCAGCCATCAGGCCGCAGAGGGCTATCATCATACAAGTGTGTCTGGTTGTCATATATTTTTTTCTGTTATCGTTTATAGTCCTATATAGTTCTTTCTTTCCGCTGGCCCCTTGTACGGGCAGCGGCATGCGTCCAGCGCCACACCGGATAGCTGTTCACGATTCTGTAAAAGGCAGGGATGATAATCAGCGTGAGCACAGTGGAGACGATGAGGCCTCCGATGACCACCGTAGCCAGCGGGCGCTGCACCTCGGCCCCGGCCGATGTGGCCACCGCCATAGGAACAAATCCCAATGAGGCCACCAGTCCGGTAAGCACCACGGGGCGCAGCAGATGCTTGCAGCCCACCATGATAGTGCGGTCTGTACACAGGGCGTATCGCCCGGCCGTACGCAGGGCGGCAAAATGGTTAATCATGAGGATACCGTTGAGCACCGCCACACCAAAGAGGGCGATGAAGCCCACACCTGCCGAGATACTGAAGGGAAGTCCGCGCACCCACAGTGCCACGATGCCACCAATGAGCGACAGGGGCACGGTGGAGAAGACCACCAGGGAGTAAGTGACACTACGGAAGGCGAAGAAGAGTAGCAGCAGGATGAGCAGCAGGGCGACGGGGATGACCACGAGCAGTGTGCGGATGGCATTCTGCAGATTCTCAAACTGTCCTCCATACTCAAAGTAGTATCCCGGTTTTAGCTTGACATGTTGGTCCAGTTTGCTGCTGATCTGCGCCACCACCTGCTGTATGTCGGCCCCACGCACATTCACGCCTATCACGATACGCCGCTTGGCCGCATCGCGGTTAATCTGCAGCGGGCCGTCTACCAGGCTGATGGTGGCCACCTCGCTCACCGGTATCTGCAACCCGTCTGATGTGCGTACCGAGAGGCGGCTGAGGTCCAAGTCTCGCACTATCTCCTGATCCAGCCGCACCACCAAGTCAAACCGGCGCTCGTTCTCAAACACCACGCCCGCCGTCTCTCCGGCATACGCCGTGCGTATGATATCGTTGAGCTCACTGATGCTTACCCCGTAGCGGGCTATCTTGTTGCGGTCATAGTTTACCACCAGCTGCGGCAGCCCCACAGCCTGCTCCACGATTACATCCGATGCTCCCGGCACCTGCTCCACATAGCGCGCCGCCTCTTGGGCCTTGGCATAGAGTTCGTCCATATCCTCGCCGTAGAGCTTGATGGCGATGTCGGCCTTGGCACCCGTCATCAGTTCGTTGAAGCGTAGCTGTATGGGTTGGCTGAAGTTAAACTCCGCGCCCTCCACCTTGGCCAGCGCCTCTTTCATCTTCTCCACCATCTCCTCGCGGCTCTTGGCCGAGGTCCATTCCCCGAAAGGCTTCATCACGATCATCACATCGGCATCCTCTACCGACATGGGATCTGTGGGCACCTCGGCCGTACCGATCTTGGCCACCACATGGCGCACCTCCGGAAACTTGTCTTTCAGCACCCGCTCGGCCTCCTCCGAGATGCGTATGCTCTCTGTGAGCGAACTGCCCGCCGGCAGTGTCATCTGCATGGCAAAGTCGCCCTCGTCGAGCGTGGGTATAAACTCGGCTCCCAACCGTGTAAAGAGCAGCAGCGCTGCCGCCAACAGTCCAAAGGCCGAAGCCACCGTGGCCGCCGTATGCCGCATGGCCATCTGCAGCAGCCGGTGATATACACCCTGCAGCCATCCGAAGAAGCGGTCTGCAAAGGTAGTCTTGGGCGCTATATGGCGGTTGAGAAAGACCGATGCCATCATGGGCACATAGGTAAGCGAGAGCAGCAGCGCCCCGATGATACAGAAGACCAGCGTCTCTGCCATCGGCGTGAAGTACTTGCCCTCGATACCCGTGAGCGTGAGGATGGGGAAAAAGACGATGAGGATGATGAGCACCGCAAAGGCCGAACTGCTCACCACCTTGGCAGCCCCCAGTTCCACCTCGCTGCCCATCTCGGCGGCAGCGAGTCTCCTGCCATTCAGCCGGCCCGCATAGAGATGGGCCAATATGCCCTCCACGATGACGATGGAGCCGTCGACCACAATTCCGAAGTCGATGGCGCCGAGACTCATCAGGTTGGCCGACACGCCGAAGACACGCATCAGGATAAAGCCGAAGAGCATGGCCAGCGGTATGACCGAGGCCACAATCACCGAAGCCCTCACATTGCCCAGAAAGAGCATCAGCACCACAAACACGATGAGCGCACCCTCTATCAGGTTGCGCACCACAGTCGATATGTTGCGGCTCACCAGTTCCGACCGGTTCAGATAGGGCTCAATGGTCACCCCCTCGGGCAGCATCTTCTGCACTTTCTCTATGCGGCGCTCCAGTTCCTTGGTCACCACGTTGGCATTGGCACCCTTGAGCATCATGGCGATACCGCCCACGCACTCACCCTCGCCGTCCATCGTCATGGCTCCAAACCGCTTGGGCGACCCGAATCCCACCCTGCCTATATCACAGATATGTACGGGCATGCCTCCACGGTTGGCCACCACTATCCTCTCTATGTCCTTCAATTTCTGAATCATGCCCTCGGAGCGAATGTAGTAGGCGCGGTGCCGCTTCTCTATATAACTGGCACCCGTGTTCTGGTTGTTGCGGCTCAGCGCCTCAAACACATCGCCTATGGTGAGCTGCAGCGCTGTGAGCACCTCAGGGTCTATGGCTATCTCGTACTGTTTCAGATAACCGCCAAAACTGTTGATCTCCACGATACCCGGAATACCCGACAGCTGCCTCCTCACCATCCAGTCCTGTATGGTGCGCAGCTCCATCGCATCATAGTCGCCCTCGTGCTCCTTGTCCACACGCAGCACGTACTGGTAAATCTCGCCCAGACCCGTGGTGATAGGCATCATCTCCGGGGTACCCAGCTCCGACGGAATCTCCCCTGCCACCGTCTGAATCTGCTCGTTGATGAGCTGGCGCGCCTGTAACGTAGGCACATGTTCCTCAAAGACCACCGTGACGAGCGACAACCCGAATCGCGACACCGACCGTATCTCCTTCACGTTCATGATATTGCTCATCGATGTCTCCACAGGTATGGTGATAAGCTGCTCCACCTCTTGCGGGGCGAGCGTGGGCGATACGGTCACCACCTGCACCTGATTGTTGGTAATGTCGGGCACGGCATCCACAGGCAGCGTGAGCATGGCGTAGATACCGCCGATAAGCAGGAAGCATGTGGTGATGGCCACAAACAGCTTCTTGCGCACAGAGAATCGTACAATCGCTTCAAACATAACAGTCTATTTTTCGCATTTACTTTAAGGTCTATAGTATGATGACACAAATATATACAAAATATGCGGTCCCTGTATCACTCTCCCTATACTATATGATACAGCCATACCTCCATTAAACCTTTTTTAGTACACCGTATATCCATTTTTACAGACGTTAAGATATCATTCACTATTGGCGCGACCCGGTAATGCACTGTCAAGCCATCAAAAACCGGTATATTTTGCCAAATCTCATTATTTTTGGGAGATTTGGCAAAATATACCAAAAAATTATCCTATATTTGTAGCCATAAAACGTATTTGACATGATAATCGGACGCACAGAAGAGCAAGAGACATTGCGGTCAGCAGCAGAGTCTGAGTATTCTGAACTGGTGGCCGTCTACGGACGCAGGCGTGTAGGCAAGACATTTCTTATCCGCGAGACATTTGGTTACAAATTCACTTTCCAGCATACAGGTCTGGCCAAAGGCAATACCAAGGACCAATTGTTTAGTTTTGCCATCTCCTTGCGTGATGCCGGCTACGATGATTGTCCCTTTCCTAAATCGTGGTTGGAAGCGTTCAACTTGCTATCACATTTTCTCAACAACTCCACAGACGACAAGAAGATCGTCTTTCTCGATGAATTACCGTGGATGGATACCCCACGTTCTAATTTCATCTCTGCTTTTGAACATTTCTGGAATGGTTGGGCATCCGCAAGAAAGGACATTGTCCTTATTATCTGTGGCTCCGCCACCTCATGGATTATCAGCAAGGTTATCAATGATCATGGGGGGCTGCACAATCGTGTGACACAGCGCATCGCCCTCCAGCCTTTCACGCTGCGGGAGTGCGAGCAGTTTGCCCGGCACCGCCAGCTGGAAATGAACCGTTATCAGATAGCCGAATGTTACATGGTCATGGGCGGCATTCCCTATTACTGGAACCTGCTGGAAAGGGGACAGAGCCTGACACAAAACATAGATAAGCTCTTCTTTGCCACAAACGGCAAACTGGCCAATGAGTTCAACCAACTATATGCCTCGCTGTTCAAATCTCCCGAACTGTATATAGCAGTGGTCACCGCTTTGGGTAAAAAGAAAGCAGGGATGACCCGCGATGAAATATTGAAGAGCATCGCCCAACAGAGTAATGGGGCACTGAGCAAGGTGCTTGACGAACTGGAATACTGCGGATTTATCCGCAAATACAACGGCTACGGCAAAAAATCGAAACAGGCCGTTTTTCAACTCATCGACAACTATACGCTCTTCTACTTCAAGTTCATCCAGCAAAATGAGAATAACGACGAGCATTTCTGGTCCACATCCATCGATTCGGCAGCACATAGAGCCTGGAGCGGGTTGGCATTTGAGCGCCTTTGTCTGGTTCACACCCGACAGATAAAAGCGGCATTAGGCATAGCAGGGGTATTAAGCAACATCTATTCGTGGCGAAAAGAAGCAGACGAATATAGCGACGGAGCACAAATAGACCTGCTCATCGACCGCAATGACCAAGTAATCAACATCTGCGAAATGAAATTCTCCATGTCAGAATATGCAATTGACGCAACCTATGAACGCAATCTGCGCAATAAGAAGACCGCTTTTATCAATGCCACAAATACACGCAAAGCGATACACCTCACAATGGTGACTACGTACGGCATCCGCCACAACTCACATTCGGGCATCATTCAGAGTGAAGTGGTATTAGATGACTTGTTTTTGTAAACGCGAAGGTATTGACAGCCATCCTCGCGACCCGGCAATGCACTGAAAAAGCCATCAAAATATACCTCTTTTAACATGTTTGTCAAAAAGCCGCCAGCGAGGCAGGCCACCTCAGAATCTACTTCAAGGCATCGTTCAAAACAGCCCTTATCTCATCCGAAGATGGACATGGAGCCTTGCTGTAAATCACTTTGCCATCCTTGCCTATGAGGATGAAGCGAGGAATGCCAGTGATGTTATAAGCCTTGCCTCAATCAACGTGAGTTCGGAAAATTCGGCCTTCCGTCAAAAGCCTCACACCCTCCATTAAAGGTAAAACGGTAAAAGGGTAAAACGGTGTAGGGACGCACTTCTCGTGCGTCCGATTCCACGGCGAAACACTTTTATGGGAAAAAGTAAAGAGGTAAAAAGGGAAGTTCCTTGATACCTCTTTGCTTTTTCTTTGTGTTGGGACGGACGCACGAGAAGTGCGTCCCTACACCTTTTTACGGTTTTACCGTTTTACCGTTTTATCTTTTTACGGTTTTACCGTTTTACTGTTTTACCTTTTAAAGCTGTGTACTCGGAGCATGTTTTTGGGATCCAGTATCTCGTCGAGCTGTTCCTTGGTGAGGAGTTGCTTCTCCAGCGCCACTTCCTCCAGACTCTTGCCGGTGGCCAGTGCCTCTTTGGCAATCTTGGTGCTGTTTTTGTAACCGATGTAGGGGTTGAGGGCAGTGACGATACCGATGGAGTTTTTGACCATGTCGAGTGTGTGGCTGGCATTGACGGTGATGCCCTGCACGCACTTCTCGCGGAGCGTGTCCATGGCATGGGTAAGCCATGTGATGCTCTCGAAGAGGCACTCGGTGATGACGGGCTCCATGACGTTGAGCTGCAGCTGACCGGCCTCGGCGGCGAAGCATACGGCGGTGTCGTTGCCGATGACCTTGAAGCATACCTGATTGGTGACCTCGGGGATGACGGGATTCACCTTGCCGGGCATGATGGACGAGCCGGGTGCCATGGGTGGCAGATTGATCTCGTGCAGTCCGCAGCGGGGACCGGAGGCCATGAGGCGCAGGTCGTTGCATATCTTGGAGAGCTTGACAGCCAGGCGCTTGAGGGCAGCACTATAACTTACATAGGCACCGGTGTCGGGGGTAGCCTCGATCATGTCTGATGCCTTCTCGAATCGCTCGCCGGTGAGTTCGCTCAGATGTGCCGTGCAGAGGTCGGCGTAGCCGGGCGCAGCGTTGAGGCCGGTTCCGATGGCCGTTCCACCCATGTTGATCTCGTGCAGGAGCACCACATTGCGTCCCAGATTGGCCACTTCCTCCTCCAGGTTGTTGGCAAAGGCGTTAAACTCTTGTCCTGATGTCATGGGCACGGCGTCTTGCAGCTGGGTGCGTCCCATCTTTACCACGTCGCGGAACTCATTGCCCTTGGCCCTGAAGGCGGCGATGAGCTGCTGCAGGCTGGCCACGAGCGTCTTGTTCATACGGATGATGGCGTAGCGGATGGCTGTGGGGTAGGCATCGTTGGTGGACTGTCCGCAGTTCACGTGGTCGTTGGGGGAGCAGTGGGCGTAGTCGCCGCGCTCATGCCCCATCAGTTCGAGTGCACGGTTGGCAATGACCTCGTTGGCGTTCATGTTGACAGAGGTTCCGGCACCACCCTGCATCATGTCGATGGGGAAATGGTCGTGCCACTGGCCGGCTATGATTTCCTCGCACGACTTGGCGATGGCCTCGGCTATCTGTGGCTCAAGGGCACCTACCTCGGCATTGGCCAGCGCGGCAGCCTCCTTGACGTAGGCTATGGCGATGACGAAATCGGGATAGTCGCTCATCTTCGAGTTGGAAATCTGGTAATTGTTGATACCACGCTGTGTCTGCACGCCATAGTAGGCGGTAGCGGGCACTTGGAGCTCGCCCAAGAGGTCGCTCTCCACTCTGAATTTCTTTTGTTCCTTTTCCATATTGTTTTCTCTTACAGTAGATTATCGATTGTTGTGGGCGATGGTGTCTGTCGTCAGGTATGTCGCTTGTCTTGTGTAAAGGTGGCATTTAGCTTATCTAAAGGTGTCGTTCAGCTTCCCTAAAGGTGGCCTGTTCCTATAGCAAAGGTGCTTTTCCTGATGGCGAGGCTTCGCCTAACTGCTGCAAATATACCCAATATTCTTGAAAGGCAAAAGGTTAATGAGACTTTTTTTGGCGATAAAGCTAAAAAGCCCTTAAATAACGTTGGCCATACTTGCTTTTGTCGTGGAATTTGGCTATATTAGTGGCCGAAACATCGTATAACAGACAGGTATGGGAGAAAGTGTGAAGCGGCTGCGGGCCATGTGGAGAGGAGTGAGGGTGTATTTCAATATCATGCCCGACAAGGAGGACGAGCACCAGATAGTGGCGCAGATCAGCAGTGGGGTGAGTTTCAGGGGTGCCAATCTGTGGGTGCTCATCTTTGCCATCTTCATCGCCTCGCTCGGGCTCAATGTCAATTCGCCGGCCGTCATCATCGGTGCCATGCTCATCTCGCCTCTCATGGGACCCATCATCGGCATGGGACTGGCCGTGGGCATCAATGATGTGGAACTGCTCAAGCGGTCGGCGCGCAGCTTTGGCGTGGCCACACTCATCAGCGTGCTCACCGCCACGGCCTACTTCCTGCTCACGCCGCTGGGAGATGCACGGTCAGAACTGCTGGCGCGCACCTCGCCCACGCTCTACGATGTGCTGATAGCCACCTGTGGCGGCGCGGCAGGCATTATCGCCCTCTGTACCAAGGGCAAGGGTAATGTGATACCAGGTGTGGCCATCGCCACGGCGCTCATGCCGCCTCTCTGTACGGCCGGCTATGGGCTGGCCACGGGGCATTGGCTCTACTTTCTCGGGGCTTTCTATCTTTTCTTCATCAATACGGTGTTTATCAGTCTGGCTACCTATGTGGGGTGAGGATGATGCGCTTCCGTCGCAAGGCTTTTGCCGACAGCGGGGTGGCACTCAGGGCCCAGCGGGTGGTGATGGGCATCGCGGTGCTCACCATGCTGCCGGCCACGGTGCTCACCGTGGGCATCGTGAGACAGAGCATCTTCGACAACAATGTGGGACGGTTTGTGAAGACAGAACTGTCGCAGTCGGGCACGCAGGTGATTTCTAACCGTGTGGACAACGAGCGGCTGACGCTCGATGTGGTGGCGGTGGGCAAGGAGATAACGCCGGCCAAGCAGGCTGAGGCAGCGGGGCGCATGGCCGGCTACGGGCTGGGAAAATATGCGCTCAACATCATTCAGGGAGAGCAGTCGGACAGTATCTTGCAGCTCAACCACGAGCTGATGAAGGTGAGCAACGACTGGGACAGCGAGCGTAAGCGCATGCTGGAGCTCTCGGCGCAGACCCATTTGCTGCAGGGACAGTTGGAAGGGTACACCCGCTACGGACAACTGGCTACAGAAATCAGGGGCGAGGTGGCCGTGCTTTTCCCGCAAGTGCGTACATTGGGTCTTGCCCGTATGGTGGAGGCAGGGCGCGACTCTGTCGGCATCCGGCAGTATGTGGCCGCCATCGTGGGCATCAACGGCAAGCAGCGCATGGCGCAGGCCGATGTGGAGCGCCTGCGCGGTTTTCTGAAGGAGCGTGTGCAGGCCGACAGTATCGTGGTGTGCCTGCACTGATCCGGGGGACTTCTGTAGGGGATGCCGAGGGAGACAGGAGTGAGAAAAAAAGAGGAGTGGGGAGAAAAAAGTGGTGGATATTTTTGCCCAATCCTCTTTTTTGTGCTAAATTTGTGACCATATATTAACATAGAATATCATGATGACAAATCGTAAGTCAGTAGTGTTGGCAGCCCTCTTGATGCTGCCGTTTACTTGCGTCCATGCTATCAAGATACTGCATGGACCCTATCTGCAGGATGTTTCGGAGACCGAGGCTACCATCGTGTGGGTGACCGACAGTACTTCTGTGGGATGGGTGGAGACAGCACCGGCCGATGGTTCCTCTTTTTATGCTGCCGTGCGCCCCCGTTTTTACGACACAGCTATCGGTATCAAGCGCGAAACTCGTGTCCACTCCGTCCGTCTGACGGGCTTGCGTCCCGGCACCCAGTACCGTTACCGTATCTATGCGCAGGAGGTGCTCAAGCATAGGGGCATCCATGTGCACTATGGCAACATTACGGCAACGGCCGGTTACGGGGTACCACTTCCCACGTTTCGCACGCTTGACAAGAGCAAGCCAGATGTCTCGTTTGTGGTGGTGAATGACATCCATGAGCATAAGGATGTGCTGGGCAAACTGATGGAGGTCTCGGATTGTAAGACCAGGGATATGGTCTTCTTCAATGGCGACATGCTCTCGCTTTTCGACGATGCCGAGCGCAAACTGTTTGGTGGCTTCATGGATACAGCCGTGCAGGTGTTTGCCAAGGAGGTGCCACTCTACTATGTCCGCGGCAACCACGAGACCCGTGGACAGAAGGCACATACGTTCCACGATTATGTCTGTCCCCGCAACCCCAATATTTATTTTACCGTGGAGCAGGGTCCCGTGCTCTTTATCTGTCTGGACACCGGCGAGGACAAGCCCGATACGGATATTGAGTATGCCGGCATCACCGACTACGACAACTATCGTTCCGAGCAGGCGGAGTGGCTCAAGCAAGTGGTGGCCTCAGAGGCCTTCAAGCGTGCCAAGCACAAGGTGGTCATCGCCCATGTTCCGCCTCGTTATGACAATACTGCATGGCATGGTGATTTGGAAGTAGGCCGCAAGTTTGTGCCCATCCTCAACGAGGCAGGCATCGACCTGATGATTTGCGGCCACCTGCACCGTTTTGTCTATGAGGATGCCAATGCGCGACACCGTTTCCCGCTGCTCGTCAATACCAACGACGCCGCTGTGGTGGCTACCTCTAACGGCGACAAACTGGAGGTGAAGGTGATGGGTACCGATGGCAAAGTGTCGTGGAGCAAAACCTTTTAAAAGTAAAAAGGTAAAACAGTAAAAAGGTAAAAAGGTGTAGGGACGCACTCATCGTGCGTCCGCCTCCACGGAAAAGAGTTAAAACGGAAAAAGTAAAGAGGTAAGAAGGAAGTTCCTTAATACCTCTTTACTTTTTCTTTGTATTGGAGCGGACGCACGATGAGTGCGTCCCTACACCTTTTTACCTTTTTACCTTTAAAAGTTATCTGATAAAGAGTAGCTCGCGATACTTGGGCAGTGTCCAGAGTTCATCGCTTACGGTAAGCTCCAGCTTGTCTATCTGGTAACGTATCTCTTCCATCTTGGGAGCTACGGTGTCGTGGTAGGCGATAGCTTTCTCGCGTTCACTCTCGATGCGGTTGGCCACCTTGCGGGCATTCACCAGTTCCTCCACGCCAGTCTCTATCAGCTGTGTGCGCTCTGCGATCTCGCGGATAATCTTCTTGTTGCGGGCGGTGAGCTTCTCTGCTTCCTCAGCGGGGAATATCTCAAACATGTTCTGGACGTTGCGTGCCAGACGACTCTGGTAGTGCGTGGCCACAGGGATGATGTGGTTCATGGTCAGGTCGCCCATCACACGTGCCTCAATCTGTATCTTCTTCGTGTAGGTTTCCCACTTCACCTCGTTGCGTGCTTCCAGTTCGTTGCGCTTCATGACGTTGAGCGACTCGAACATCTTCACGCTGGCTTCGTCCAGATAGCGGTCGAAGATGATGGGGCAGCTGGTTTCGCAATCCAGTCCGCGACGCTTGGCTTCTTCCACCCATTCGTCAGAATAGCCGTTGCCGTCGAAGTGGATGGGCTGGCAAGTCTTGATGTCCTCGCGCACCACGTCGATGATGGCACTCAGTTGGTCTGCACCGCCGGCGACAAGTGCGTCTACACGTGCCTTGAAGTCTACCAAAGCCTCTGCCACAGCAGCGTTGAGGGCAATCATGGCTGAAGCGCAGTTGGCCTCGGAACCTACAGCGCGGAACTCGAATCGGTTTCCGGTGAAGGCGAAAGGAGAGGTGCGGTTGCGGTCTGTGTTGTCAATCAGCAGTTCGGGAATCTCGGGGATGTCGAGCTTCATGCCCTGTTTGCCAGAGACAGAGAAGATATCGTCCTTGTCGGACTCTACGATATGCTCGAGCAGATCGGTGAGCTGGCGGCCCAAGAAACTGGAGATGATGGCAGGTGGTGCCTCGTTGGCTCCCAGACGGTGGGCGTTGGTGGCACTCATGATCGAAGCCTTGATCAGACCATTGTGCTTGTACACGCCCATCAGCGTCTCGACGATGAAGACCACGAAGCGCAGGTTGTCCTCGGGTGTCTTGCCCGGAGCATGGAGCAGAATGCCTGTATTGGTGGAGAGGCTCCAGTTGTTGTGCTTGCCCGAGCCGTTGATGCCTGCAAACGGTTTCTCGTGCAGCAACACGCGGAAGCCATGCTTGTGGGCCACGCGCTTCATCAGCGACATGAGCAGCATGTTGTGGTCTACGGCCAGATTGCACTCCTCGAAGATGGGAGCCACCTCAAACTGGTTGGGAGCCACCTCGTTGTGGCGTGTCTTGCACGGGATACCCAGTTCCAAAGCCTGTGCCTCCATGTCTTTCATAAAGGCCTGCACGCGCATGGGGATGGTTCCGAAATAGTGGTCGTCCATCTGCTGGTTCTTGGCAGAGTCGTGTCCCATCAGGGTGCGTCCGGTGAGCATCAGGTCGGGACGTGCGCTGTAGAGCGCCTCGTCTACGAGGAAGTACTCCTGCTCCCATCCCAGATTGGTCTGTACTTTCTTCACGTCGGGATAGAAGTATTTGGCCACATTGGTGGCAGCCACGTTGATGGCGTGGAGTGAGCGCAGCAGCGGAGCCTTGTAGTCCAGCGCCTCGCCTGTGTAAGATATGAAGACTGTAGGGATACAGAGCGTGTCGTCGATGATGAAGACGGGCGATGTGGGATCCCAAGCCGAGTAGCCGCGTGCCTCGAAGGTGTTGCGGATACCGCCAGAGGGGAAGCTTGAGGCATCGGGCTCCTGCTGTACGAGCAGCTTGCCGGTAAACTCTTCTATCATGCCGCCCTTGCCATCGTGCTCTATAAAGGCATCGTGCTTCTCGGCTGTGCCCTCGGTGAGGGGTTGGAACCAGTGGGTGTAGTGTGTCACGCCGTTGTCTTCGGCCCAGCGTTTCATGCCGGCGGCCACGGCATCAGCGATAGAGCGGTCCAGACGGGTGCCGTTGTCTATTACGTCTACCAGTTTCTCGTAGATGTCGGCCGGCAGATACTTATACATCTTGGCGCGGTTAAACACGTACTTGCCGAAGTATTCGGAAGGGCGTCCCGCCGGCACCTCTACATCAAGAGGCTTCTTCTTGAAAGCCTCAGACACAGCTTCAAATCTCAAATTAGCCATAGTCTATCTATCTTTTTGTTATTAAAAATTATCACAAAAACATCACGCTTCGCGTTGCAGCGGCAAAGGTAATGCTTTTTTCTGAAAACATATCTCTTTTTTGTTGGTTTTTGTCACTTTAGCCTATCCATTCGGCGATGCGTCGCATGGCTTCCTTGCAGTTGTCGCGCTCTCCGAAAGCCGTAAGCCGGAAGTAGCCCTCGCCGCTGGGGCCGAATCCCACGCCCGGGGTACATACCACCGAAGCCCCATAGAGCAACTGCTCGAAGAATCGCCAGCTGCTCTCGCCATCGGGAGTCTTCACCCACAGATAGGGAGCGTTCTGGCCGCCGAAGACCTTGAATCCCATCTTCGTGAGCGACTCGTGCATGAGCTTGGCATTGCCCATATAGTAGTCGATGGTGGCCTGTGTCTGCTGCCTGCCCTCAGGAGTATAGATGGCTTCTGCCGCCCGCTGCGAGATGTAGCTGGTGCCGTTGAACTTGGTGCTTTGTCGGCGGTCCCACAGATGGTTCAGTTCCACCCGCTCCTTGCCGTCGAGTGTCACCGCCTTCAGTTCCTTGGGGATGACCGTATAGCCGCAGCGCACTCCCGTGAAGCCTGCCGTCTTCGAGTAACTGTGAAACTCGATGGCACACTTGCGTGCTCCCTTGATCTCGTAGATGGAGTGGGGGATGTCGTCGTCCTGGATATAAGCCTCGTAAGCTGCATCGTAGAAGATGATGGCATCGTTGCGCAGAGCATAGTTCACCCACTTGCGCAACTCCTCCTTGGGCAGTACGGTGCCCGTGGGGTTGTTGGGGTAGCACAGGTAAATCATGTCCACCCTATGGTCGGGCAACTGGGGGATGAAACCATTCTCCTCGGTGCAGGGGAAGTAGGTCACGTTGCTCCACTTGCCGTTTTCCATGATGCCGGCCCGTCCTATCATCACGTTAGAGTCTATGTAGACGGGATAGATGGGGTCTGTCACGCCGATGGAGTTGTCCCAGCGCACGATTTCCTGTATGTTTCCCGTGTCGCTCTTGGCGCCGTCGTTCACAAATATCTCACTCGGGTCGAGGTGGATGCCACGAGGCAGGAAGTCGTTTTTGAGGATAGCCTCGCGCAGGAAGTCGTAGCCCCTCTCCGGGCCGTATCCCCTAAAGGTGGCCTGCACGGCCATCTCGTCCACCGCCTTGTGCATGGCCTCTATCACTGCCGGACAGAGCGGCTGGGTGACGTCGCCGATACCCAGGCTGATGACCTCAGACTTGGGGTGCGACACCTTGAAGGCGTTAACTTTCTTGGCAATGTCGGCAAACAGGTAGTTGTTGGACAGTTTCAGGAAGTGTTCGTTTACTAATGCCATATCGGAATATTATTTAATGTCTGGTTGGTTGAAAAATGGTGGTTGTTGATGAAGGGTGGTCAGGGCCTGATCTCGCCCTCAAAGGCAAATGCTGCAGGACCCGAGAGAAACACGTGTCCTGTCTCTTCGTCCCATCTGATGGTGAGCGTGCCCCCATCCATCACCACTTGGCACTGGCGTGGACAGATGCCCAGCGTGGCGGCGGCCACAGCCGTGGCGCAGGCTCCGGTGCCGCAGGCCATCGTGATGCCCGAGCCCCGTTCCCATACCCTTGCGCGCAAGGTGTCGGGACCTGTCTGTTGCACAAACTCTATATTGCAGCGTTGCGGGAAAGCCTTGTTGTGCTCGTAGGCGCAGCCCAGCCGGGCAATGTCTATGCTGTCGAGGTTGTCCACGAAGATGACGCAGTGCGGATTGCCCATCGACACAAACACCGGTCGCCCCGTCTGTTCCATCTCCGCAAGCCCTGTCTGCTCATCATATTGTGAGGCATCGTGCAGCCGAGGCTCGAGCATGTCCACGGTCACGCTTTTCACCTTCCTGTCCTCCACCTCCAGTTGTAGTATTTTCACCCCCGACAGTGTTTCCAGCTTGATGGTCTCCTTGTCTGTCAGTCCCTTGTCATACAGGTACTTGCCTATGCAGCGGCTGGCGTTGCCGCACATCATGGCCTCCGAACCGTCGGCATTGAAGATACGCATGGAGAAGTCGGCTCCGCTCATGATCGACGGCTTGCCGATCAGCACCAGTCCGTCGCTGCCTATGCCTGTATGGTAGGCACTCCACCGCTTGGCGGCCTCACAAGGGTCGGCGATGGGGTAGCGGGTAGTGTCTACATAGATGTAGTCGTTGCCTGCCCCGTGCATCTTGGTAAAGTGTATGGTCTGATATCCCATTTTGTTGTTCTCCTCTTCTCTAAAATAGATTTTTGTCAATCACCGATGCAAAATTACAACGAAAAGCCATAATCTCGTGCAAAACTATTCGCTTTTTATCATATTTTTGCGGTCTTGTTTCATATTGGAAGAAAAATTGCCCGAAATCGTCAAAAGTGTAAGACTTGCGAATATTGGTGCTTACAGAGTGTAAATCGGATAGTTTTTGAATATTCAAAACGTCACATATCTGTTTCCAAATACAACAAAATGAATTAATTTTGCAGCAGTTTCTTTGCAAAAAGAAAGCGGTATGGAGGATTTACGAGACAAATAAACAGCACGCATGGCGTGTATATACAAACCCAAAACAACCATAAAGATATGTGTGGAATTGTAGCCATTTTCAATAGCCCGCAGCCCTCGGAGGCATTGCGGCAAAAAGCCCTCAGAATGAGTCAGAAAATACGTCACCGCGGTCCCGACTGGAGCGGCATCTACAGCGGTGGTTCAGCCATATTGGCGCATGAGCGCCTGTCTATCGTCGACCCCGAGTCGGGCAGACAGCCCCTCTTCAGTCCCGGCAACCAGCAGATACTGGCCGTCAATGGCGAGATTTACAACCATCAGGACATCCGTGGCCAGTTTGAGGGGCGCTATGCCTTCCAGACAGGCAGCGACTGCGAGGTGATACTGGCACTCTACCGCGAGCTCTTCACTGCGGCCGACCACGGCGAGCCCACCCCCACCGACATCGAGCGCATGATCGAGCGCCTCTCGGGCATCTTCGCCTTTGCCCTCTATGACCAGGCGCGCGACGAGTTTCTCATCGCCCGCGACCCCATCGGTGTCATACCTTTATATATAGGCTACGATGCCGACGGCCGTGTCTATGTGGCCAGCGAGCTCAAGGCACTCGAAGGGCAGTGCGACCGCTACGAGCCCTTCCTGCCCGGCCACTACTACTGGAGCCGTACCCCAGGCATGCGCCGCTACTACCGTAGAGACTGGATGCAGTATGACAAAGTGAAAGACAATGGGGCCAGCGTCAGCGCCATACACGACTCGCTGCGTGCCGCCGTCAAGCGCCAGCTCATGAGCGATGTGCCTTATGGCGTACTGCTCAGCGGCGGCCTCGACTCATCGGTCATCTCCGCCCTCGCCGAGCAGTTTGCCGACCGCCGTATCGAGGAAGGGGGGCAGACCCGGGCATGGTGGCCGCGCCTCCACTCGTTTGCCGTAGGCCTCAAGGGGGCCCCAGACTTGGCCAAGGCCCAATTGGTGGCCGACTATATCGGCACCGTGCACCATGAGATCAACTATACCATCCAAGAGGGACTCGATGCCATCCGCGATGTCATATACTTCATCGAGACTTACGATGTCACCACCGTGCGTGCCTCCACCCCCATGTACTTGCTGGCGCGTGTCATCAAATCGATGGGCATCAAGATGGTGCTCTCCGGCGAGGGTGCCGACGAGATCTTTGGCGGCTACCTCTACTTCCACAAGGCTCCCACGCCCCAGGCCTTCCACGAAGAGACCGTGCGCAAGCTCTCCAAACTCTATCTCTACGACTGCCTGCGCGCCAACAAGAGCCTGGCTGCATGGGGCGTGGAGGGGCGGGTGCCCTTCTTGGACAAGGAGTTTCTCGACGTGGCCATGCGCACCAACCCCGAGGCCAAGATGTGTCCCGGCACCACCATCGAGAAGCGCATCGTGCGCGAGGCCTTTGCCGATATCCTGCCCCATGAGGTGGCATGGCGGCAGAAGGAGCAGTTCAGCGACGGCGTGGGCTACTCGTGGATAGACACCCTCAAGGCCGTCACGGCCGCTGCCGTGACCGATGAGGAGATGGCGCACGCTGCCGAGCGGTTCCCCATCAATCCGCCGCAGAACAAGGAAGAGTATTACTACCGCAGCATCTTCGCCGAGCACTTCCCCAGCGACAGTGCGGCGCGCAGCGTGCCCTCTGTGCCCTCTGTGGCCTGCTCCACCGCCGAGGCGCTGGCATGGGATGCCTCGTTCCAAGGCCAGAACGACCCCAGCGGCCGTGCCGTGAGAGATGTGCACGAGCATGCCGTCGACCCCTCCTGACAGGCCGATGTCCTGCTTCGCCGGTATCTGTCTGCTTTCGGGTTCCCGATCGTGGCATATCGACGGCGTATGGCAGTTGCCGTACGGGCGTACTCCATTTGCCATACGCCCGTACCGCAACTGGAGTACGAGCGTATTCCAAATGCCGTACGGTGAACAAACGCCGTCTCCGCCGCCGGCAGGAGCGGCAAACCGTGAGACAATCAATGATCTTCAATAAACACAAACTAAACTCAAGGTAAAAAGATGAAAGTACACAAAAAATGGGTAATCCTTATGACGGCGATGACCCTCATCGCCATTGCCGGTCTCTTTGCCGGCGAGCCCTCGTTCACCTGCGACTGGTCGCGCATCAGTGCCGCCGATGTGGCATGGCTCATCACGGCCACCATCTTCGTGCTCATGATGACCCCGGGTCTCTCCTTCTTCTATGGCGGTATGGTGGGAGCCAAAAACGTTATTTCCACCATGTTGCAGAGTTTCATCGCCATGGGAATCATCAGTGTCTTGTGGGTGGTCTTCGGCTTCAGCCTCGCCTTTGGCAACGACATTGGCGGCATCATCGGCGACCCCACCACCTTCCTCATGTTCCAGGGCGTGGGAGCAGACACCTTCACCACCCCCACGGGCAAGATATTGGGTGGTGCCACCATCCCCCTGGCTCTCTATGCCCTCTTCCAGATGAAGTTTGCCATCATCACCCCCTCGCTCATCACCGGCTCCTTTGCCGAGCGAGTGCGCTTCTCGGCGTACTTGTTTTTCATGATCTGGTTTTTCGTCTTCATCTACTGTCCGCTGGCCCACATGACGTGGCACCCCGACGGCCTCTTCCTGCAGTGGGGCGTGGTCGATTTTGCCGGCGGCATCGTGGTCCACGCCTCATCGGGTGTGGCAGCCCTTGCCGGAGCCCTTTTCCTCGGTCGCCGTGCAGCCCGCACACGGCAGTCTGAGCCCGCCAACATCCCCTTCGTGCTCCTCGGCGCCGCCATGCTGTGGTTAGGGTGGTTCGGATTCAATGCCGGCAGTTCGCTCCATGCCGACGGTCAGGCCGTCAAGGCCTTCCTCAACACCAATACCGCTTCGGCCACGGCCATGATGACGTGGATCTTCTTCGACTGCCTGCGCGGGCGCAAGCCGTCGGCCGTGGGTGCAGCCGTGGGTTGTGTGGTCGGATTGGTGGCTATCACTCCCTCCGCGGGCTATGTCACCGTGGGGCAGAGCATCTTTATCGCCTTTGTCATCACCATCATCTGCAACGTGGCCGTGTATTGGCGTAGCCACAGCCGTGTAGACGATGCCCTCGACGTGTTTCCCACCCACGGCACGGGCGGTATCTTCGGCACCGTGCTCACTGGCATCTTCATCCAAGAAGGCTTGATAGCCGGCACTTGGGAGGGCTTCGTGGTCTTCCTCTACCACCTGCTGGCTGTGGCCATCGTCATTGTCTACACCTTTGGCATGAGTTATCTGGGCTATTGGCTCATAGACCGCCTCATCCCCATGCGTGTGAGCGCCCAGAGCGAGCGTGTGGGTCTGGATGTGAGCCAGCATGCCGAGCACTATGGCCTCTCGCATATCGGCGAGCGTGAGATAGCCGAGTACGAAGAGTATATCCGAAGCAAGGATGAGAAGTAAACTCTTGTCATCATTTCCCCCAAAAGTACCCCCGCATAGCCTGCATGGCCATGTGGGGGTACTTTTTTGGAGGATAGTGTTGTCATATTCAAGTCTTTTTATTAATTTTACCGCCGAACAGTCGAGCATAGGAAATAGTGAGGAACAAATAAGAGTTTTCATGTGGTTTCCCATTATGAATAGTGGGCTGGAAGTTTGTATGTTCATATATCTCTGACAGAAGAACTGAAAAAAGGAAATGGCATCATTTTGGAGCAAATTTGTAGGAAAAAAGAAACAAGATGGCTTTGAAACAGACGCTGTCTATAAGAAGCATAAGTCCACCTATGACCCTTCACGATATGCGGTAGTGGACATAGAGACGGGGGTAAAAGATCATAACATCCACGATATTGGTGCATTGCGTTATGATGATGCGGTTTATCATAATAATTCAAAGAATGGCCTGTTTGGTTTTTTGGCAGATGTAGACTATTTGTGTGGCCATAACATTGTCTGCCATGATGCCAAGTATCTGTTTGACGGTCTGGGTTGTCCTTGGAGATTGGTGGATACACTCTACATGTCGCCGCTGTTGTTTCCCCAGCGCCCTTATCATAGGCTTGTCAAAGACGATAAGTTGTTGAATGACCAGATGAATAATCCAGTGAATGATTGCGAGAAGGCAAGAGACTTGCTGATGGACGAGATTGCTCATTGGAAAATGTTGCCTGAATCAAATCGTTCCATCTTTACAACCCTGTTGAAGGGTCATCCCGAGTTTGATGGTTTCCTGCACATGGTG
>SFKY01000086.1 GCA_004554665.1 Bacteroidales bacterium
CAACACATTTGTACTCATATCACATCATTTTTCCACAAAAATACTGCAAAAAATCGATTTAAAGAAGGAAAAGGCAATATATTTTTTCCAATTATAAAAATGACAATTCTCCCCAATCGGTTCATGGAGAATGTATATATCTAATTTCTTATGGGGAAACACATTTTGATGTATCCATATTGTTGGCGGTGTTGCAGAACTCTGTTTTAGGCAAAAATTTCCAAAAACACAGCTTGATTATCAATGGGTTACAAATTGCTGTTTTGGATTTTTCGAGGTTCTGCAACACCCTCAAAACCCGCAGCCACTCGTAGGGACACACCTCGGTGTATCCCTACAGGCTGGACGATGCGAGTGGCATGCAGAATAGCCTTTAAGACTGCACCCTCCATCAGGGCAAAGCCTCCAACAGGAGCAGCCAGCCCTTGCGAGGTTCCACGGGGATGGCATCGGTCAACGACCACTCGCCTGCCTGCTGGAAAGTGGGAATCGGCATGGCTTTCAGCCGATACGCCCCCTTCTTCAGTCCCAACTGTTTGTAGTCAATATGCAGACGGACATGTTTGAGGGTGTCCGAATAGTTGCCGACCGACAGCAGCACACGGCCATCATGCTCGTAGGCTGTCACTTTGACCGCATCGTCCGAAGACTGTACAGCCGGATTAGATTCCCAATACCCAAGCATACGGGCATCGGCAATGCCGAACGAATCCCATACCTTCCACACCACACGCGGGTCACAGACCACTCCCTCAGTCTCCCACGGATGGCGCACCGTCATGCCGTACTGCATGCCCAGCCACTTATTGCCGCCACGGTACAGCATATCGCCCGTAAGACCGAAAGGAATGCCCGAAGACTCTACCAGCCAGTTGGCCGGGGTCATACGGTCGTAGAGGAAACTCTCCCCAAACCACAGTTTGTCGATATAGGGGAAAAACTCGGCATACTGGTTGGCCGGACCGCGCGAGAAACCGGTATTGCTGTGCAGGTCGATGATGCAGCCGGGCTTGACACTCTCCATTGCCCTGCGCATCCTCTTGAGAATGTCGCGGCCAAACGAGACATCATCCAGATAGATGCCGTCTATATCCATCGTCTCTATCATCCATCTCAGGCCCTCTATATAGTAGTTGTACCAGCGCGAATCGCTTTCGGTAGTCAGTATGGCTGCATCGGCCACAATTCCCGTCTCGTCCTGATGGTCAAAATGCTGATACCACTGTGGGGTATACCCAGTGACAAAATGCTCGCGGAGCCACGGGAAGCCACCGCCGTCGCCACCGCGCAATATCTCGGTACCAAGACTTCGGATGGCCCATATCTCGGTAGCGGCATTGCTCAGTTCGCGCAGGGTATAATAGAGTTTCACCTTCAGTCCTTTCTGGTGCCATGTACGGGTAAAATCCTTCAGTTTGTCGACCGTCAGGAAGGGGTAGTTGATAAACGGATGATACTCGTTGGCATGGTGTATGTTGATGATTTTCACCCCTGCCGCCACATCGGCATCCGTCGGCACGGGTTTGCTGCCATTGTGATAATAGCGGTTGGTAAACTGATCGTGCAGGTCGATGGGCTTCACAGGCGTGATGAGCAGTGAAAAATCGAAAGATACGGCCTTGCCTGCCTGCAACATACGCTCACCGCTATAGACGGTCATGCTGGTATGCTGCTTGCCTTTGTGCAGACTGAACCCTCCCTTGCCTCCATTGTGCCAGCTTTCAGGATAAGGAGGACGGTAGGCATTGAGTAGCGGTCCTGTATAGGTACTTCCCCTCAGCTCACAGTGTATGCCGGCATGGGCGTTGCCCATCCAGAAGCTGTCGAAGGGCCATAGCCAGTTTTGCTGCTTGTCCACAGGAATGGAGACCCCATGGTGGTTGACCGTCATCTCCGGCGTGTCCCACTTGCCTTGATAACTGTTGGGGGTGTCTTGCCCAGGCAGGCCGGCACCCAAGAACTGTTGGGCCACCTCGTTGCGCATATCCATCTCCAACCTGATGTCCTTGACATGCAACGGGCGCTTGGGAGTAAGGGTATAGATATAGTTGACCCAACCGTCAAACTCGTACGTGGCCGCAGCCTCAAGCACCAAGTCCTCGTCCTCTGCCTGCCAGCAGCCGGCCATCCTGCCCTTGGTCAACGCCTGTTGCCTGAACGTACCTTTCAGAGACTTAATGCCTTGATCAGTCTCGATGACAAAACGCATGGGAGCCGACAACACATCGCGACCCCAAGCCGTAATGCGGGCTGGAAGCGCGGTCTTTCGGTCTAAAGTGACACTACGGCCGAGACACCGAAAATTGTTACCTGTCAACGTGATATCCGTATAGGGTTGGGTAGGTGTGTCGTCCAGTCCCAACGTAGAGTTGAGCCAGCGCAACCGGCTGTGCCGCCACGGTTCGCTGTCGCCACGGTCTGCCAAAGGCTGGCCCTGTATGGTGATGGCAACGGGAATCGTACAGGCACGTCCCTGCTTGTCTTTCAGCGTCAGCGTGCCTGTATAGCGCCCTGAGGCAGCATCGTGCGGAATGTCTACACCAAACCAGAGTGCCTGCACCGTGCCGGTGGGTACGGAGACATGATGGGTAAAAGCCTTGCCAGAAGGATTGATTCCTTCGAGATTGAAGCACGTAACCGAGGAAGAGGGCAACGATGCAGTGCCACTCTTCAGGTCGCTGATATGGTAGCTGATATCCTCGATGTCCCGATCCGGCGACCACAGCGCCACCTGAAAAGCATAGTACTCGTTGGGGGCCGCCGTACCTGCAAATCCCCTACCCTGCGGCTGCGCCATCCAGCAGCTGGGCAACCGATGGCGCATGCGCACAGGCCGCTTGCGGTCTTCCGCGAAGAGGTAAAACGCCCGTCCGCTCCCATACTGCCTGCAGTAACGCTGCACCTCTGCCTCCGTGGCGATCACCTCCATCGGGTAAAAACTGTCAAACGCGCTACGCGATTCCACCCTCACTACCCGGGCCGTGGCCGGCGTGCCGCCCAGCCTGCGCTGCGCCTCCCATGCCTCCTGTGGAGCTGGCTCCTGCGGATAGTAGTTGCGGTAATACGAGCCGCCACCGGGCTGCACCTGATAAGGCAGATAATAAAAATAATAGGTACCCTTGCGGCTTACAGGACCAAACGAGATGTGGCACCGCTCGCTGTTGACCGTATGCCGATAGATATTGGGCACCGTATCGCCACTCTCGGCATGGACGATGAGCAGGCGATGGTTGCCCACCGCATTGTCCGGACGGCGCCACTGGAAATCGAGGTCAACCACTGTAGCAGGCTCGTCTATCTGAAGCACGGCACGATGGTTGCCAAAACGCTCCTCCCACGGAGCAGACACACTCTCGTAACGATAAGGAACCTTATCCTGCGCACAGAGATACGGCAATAGGCTCCCTGCCCATAACAGGGATAGGACAAAAAGTGCTTTTCTCATATCTTTAGGTTTTTATTATTATCGAATGGCAACTGTGTTCAGTCTTTTCCCTCTGCCTGATATTGGCCCGTGAGACTGTCGGCCATGCCCGGTTCCAACTCCAACAGTTGGCGCATATCCTCGCTGGCACCCTCCTTGTCGCCCGTGGCATAGCGGATGGCTCCACGCTCCTTGTAGGCTGCCGTACAGAAAGGGTTGGCATCGATCACCTGACCATAGAGCGCCAGGGCCTCGTCGTGCCTGCCCGCAGCCTCGGCCACACGCGCCTTGAGCATCAGCACATCCTCATGGCCCGGATTGCGCTCCAGCAACAGGTCAGCATCCTGGGCAGCGCCTTCCACATCGCCCATCTCCAGCAGAATCTCTCCCCGGAGCAGATAGGCATCGCCATAATGCTCGTCCAACGCGATGGCCTTGGTCAGCATGGCCACCGCAAGGATAGGGTTGTGCTGTCCCCTATAGGCACGTGCATAGAGATAAAGCGCAAGAATGTCTTCAGCGTCGATGGCAAGCGCCTTCTCGCAAGCCTGCGCCATGGCCGTGTAGTCTTCCAACATATAGGCTGCCTGTGCCATGCGCACATAGATGCGCCCATTGTCGGGCTGCGCCTCGCACAGCAGCCGCAACTGCTCCAGCGCCGGGAGCATCTCACCACTGCGCATCAGCGCCTCTGACAGGTAGTCGCGCACCTCCAGATCGTCCTTTATTTCCAAGGCATGGGTGAAACACTGCTTGGCATACGCCATCTGCCCGCTACGCAGGGCACGCACGCCGTCATATTTGAGTACATCAAACTTCTTGGCCAGTTCTTCTTGGCGTTTTTCTTCGGGATTCTCGACTGCTGAACCGAATAATGACTTGAAAAAGCCCATTGTCTATTACGTTTTTAGTTTTAACTGACGACAAAAGTACTATAAAAAGGTTAAGAGACAAAATAAATTCAGCATTTTTAATGACCACTACAGCGCTATCTGCGATGAAATGGGTAATTTTGCAACTATGAAAAAATATCTGTTCCTCTTCATAGCCTTGGCCACGACCATTCCCATGATGGCCCAGCGCATCGCCCAAGGTCCCCTGCACAGTGCCGACGACCCACGCAGCGGATGGCTGTTGCCCGGCGACACCATCTACAATGAGGGTCGGGTCACTGTCTATGGCGGCAAGCCTATGCAGCTGACTACAGAGACACGAGAGCAGGAATCTCTGCAGCCCCCGCTGATGCCCTCTACCTACGGATGGGGACTGCACCAAGGACTCAACGTGTCGATAGACCTGTCGGCTTTTGCCACCTTTGGCAAAGGGGTGCCGCATCACGGCGGCTTCGGACAGACCCTCAGCGCTGCCTACCTGTCTCCCCTCTCGCGCGACGGCAAGTGGTGGCTGGCCGGAGGTGGCTATCTGAACAACATCATGTGGGGCGGCGACAGCTACCGCGATGCCGGACTCTACGCCATGCTGGGTTACAAGATCAACGATAAGTGGGAACTGTACGCCTATGGCCAGCTCTCACTGGCCAACAACTATGGCTCGTACCGTCAGCGCTACTACACCTACGGCTATCCCAACCGCTACGCCCTGTGCAGTCCTCTCTACGGATGGATGGGCATGGGACCGATGGGCGCTGGCATGGGGGCAGCCGGTGCCAATGTGCTGGGGGTGGGTGCCCTATATCATGTCAACCGCAGTCTTACCATCGGCCTCAGCGTGGAGGGCGTATGGTACAACCAACCGCAGCATCAATATTTTGACCAATACAACTATCCGGTACCGTTGCCGTAACCGCAATGGCTAAAGACGGCAAATAGCCCACCTAAATGCCATGATTAGCGCGCTAATCATGGCATTTAGGTTTTGGAAACGACAACCCTACGCTGCTCCCTCCCATCCTCAAGAAGCAACAAAATGCTCAACCAAGGATGCCATTGGGGCTTTATTTTGCATTTCGAAAACATATTTTCATTACACTTTGACACATATTTGAAATTAATTGTGTATTTTTGCAAAACGATTATCACAAATACATTTCAATATGACAGAATTGTTTGCTCCAGACAGTTGGCTCAACGCCTCCATCTCCATGATCAGCGACTTTATGTGGAGTCATTTTCTCATTGCCATGCTCATCGGATGCGGTCTCTACTTCACATGGCGGTTGCGCTTTGCCCAGTTTCGCATGATCGGTGAGATGGTGCGCCTGCTCTCCGAATCGGTCATACCCCGCCAAGGCGAGAAACACATCTCGTCGTTTCAGGCTTTTGCCGTGTCGGTTGCCACCCGTGTAGGCACGGGCAATCTGGCAGGTGTGGCATCGGCCATCGCCATAGGCGGCTCGGGTGCCATCTTCTGGATGTGGGTCACCTCGCTCGTGGGCGCAGCCTCTGCCTTTGTCGAGTCCACACTCGCCCAGCTCTACAAGCGACGCTCCAAAGACTCGTTTGTGGGCGGCCCGGCCTACTATATGATTCACGGACTGCACTGCCGATGGATGGCATCGCTCTTTGCCGTGCTCATCTGTCTCACCTTCGGCTTGTCCTACAACTCAATTCAGGCCAACACCATCTGTGGGGCATGGCAAGAGGCGTTTGGCCTGCCACCCGTGGTCACGGGTATCGCATTGGCAGCAATGGGCATCGCCATCGTCTTTGGTGGCATCCAGCGAATTGCGAAGGTAAGCAGTGTGCTGGTACCCGTGATGGCCATCGGATTTTTCGTTTTATCGATTGTCGTCATCATCATGAATATAAGCATTTTTCCACATGTTGTTCAAGTAATCATCGAAAACGCCTTCGGCTTCGATCAAGCCATCGGAGGCAGTGTGGGAGCGGCGATGATGGCAGGCATCAAGCGCGGCCTGTTCTCCAACGAGGCCGGCGAGGGCTCAGCACCCAACGTGGCAGCAACAGCCACCACCACACACCCGGCCAAACAGGGACTGATTCAGGCGCTCGGCGTATTTACCGATACGCTGCTACTATGCAGTTGCACGGCATTCATCATCCTGGTGAGCGGCGTGTATCAGGACAATGAGCTCAACGGTATCGTGCTCACCCAGAATGCCCTCTCCTCACAAGTGGGAGCTGCCGGCATCTACTTTGTGGCCATCGCCATCTTCCTCTTCGCTTTCAGCAGCATCATCGGCAACTACTATTACGGCGAGGCCAATATCCGTTACTTCACCTCCAAGCGGTGGGTGATTACAGTGTACCGTCTCTTCTCCGCCGGGGTATTTGTAATCATCGGCGCTGTGGCCAGCCTCGATTTTGTCTGGAACATCGGCGACGTGTTTATGGGTTGTCTTACCGCCTGCAACCTGATAGCAATCCTGATCTTGGGCAAATACGCTTTCCGCCTACTCGACGACTATCGCCAACAGAAGCGGCAAGGCAAGGACCCGCATTTCAGCAAATCGCAGTTCCCGGAGATAGCCAAGGACATAGAGTGCTGGTAGGATGATAATATTTTGGAGAACGAATCGGTAAGTTTCCCAAAACTTTTCGTACCTTTGCAGTCTAAACGGCGAAAAGGGCAGGAGCCCCCCACTCGCTTCAAACCATCAAAAAGCAAGAGGAACAATGAACAAGACACAACTTACTGCAGCCGTGGCCGAGAAGGCCGGCATCTCCAAGACTGAAGCCAACCTGTATGTAAACGCCGTACTGGGCGTGATAGCAGACAACATCTGTGAAGGCGACAATGAAGTGGCCATCCCCGACTTTGGCCGATTCTTTGTCAAGACGGTACCGGCCCGCCAAGGCGTCAATCCTGCCACCGGCGAGAAGATACAGATTGAGGCCCATGAAAAAATTGTCTTCAAACCGTCTGACAATATGGGCATCTACTCACGCAAGCACGCTGCCGAGAAGTAACAACGGCTGCTTACAGACAAAAAGGCTCCTGCCTTTGCAACGCGGAAGAAAGTCCTTCAGGGAAGCGCGAAACAAAGGCAGGAGCCTTTTTTACTGATAAAAAATCTACACTATAAAGCCGGCAACAGACCGCTACGCCTTGTCTACCAACGCCCGCATGGTGTCTGCCGTTAGCCGATAGGTGGTCCACTCGCTCATGGGAACAGCTCCCATCGAGCGATAGAAGTCGATGCTGGGCTGATTCCAGTTGAGACACACCCACTCCATGCGGCCACAACCTTGGGCCACGGCCATCCGCACCAGATACATGAAGAGAGCCTTGCCATAACCCTTGCCCCGATACTCGGGATAGACAAACAGGTCTTCGAGATAGAGCCCCGAATGGCCGACAAAGGTAGAGAAATTGTAGAAATAGAGGGCAAAGCCCACTGGTTTGCCGTCTTCCTCGACGAAGATGACTTCTGCACGATGATGGTCGAACACTTCAGAAGCTATCATCTCCTCGTTGGCCTTCACATCAGCCGACATCTTCTCGTAGGCGGCAATGCCTTTGATAAAATCGAGGATAAGCGGCACGTCTTCTCTTACAGCTTGTCTGATAGTCATCATAATGGTATGTTGTTGTCTGTATTATTGTACAATCGGTCACTATTTCTTGCCGAACGATTTGAGCCACTTGAGCGGCTTCTTCAGCAAGTTCTTGATACCGCTCTCCTGCTCCTTGGCCATCGGTTTGCGTTCCTCGCGCTGCTGGGTACGCTGCTGGGCAGGCTTGGCAGCATGTATGGCCGACTGGTTATCAGCGGTTGCACCCGCTGGACGGTTGGGCTTCCGATTGCGGTTACGACGCTTCTTGGGACGGTCCTCACGGTGCTCACCCTGCGGCTGCTGTGCCCCCTTCTGTTCCTGCTTGGCCTCGGGCTTGTTGTTGTCTTCGCGGTGACGGTCTTCCTTCTTGCGCTGTGGCTTCGGCTTGCGCGGCTTGGCTTCCTTGCGTGTTTCCTCCTGCTTGTCGGCAGGAGCCTGCTGCGCAGCGGCTGCCCCTGCCTCGCGCTCCTTGTCTTTACGGGGCTTGCGCTTGTGGGCATTGGTGTCGCGGCTCTGTCTGCGGATGGCCTTCGCCTTCTTCTTGCCTCCCTTGTAGTCGGGTCCCTCACCCACTTCTTCGGGTAACGGGTTCTTGGTAATCTCTTTCTCCAAGAAATACTCTATGTCCTTAAAAGCAGGAATATCGGCCTCGCTCACAAAGGTGACAGCCACACCATCGCGATCTGCCCTTGCAGTACGTCCGATACGGTGTACATAGTCCTCGGCATCGTGGGGAACATCGTAGTTGATGACCATCGCAATATCGTCGATATCGATACCGCGTGCCACAATATCGGTAGCCACCAGCACATCTATCTGCCCGCTCTTGAAACGGAACATCATATCGTCGCGCTCGGCCTGTGTAAGGTCGGAGTGCATCTCGCCTACCGAAATCTTCGACTTGGCCAACGCGCGACTCACATCCTTCACCTTGGCCTTCTTGCCACAGAAGACGATGACACGCTTCAGATCATTGTCCTTGAACATGCCACGGATGATGCCCAGTTTTTGCGATTCGTAGCAGACATAGGCACTCTGCTGTATTTTTTCGGCAGGTTTGCTGACGGCCAACTTCACCTCTACGGGATGCTTGAGCAGGGTCTTGGCCAACTCTTCTATCTTCTTGGGCATTGTGGCCGAGAACATGATGACCTGGCAGTCTTTCGGCAACAGTTTGGCAATGCTCAGGATATCCTCTGAGAATCCCATGTCGAGCATACGGTCGGCCTCATCGAGCACGAAAAAGGAAGTTTTGCTCAAATCGACATTGCCTATATTGATGTGACTGATAAAACGGCCCGGGGTGGCTATCACCACATCGGCTCCCATACGCATGCCCTTGGTCTCCTGATCAAAACGGTTGCCGTCGTTGCCGCCATACACCGCCACGCTGCTCACACCATTAAGATAATAGCCGAAGCCTTGGAAAGCCTGATCAATCTGCTGCGCCAGCTCACGGGTCGGAGACATGATGACACAGTTGATGGAATCTTTCGGATAACCGCCATCGTCGAGCTTGGAGAGTATCGGCAACAGATAGGCAGCTGTCTTTCCGGTTCCTGTCTGTGCCACACCCAACACGTCGTGTCCCTCTAAAATCTCTGGAATACACTTTTCCTGCACCGGTGTGCACTCATCGAAGTGCATATCGTAAAGCGCATCCAGCACATTGTTGTTCAAATCTAATTCATCAAAATACATAATTCATTCTTTAATTGCGGCCACGTAGGCCATTACGATTAATTGGGTGCCTGCCGATAACAGAAATAGGCCACAAAGGCAAAAATCAGATTGGGCACCCATGCAGCCAACATCGGGGGGAAGCCCGCATTGATGGCAAAGGTCGAGGATACGGTCTGAAGCATGATATAGGTGAAACTCAAGGCCAGACCGATACCTAAATAGAGTCCCATTCCTCCTTTTCGTTTACGCGAAGAGAGCGAGAAACCGATGATGGTAAGGATGAAAGAAGCAAAGGAGGAGGCGATGCGCTTGTGGTATTCCACTTGGTATTGCACCACATTGCTGCTGCCTCGGTTAATCTGCTTGGAGATATAGTCTTTCAATTCTGGACTGGTAAATGTCTCTTGCTGTCCCTTGGAATAGACCAGATCCG
>SFKY01000014.1 GCA_004554665.1 Bacteroidales bacterium
TGCCACCTCTTTCATCTTAACCACCGACACCGAGCCGGTAAGACTTGCCTTCTTTTCGGTCATGTAGCCGGTTACCACCACTTCGTTCAGTTCCGATGCATCTTCCTTAAGTGTGATGGTGAGGCCTGTGCCGGCAGCCACTTCCGTGTTTTTGAATCCGATAAACGAAACCACAAGCGTGGCTCCCTTATCCACCATAATCTTGAAACGGCCGTCAATATCGGTGATGACACCATTGGTAGTTCCTTTTTCCATCACGGTCGCACCGATGACGGTTTCACCGGTCTGATCCACCACCGTACCATTTGCTTCTAATTTTTGTGCACACATCATGGTACATGCCATCAGAGCACACATACTCATTAGTAATCTTTTCAGATGTTTCATTGCAATTGTTTTTTAGTTATTGGTTTGAAAATTCTGCTGCAAATTTATGACAAAGGCCGTTTCATACATTGAAAAAAACGTTCATCAGCTGTCAAAAATGTTGCGATGTATCATTTTTGACAGCCTTTGAACGATTTTTATCATTCACAGCAGAATCCCATCCAAACCTCTTGACTTACACAATATGCCACATCCTATTCTTTCAAGTATCTATGCCCGCTCTTCTTTCCATGAACCAGGACTCTTTCCGTACTCGTCCTTGAAACATTTGGCAAAATAAGACGGAGCACTAAATCCTATCTCATACGCTATCTCCGATATGCTCTTATCAGTGGTCTCGAGCAGCATCTTGCCACGTTCCACGCGCGAACACCGTAGCAGTTCCACAGGCGACATTCCTGTCAATGCCTTCACCTTACGATAGAGCTGTACTCGACTCATTCCAATTTCGCTGCCGATTCGCTCGACACTGAAATCGGGATCTCCAAGATTGGTCTGGATGACCTCACGGATGCGCATGACAAAGGAATTGTCTCTCCCATCCATTGGCCCCTCCGTACCGATTTGCCCTGCAGATACCGGCTCACCATTCCCGACCTCACTTTCGGCGATTCCGGCCGCAAAAACCTTACGAAGTGTCTTACGTGAGGTCAGCAGGTTCTCGATACGGGCCAGCAACACCTCGGCTGAGAACGGCTTGGTGATATAAGCGTCGGCTCCGTGGGCATATCCTTCGGCACGCTGTTTCTCCAGCACGCGGGCGGTAAGCATGACCACAGGGATGTGGCAGGTCACGGCATCCTGCTTCAGTTCACGGCACATCGCCAACCCGTCCATAACGGGCATCATCACATCGCTCACCACCAAGTCGGGCACCCGTTGGCGCGCCGCGGCCAGTCCTTCCTCGCCATTGGCAGCCAGTACCACACGGTAATGTGCGCTCAGGACAGACCTGACGAGGTATCTCACATCAGCATTGTCGTCTACTACCAGTATCTCGGGCTTTCCCGCATCGGCCATTTCCTCATCGGTGTCAGCCTCAACCTCCCCGGGAAGAGGCACCGGGGATGGTGCCGCATCCTCAGGCACTTCCAGTTTTTCCACATCTATCTCACGCACGTTTACCATCTCGTCCACCAAGCGGGTAAGTGTCTTCATGTTACGGTGCATCATCTCCACCAGTTTGCGGACTGTCCCCTGCAGCGTCTTGTCAGCAAACAGTTTTTCTACAGGACCAGCTATGAGCGTGAGGGGCGTTCGCAACTGATGGCCTATCTGTGTGAAAAACACCATGCGGGCATCGGCCATGTCTTCCAGTTGGCGATAGAGGCTCTGTAGTTCCTCATTACGGCGGCCGAGTTTGCCGTTCAGTTGGCATAGCTCTTCATTGAGCCTTGCCTTGGTAAGATAAGAACGATAGACAAGTAGGGTGAGCAGCATGACGACGACAATGAAAGTCACAAAAAAGATGATGAGCTTGCGTTGCAGGTTGATTTGCAGAAAATACTGATCTACCTTGCCATGCAACAGGTCAATATTATCACTGGTGCGCTGCAGTTCCTTGCTTTGGAGCATCAGCATGTCTGCGTTGGTCTTGTCCACCACCGCCGAGTGGAGCACATTGTTGCGCTCATAGGGTTTGTTTTCCAGAATGTTCAGCGCCAACCGCATCAGTTCCAAACCATGCGTGGGATAGATATAGGTGGCCTGCAAAATGCCTTTCTGCACACATTCCACTCCCCCACCGGGCGTTGGCAGCGCATCCACGCCATAGTATTTCACCGCTTTGTAGCCACGTGCCAGCAACACCTTGCGGGCGCCCAGCGCCAGACGGTCATTGTGGCCGAACAGGCAGTCTATCGGCCCTTGGTAGCGACGCAAGAGTTCGGTCATGGCCTGCTCGCCGCTGCGCTCGGTCCAATCGCCAAGTTCTGAAGCGACGACGGTAATGCCGGGATAAGCCTTGAGCGCGTCGGTAAAGCCCCGATGCCGCTCTATGGCCGGCGAAGAGCCCTTGAGCCCGGTGATTTCCACAAGCGTTCCCTTGCCTCCCATGCCCGTGGCGATGAGATTGCCCATTGTCTGACCTATCTCATAGTTGTCGGCTCCCATGTACGCCGTATATTTCTCGCTGTTGGTCTTGCGGTCAAAGAGTACTACAGGGATGCCCTGGTCGTACGCGCGGTCTATCACAGCCGACAAGGTAGCCGCCTTGTTGGGTGCCACGACGAGCAAGTCTACCCTTTCGTCGATAAAATGCTGTATCTGACTGATTTGCAGGCTGTCATTATCGTCGGCCGAGGCAAATTCCAGCCGCACGTTGCTATTGGCATAGCCTCCGGCTTCGAGCTCCTTATTCTGTTTGTAACGCCATATGTCCTCGCTACATTGCGATACGCCGATATGCCAAGTCCGCGACTTATCGGCGCAAGCACACATCAAAGTTGCCCACAGCGCACAAACAAGACAGTATTTTATATTCATAACGGTTTTCAGTATGGTTTCATAATGGTATGATAGTGCTAATTGGGCACCATGAGCCCTGCTCAGCTTGCCAGCATACTTCCTATTTTCTACAAAGATACATTTATTTTTCAAATCTACGCTTTTTCCCTCCATTTTTTTTCTTTACCCATCCTCACTACAGCACATGAAAAAAAATGCCGTCCAAATGTTTTTTTCAGGCAGAGCGTTCTGATATACGGGAAGAATGTCATACCTTTGCAGAAAAACAAGCATGAGCAAATACTTTTTATACATCGCCTTGTTTGTAGCCTCACTACAAGCATGCAAACAATCGTCGGCCTCGTCCGCGACTGCCGCCCCGTCAGACAGTTCCCAAGCCGACACCACGGTTGCCGTAGGCACAGAGCAAGATGCTGCCAATTATGAGTTGCCGGCCTACAGCGACAAGGAGATGACAATCCGGCACACAGGATTCACGCTGTCGTATAACCAGACGCACAACACGCCCAACTGGTCGGCTTGGTGCCTCACCGCAGACCACACCGATGGCACCGTGGAGCGCAGTACCAAGTTTTGGGCAGATCCGTCTATCCCCACGCCTTACCGCGTAGACTATTACGATTACAAAGGGTCGGGCTATGATCGCGGCCATATGTGTCCGGCGGGCGATATGAAGTGGAGCGAGGAGGCGATGCACGACTGCTTCTACATGTCCAACATGTGTCCACAGACAGGATCTCTCAACAGCGGAGCATGGAACAAGTTAGAGATGAAATGCCGCGAATGGGCCAAAAACGAGGGTAAGCTCTACATCGTCTGCGGACCTGTGTACGATAACCGCCGTCACGAACAGATAGGAATCGACCACGCCATCGACGTGCCCGAAGGCTTCTTCAAGGCCATCCTCTCCCTGCGTCCGGGACACGAAAAGGCTATCGCTTTTTATTTTTACAACGACGAAAGCCGCCAGTCGTACAAGACTGCCACCCTCTCCGTGGACGAGGCAGAGGAACTTACTGGTCTTGACCTGTTCGCGGCGCTTGAAGACAAACTGGAGGCGAAACTGGAAAGCACCAACAACCTCGCTGCGTTCCAATAACAAGGTGAGGCAAAACTTGTCGGATAAGTTACTACTGAAAAGGATGGGCTTGCTTTTCTTTAAAAAAGGATGATATGATTACCCTCCTACTACCACTCACCACAGTGCCACCTTGCCGCCAACGCCAAGGTCGAGGTCGAGGTCGAGCGTAGCTGTAGCGACACCAAGTGCTTGAATTTGTTGCAGACAGGCGGCACCTCAGCAATAAAAAGCGAAAAAACTTTGGTTTTTTCTTTTTATTGCATTCGGTTTGCACTATCTTTGCAGTAAGAAACATTATTATAATATGAAAAATAAACTGATACGTAAAATCTGCCTTAGCACAACCATGTCGTTACTGGCCGGAAGCTCCCTATTTGCACAGCAATCGGGTGCTGGTTACACTCCCACGCCCGAGAACTTGAAAGCACGTCAGGAGTTCCAAGACAACAAGTTCGGTATCTTCCTCCATTGGGGCATCTACAGCATGACCGCCCAAGGAGAATGGTATATGCACAACCGCAACATTGACCGGGATGAATATGCCAAAATGGCTTCCGGATTCTACCCCTCACGTTTCAATGCAGCAGAATGGGTTTCTGCCATCAAGGCTTCTGGTGCCAAATACATCTGCATCACCAGCCGACACCATGACAGTTTCTCCATGTTCGACACCAAAGAGTCAGACTTCAACATTGTGGATGCCACTCCTTTCAAGCGCGATGTGCTGAAAGAATTGGCCGAAGAGTGCCAGAAACAAGGCATCAAGCTCCATTTCTATTACTCACACCTGGACTGGAAACGCGACGACTATCCGCAAGGACGTACCGGAAAAGGAACCGGACGCCCCAAAGGACACGGAGACTGGAAGAGTTACTACAAGTTCATGAACAACCAGTTGACCGAACTGCTTACCAATTACGGTCCGATAGGTGCCATCTGGTTTGACGGTGTCTGGGACCAGCCCGAAGACTTCGACTGGCAGTTGGAAGAGCAATACGCATTGATTCACAAGCTGCAGCCCGCCTGTCTGGTAGGCAACAACCACCACCGCACTCCCTATGCAGGCGAAGACTTCCAGATGTTTGAGCGCGACCTGCCCGGTGAAAACAGTGCCGGACTCTCCGGACAGTCTATCAGTGCGCTCCCCTTGGAGACCTGTGAGACGATGAACGGCATGTGGGGATACAAGATTGAAGACCAGAACTACAAATCGCCCAAAGCGCTGATTCACTATCTGGTCAAGGCCGCCGGAAAGAATGCCAACCTACTGATGAATATCGGCCCGCAGCCCAACGGTGAGCTGCCCGCCACTGCAGTGGCCAACCTGAAAAAGGTGGGCGAATGGATGAGCCAATACGGAGAAACGATTTATGGGACACGCGGCGGCGATATAGCTCCCCACTCATGGGGCGTATCCACCCGCAAGGGCAACCGCCTGTTTGTCCACGTCCTGGACAGGCAAGACGACGCGCTCTATCTCCCGCTGACCGCAAAGGTGAAAAAAGTCATGCAGTTTGTCGGCAAGGCTCCTTTGGCCTTTAAGCAGGAGAAAGGCGGCATACTGGTGACACTGCCCAAGACCAGTGAGGAGATAGACTATGTCATAGAACTGATACTCAACGAGAAATAAGACACACGCCTTCGTGTCACATCCGCAACAAGAAACCGATAAGGAATCCATCTGGCTCCTTATCGGTTTCTTGTTTTTATTAACAGTTTGGGTTCCCGGCGCTCTTCAGAAGACCGGCACACACAGCATCCGCTTCTCCAGCGCTTCCTATGCCAACGGCGAGGTGGCTTCTGCCAACCACGCGCACTCCTCATCATCGAGATAGGGCGACAGGCGCTCATACACTGTCTGGTGGTATCGGTCGAGCCATTCCACCTCTTCCGGCAGCAGCAGGGAGCGGTCGATGGGTGTCTTGTCGATAGGACACAGCGTGAGCGACTCCATCTCCAGAAACTCGCCAAACTCGGTTGCCAGGCTCTCCCTGATGAGCAGCGTGTTCTCGATACGCACGCCGAAGCGGTCGGCCAAATAGAGTCCCGGCTCATCAGTCACGGTCATGCCCGGAAGCAGTGGAGCCGGCCTGTACTCCATACGAATCTGGTGGGGACCCTCATGTACATTGAGGCAGGAGCCCACGCCGTGTCCCGTGCCGTGCAGATAGTTGTAGCCCTCGCGCCAGAGGGCAGCCCGGGCGAGCGCGTCGATCTGGGTGCCCGACGCTCCCCGCGGGAAGCGGGCCAGTTCCAGTTGGATATGTCCCTTGAGCACAAGCGTATAGACATGGCGCTGCTCCTCGGTGATGGGACCCAAGGCGATGGTACGGGTGATATCTGTGGTGCCGTCGTCGTATTGGGCTCCGCTGTCGAGCAGGAGCAAGCCCTCAGGGCGCAGGGGCGCATCGGTCTCGGGTGTAGCCTCGTAGTGCACTATGGCGCCATGCGCCTGGTAACCGGCAATGGTATCGAAACTGATGTCGCGGAAGCGTGGCTGCTCTGCGCGAAGGGCGGTCAGCTTACGGTCGACGGACATTTCTGTCTGGCCACCAGCCTCTACTGCGGGACGAAGCCAATGCAGGAACTTGACCATTGCCACGCCATCGCGTATCATGGCTTGGCGGAAGCCGGCTATCTCGGCCTCGTTTTTCACCGCCTTCATCATGGGGACGGGAGAGGTGGCAAAAACCACCTTGGTACGCTTGTCCACCAACCGCGGCAAGAGGGCACTGGTCTCATCGGCATCCATCAGGATGTTGTATTCAAAATAGCGGGCCAATCCTTCGCCCACACGATCATACGCATCTACGTCTACGCCCTCGGCAGCAAGATAGGCCGTCACCTCGTCCGTGAGCTTCACCTTATTAATATATAGCGTGGCTCGCTGCGAGTCGACCAGCAGATACGACACAAAGACCGGATTGCAGTGGACATCACTGCCACGGAGGTTGAGCAGCCACGCGATATCGTCGAGCGCAGAGACGAGCATACCGTCGCAATGGCTCCCACGGAGGGCACGGCGCAGGCGGTCGAGTTTCTCATGGGTCGGTTCGCCGGCGTAGGCCAAGGGATGCAGGCGCACGGGATGCAGGGGAATGGCTGGGCGGTCTGTCCAGATAGTACGCATCGGGTCAAAGTTGACCCGCACCGTGATGCCTCCCTGCGCACGCAGTTCGGCGGTGAGAGCCTCGACCGTGGCGTAGGAGTTGACGGCACCATCCAGGCCCACCACAGCGCCATCGATGTCGGCCAACTCGCTGCCGAGCCACTCGGCAATGGTCGGCGTACCGGCCACCTTGAGTCTCATGAGCTCGTATCCCGTGCCGGCCAACTGCTGTTCGGCGGCCAGAAAATAGCGCGAATCGGTCCACAAGGCTGCATGGCGCATAGTGACGACAGCCGTGCCCGCAGAGCCGTCGAAGCCGGAAATCCACTCCCGGCTTTTCCAGTGCTCGGCCACATACTCGCTGTTGTGCGCATCGGTACTCGGGAAGACAAACGCATCGATACGCTCACGACGCATCACTTCCCTCAACATATCCACCCTTTTTACGATCGTTTCTTTCATCATTGATTTGCTATTTGGACATGACAAAGGTAACGATTTTAAGAATTAATCACAAATTTAGTGGCAAATAAATAAGGTATATCTGTCTTTTTTTCGTAATTTTGCGATTGAAACCTATCCAACGGCTATTCACGCCCGAAAGAGGGGCTATCACAGGGTAAAGGAATATAAGAATCATATAATTATCATCAACAAACAGTTATGGAATTTTTAACCAATGACAAACTCGTGATTGTCGGCGCAGCTGGCATGATCGGCTCCAACATGGTGCAGACCGCACTGATGCTTCGTCTTACACCCAACATCTGTCTTTACGACGTCTTCTCTGCCGAGGGCGTGGCTGAAGAGATGCGCCAGTGTGGCTTCGACGATGCCAACATCGTATCGACCACCGATCCGAAGGAAGCCTTCACCGGTGCCAAGTATATCATCTCATCGGGCGGCGCTCCCCGTAAGGAGGGTATGACCCGTGAAGACCTGCTCGTAGGCAACTCAAAGGCTGCTGAAGAACTGGGTCAGAACATCAAGAACTACTGTCCGGATGCCAAGTTCTGCGTGGTTATCTTCAACCCTGCCGACATTACCGGTCTCGTGACACTCGTTCACTCGGGTCTAAAGCCCAACCAGGTGGCTACACTTGCCGCTCTCGACTCTACCCGTCTCAAGGGTGCGCTCGCCAAGCACTTTGGCGTAAGCCAGGCTGTCATCGAGAATGCCTACACATACGGCGGTCACGGCGAGAAGATGGCCGTATTCGCATCTCCCACCACAGTTGACGGCGTAAAACTGCTCGACATCATCGCCGGCAAGGCTACCGTAAACGGCAAGGGGCTCACCGCCGACGAGTGGGCTGCCATGCAGACCGCAGTGACACAGGGTGGAGCCAAGATTATCGAGCTCCGTCGCCGCAGCTCTTTCCAGAGCCCGTCTTATCTGGCTGTCAAGATGATTGAGGCTGCTATGGGCGGTGAAGAGTTCTACTATCCCGCAGGCGCTTATGCCGACACAGCACGCTACAGCCACGTCATGATGGCTATGCCGACCCGTATCACCAGCGACGGTGTGTACACCAAGCCTGTGATGGGTACAGAGGACGAGATCGCCAACCTCGACGCTTCTTACAAGCACCTCGAGGGCATGCGCGACCAGGTTATCGCTCTCGGTGCGCTGCCTCCAGTAGAGCAGTGGGGCGAAATCAACCCCAACCTGAAGTAAGCCTATACCTGTATCAACCTGTATAAGCGGCCCCGGAAGACGATTGCATCTTCCGGGGCTTCTTTTTGATGACAGTGGCAACAGATGACTCAGGACAAGAGGCCAAATGCGGCATTTAGGAGGGCTAAACGCCACGTTTAGGGAGGCTAAATGCCGCATTTAGGATTTCGGGGGTGGCAAAAAATAAATGGGAAAAGATTTGGATAGCTATCGGAGAAAACGTATTTTTGCATCGCTATGAGATATGTGGAAGTGATATTGCCCCTCCCGCTCGATGGAGTGTTTACCTACTCCCTGCCCGACAGCATGACAGACAGGCTGCAGGCCGGCATGCGCGTGCTGGTGCCGCTCGGCAGGAGCAAGCACTACACGGGTATCGCCCTGCGGATGCACGATGTGAAGCCCGACTTTGAGGTCAAGGAGGTGATAGCCGTCATGGACGAGCGGCCACTGCTGCTTCCCGTACAACTGAAGCTGTGGCGGTGGATGGCCGAGTACTACATGGCACCTCTGGGCGATGTGTACAAGGCGGCCTTGCCCGCCGGCCTGAAACAGGAAGACGGCTACAGACCGCGCACGGAAACCTATATCGGTCTGTGTGAGCCTTGGCGCAACGAGCAGGCCCTGCACGTGGCGCTCGACATGCTGGGGCGCGCGCTGAAGCAGAAGAAGGTGCTCACCGAGTTTCTCCACCTCAGCCGGTGGGACTCGATCGAGGGCTCCACGCCGACAGAAGATGTGCATGAGGTGACCCGCGAGGAACTGACCAACGTCTGCCACTGCACAGACGCCGTGGTAAAGTCGCTCATAGACCGCAAGATACTCTATACCTATCAGGTAGAGGTAGGCCGTCTCAACACCTCTACGCCAGCCAAGACCACCCAGCCCAAGCCCTTGAGCGCCGCACAGGCCACAGCCTACAACGAGATGCTGCTGCAACTGATGGCCAAGGAGGTGGTGCTGCTCCACGGCGTGACATCGAGCGGCAAGACCGAACTGTACATCCACCTGATAGCCAAGACGATAGCCGATGGCAAGCAGGTGCTTTACCTGCTGCCGGAGATAGCCCTCACGGTGCAGATGATGGACCGCCTGCGCAGTGTCTTTGGAGACCGGCTGGGCATCTACCACTCCAAATACAGCGATGCGGAGCGTGCCGAGATCTGGCTACGCCAGCTGTCGGACCATCCTTACGACATCATCCTCGGGGCACGGAGCGCCATGTTCCTGCCTTTCCAGCGCTTGGGGCTGGTCATCGTAGACGAGGAGCACGAAAGCAGCTACAAGCAGCAAGACCCGGCACCTCGTTACCACGCCCGTTCGGCCGCCATCGTACTGGCCCAGCTGTGCGGCGCCAAGACATTGCTGGGCACCGCCACGCCCTCTGCCGAGACCTACTACAACGCCACGACAGGCAAATATGGCAAAGTGACCCTCGCCACACGCTACAGCGACATCAGGCTGCCGGAAATAACCGTCGTGGACATCAAAGACCTGAAGCGGCGCAAGATGATGACCGGCCCGTTCTCGCCCCAACTGCTTGCCGCCATGCGGGCGGCGCTCTCGGCCGGCAAACAGGTGATTCTCTTCCAGAACCGGCGCGGATTCGCCCCTATGGTCGAGTGCAGGGTCTGCGGATGGGTTCCCAAATGCGAGCATTGCGATGTGTCGCTCACTTATCACAAGAACCAGAACCGCATGACTTGCCATTACTGTGGCTATACTTACCTCGTGCCCACCCGCTGCCCCAACTGCGAGAGCACCGACCTCAAGGGGAGGGGCTATGGCACCGAAAAGATAGAGGACCAGATACGGGATGTGTTCCCAGAGGTGGAGGTGGCGCGCATGGACCTCGACACCACGCGCACACGCAATGCCTATGAGCGGCTCATCGGCGACTTTGCGGCAGGCCGCACACACGTACTGGTGGGCACACAGATGATCAGCAAGGGACTGGACTTCGACCATGTGGGGGTGGTGGGCATACTGGATGCCGACTCGATGCTCAACTATCCCGACTTCCGCGCCTATGAGCATGCCTTCATGATGATGGCACAGGTAAGTGGGCGCGCCGGTCGCAAGGGGGAGCGCGGGCAGGTGATTCTGCAAACCCGCAACGCGGAGGCCCGCGTCATCGGCCAGGTGGTGAACAATGACTACACGGGCTTCTTCGACGAACTGATGGAGGAGCGGAGGCTCTTCCACTACCCACCCTACTACCGGCTTATCTATATCTATCTGCGACACCGCCGGGAAGAAGTGGTAGAGAGCGCAAGCATAGAGATGGGCGGCCGGTTGCGCCAATGGTTCGGCGAAAGGATACTGGGACCCGACAAGCCGGCTGTGGCAAGGGTGAAATCGATGTCGGTAAGAAAAATTGTGGTAAAACTGGAAAACGGAATCGACCACCGGCAGGCCCGCCAATACCTGCGGTTGGCCGAGAAACAGCTGATGGAAAACAAGCGGTATGCCACCTTGCAACTGTACTTCGACGTGGATCCGGTATAAGAAAAAAGGCAAGGATACAGACGATGCCATATCCTTGCACTTCTCATATTTACACTATATATTATTGATTGTAATCTCGCATGCCGTGCGCCACCAACCCTCTAACCATCTATCAACAAACACGGAACGGGCTGGAACGTACGGCACATGAGCCATATAGTGTATCCGGATCCGCCCACCGTCCTTGGGGCGGAAAACAACATTGCTTAGAACTTGAAATCTACGCCTACACCAATCACACGGTTGGTACGTGTAAACGAGTTGGTGGTCACAGCGGGACTCACACCCTCTGTCATATCGTAGTCGTCGTACAGTGTCTGGAAGTAGGCTACATTCACCTTGATCTTGTCGGTAACCTGTACGCCGAGGCCGAGGCCGTAAGAATAAGAGTTGACATTGAAACTGATGTCGTTCATGCCGGCATCCTTAAGTCCATACTCCGTACGCTGCATACCAGCGCTCACCTGTATGCGCTTGGAGATGTCGTACTCGGCACCAAACAGATACTCGTTGGTGTCGTCGAGCATCTCCTTGGTGTACTGCTTGGTGTCCACGTCGAAGTAATGATGCCAACCGGCCATCACGCGCAACGACGGCAGCAGCTCGTACTGCGCTCCTACAACAAGAAGGGCAGGAGTGTCTTCTGCCACCTCGGCTCCGTCCTTGAACTTATCAAGCATGGAGATGCCCTCAGCGCTCAAACTGTTGGCCGACTTGTTCTTCAGGCGCATGCGGGTCTTGAACTCGTACTTGGCAGCCAGATTCAGCTTGCCCGTCTTATAGTCCACACCGATGATGGGTGCCACACCCCAACCTGTCTGGTCGCAGTTGAGCTCGATGTCCTGTGTAGACTGGCTCAGCACATTCACCTGGCCGGCAGCACCGGCCAGCTTGGCGGCAGCCTCAGCATTGCCAGCTTGCTCCATCATACCAGCATAGCGATTGAGCTGAGTAGCCAGTTCGCCGAAGTGGGCAGACGCGTTGACCATCTCAGACTTGCCGCCCTCGATGTGCTCCACAGAGATGTCCTTCACATAGCCATAGTAATTGGAACTGCCGTAAAGCATACGCAGACCACCATAGACAGACAGGTTCTTGTTAATCTGATAAGCCGATCCGAAAGTGAAACCGTAGTAATACTGGCGACCACGCATGAAAGAGTTGTACCCATACTTGCTGCCCATAGCATGACCGGCCATACCGGGTATGCCCAGCTGGCCCAGAGCCTGGTACAGCCCGTTGACGGTGGGCGCATAGGTGGTGACACCAGCCACTACCTTCTCGAAAGAGCCCAATCCATAATCAAACTCGCACTTGCCGCCACCGCCGGTGATGGCAAAGCCGAACTGGAAGCTCCACTTGCCCTTGTTGTAGGCTGCTAGGAACGAGGGAATGACAGGAGCGTCGGCCGTACCGCGAAACTCGTGTACGTCGGTGCCATTGTTGTTGACGTTGTTGGGGAACAACGGGAAGCCGGTAAGTATCGTACGGGTCTGGTGAGCGTTCTGCAGATTGATGGAGAGGTGGAAACCCTCGCCAAGAAAGATGACACCCGCAGGGTTGCTATACACGCCATCGATGCCAATGGCGGCGTCGCGTGCGGGATTTCTAAGGAACGAGACATTCTGATTGGTGTTTGTCAACAGTCCGCCTGCCTCTGCAGGCGTAGCGAAGGCAACTATTGCCAGCGCCATGCCGATTAATTTTCTTTTATCCATCTTAAAAACTTATAAAATATTGGCTGCAAATTTACATAAATTGTTCTATTATTCCTCTTTACGGCACAGGTATTTACCAAACGTTAACAATAAAAATGAGAAAAGCTGCACAAACTGATGCGTTTGTGCAGCTTTTCGGAATATTTTTATCAACATAAGGAACTGCCATTGCCTCTCCCCACCCAACAAAGAATGGCAGTTACAGGAGCCAAAGGCCACGTTTAGACGTGCCAAATGCCATGATTAGCGCGCCAATCATGGCATTTGGCCCAAACAGTGACGTTGTCTCCATATTGCAAGGGAAATGCAGCGAGACCGCACCCCGCACCTATTTTTTGAGTTCAGGGTACTGAATACGGGTGTGATAGATAGACATGAGCCGCTCGATGAGCACAGACTTGGCCTGCGCGATGTCGCGGAATGTGATGGGACACTCCTTGAAGAAACCCTCTGTCACCTGCTGGTCAATCAACCTGCCCACCAGTTCGCTGATACTCTCCTCGGTATAATCGGTAAGCGAGCGCGAGGCTGCCTCCACGGTGTCTGCCATCATCAGGATGGCCTGCTCACGTGTAAAGGGATTGGGACCGGGATAGGCGAAGTCATCGGTGCTCACCTCTTCGTCAGGATGGTCGTTCTTGTACTTGATATAAAAATAGCGGGCGATACCCCGGCCGTGATGTGTGAGGATAAAATCCTTGATGACCGTGGGCAAATTGGCCTTCTCGGCCTCCTTGACACCCTCGGTGACATGCGACACGATAATCTGGGCACTCTCCTTGTACGCCATCTTCTCGTGGGGATTGATACCTACCTGGTTTTCGGTGAAAAAGACCGGCGACTCCATCTTTCCGATGTCGTGGTAGAGCGCACCCGTACGCACGAGCAGACTGTTGGCCCCAATCTTATTGGCAATCTCCGCGGCCAAGTTGCCCACCGTGATGGAGTGCTGGAACGTACCCGGCGCCACCTCACTCAGCCTACGCAGCAATCCCTTGTTGGTATTGGACAGTTCGAAGAGGGTAACGTCGGAGATAAAGCCGAATGTCTTCTCTATCAGGTACATCAACGGATAAGAGATGAGCAGCAGCACACCGTTTACCGCAAAGTGATAATACATGCTCTGGTCGAGTTTGGTAAAATCGTTGTCCTGCATGAGCTGCAGTGCCAGATAGACGATACAGCTGGAAAAAGCCACGAGCAGGGCCGTCTTGAACACCTGTGCCCTGCGCGAGAGTTCGCGCAGCGAATAGATGGCCACCAGACCGCTCACGATCTGCACGATGATAAACTCGTACTGATATTTGACGGCCGCCGCACAGATAAGCACCATCGTGACGTGGGTGATGAAAGCCGTGCGCGAGTCCATGAACACGCGTACAAAGATGGGGGCCATCGCAAAGGGGATGATGTAGACGCTGAAGACATTGTGCACCATCATGAGCGACACCAGCACAGGGAAAAGCGCCACCATGACGTAGAGCATCAGGATGTTGCGCGGCTTCTCGAAATAATCTCTGCGGAAAAGGGTGAGATAAGTGGTAAAAAGCACCACAAGGATGGCAACAAAGAGCATCTGTCCGACCACCGTGGAAGTAATCTCGGTGGTGGCGGCACTGCGCCGCTGCATCTCGCGCTCATACGACGAGAGCACCCGATAGTCGTAATCGTCTACTATCTCGCCTCTGTCGATTACCTTCTGCCCGCTGAGCACCATGCCACTGGCCGGCGAGATGCCGCTGAGCAGATCATTCTGCTCAGTCTCGCTGCGCTCCTTGTCGTACACCAGATTGGGCTCGATATACTCGTTGAGATTACACTTCTGCAAGACGGATCGAAACACGCCCAACCGCTCGTCGAGAAACAGCTGCTCATAGGCTGTCATGGTGGAATAGACGCAGTTTACCTGCACACTCTGCGCCTCCTTGCCGCTGACGATTCGGATCAGTCCGGTCGAGTCTTTGCCGATGGCATTGTATTCGGTCATGCTCATGATGCCCGCCTGGTAGAGACGGTGCAAGCGGTCTATGATGACAGGCAGATACTCCTTGGGAAGTCCATGCATATCTTGACCGAACGCATCGCTCAACTTGCGCAGTTGGGTTGTCTCCACCGTCGTGTCGTAACGGAAGTAGGGCTGGAAAAGCTCCATGAGCGAGTCTTGTTCTGCCTTTATGGCCTCATCGGTCTTGTAGATGGGGAAGTCGAACTTGGCAATAAACGACCCATACATCCAGGGCTTGCCCACGTCATAGCGCAGACGCTGGCTCTCGTTGCGTGGAAGGAACCAGACAATGACAGCGACACAGATGGCCACCAGACCTATACGAGTGAGAACCTTTTGCCAATAACGGCCATTGGATGCATAGAAATTCATAGTCATGGACATAGTTATACGTTTATTTTGCGAAAATACGAAAAAAAATACGCATAAGCTCGAAAAAAAACATTAATTTTGCAGAAAAATACATTATCTTCCAATTTATAATGATGACCGAAAGAAGAGTTAGGGTACGTTTTGCACCCAGTCCGACGGGTGCACTCCATATCGGCGGCGTACGAACCGCCCTTTACAACTACCTTTTTGCGCGCCAGCATGGTGGCGACTTGGTATTCAGGATTGAGGATACCGACTCGACCCGCTTCGTTCCGGGCGCAGAAGAGTATATCATTGAGTCGTTTCGCTGGTTAGGCATCCGTTTCGACGAGGGCGTGAGCTTTGGAGGCGACCACGGCCCCTACCGTCAGAGCGAACGCCGCGACATCTATAAGAAATATGTACAGCAACTGCTGGATGCCGGCAAGGCATACTATGCCTTTGACACGCCGGAGGAACTGGACGCCAAGCGCGCAGAGATTCAGAACTTCCAGTACGATGCCCGTACACGTATGCAGATGTGCAACTCGCTCTCACTCGACGAGGCAGCATGGAAGCAGCGCATAGCCGACGGTGCCCAGTATGTGGTGCGTTTCAAGATTGATCCGGGCCAGGAGATTCATATACACGACATGATTCGTGGCGAAGTGGTGGTGAAGAGCGACATTCTGGACGACAAGGTGCTCTACAAGAGTGCCGACGAGCTGCCTACCTACCATCTGGCTAACATCGTGGACGACCACTTGATGGAGATTTCGCACGTCATCCGTGGCGAGGAGTGGCTGCCGTCAGCCCCGCTGCACGTGTTGCTCTATCAGGCATTCGGATGGGAAGAGACCATGCCACGTTTCGCCCATCTGCCCCTGCTGCTGAAACCGGAAGGAAAGGGCAAGCTGTCGAAGCGCGACGGCGACCGACTCGGATTCCCGGTCTTCCCGCTCGAATGGCACGACCCCAAGACAGGCGAAGTGTCAAGCGGATACCGCGAGAGCGGCTATTTCCCGGAGGCAGTGGTCAACTTCCTCGCGCTCTTAGGCTGGAATCCCGGTACAGAGCAGGAAATCTTCTCACTCGAAGAGCTCGTCCAGGCCTTCGACATCACCAAATGCTCGAAGAGTGGTGCCAAGTTTGACTACCAAAAAGGTATCTGGTTCAACCACGAGTACATCCTGCGCAAGAACAATGAGGAGATAGCCGACCTGTTTGCCCCCATCGTGGCCAACAACGGTGTGGACGAGTCGCTGGAGCGCATCAGGACGGTCGTAGGTCTGATGAAGGACCGCGTAAGTTTTGTGAAAGAACTCTGGCCACTGTGCTCATTCTTCTTCATAGCTCCGTTGGAGTACGACGAGAAGACCGTCAAAAAGCGCTGGAAGGAGTACTCGGCACAGCAGATGACCGAACTGGCAGACCTGTTGGAGACCATCGACGATTTCAGCATCGAGGGGCAAGAGCCCGTGGTGATGAAATGGGTGGAAGACAAGGGCTACAAACTGGGCGACATCATGAATGCGTTCCGTCTGGCACTGGTCGGCATTGGCAAAGGTCCGGGTATGTTTGACATATCTGCTTTCTTGGGCAAGGCCGAGACCATCAAGCGTCTGCGCCGTGCCATCGAGGTGCTGCAATAAGCGGCACCCACCCCTCAAGGGGCAAACCAATAGAGTGCCTACCTCTAATATATATATTGTATGTATAACGTCATCATCTATTTGATTCAGTTCGGTGTGGCGGTTGCAAGCCTCTTCTCCGAAAAGGTAAGAAAGATGTGGAAAGGCGAGTGTGCCTCGTTTGGCGTGCTGCGCGACAAGTTGGAGCCCGATGCCCAATACATCTGGTTCCATGCAGCGTCGCTCGGCGAGTTTGAGCAGGGCCGGCCGCTGATGGAACAGATTCGCAGGGAGCATCCGCAGTACAAGATACTGCTCACGTTTTTCTCTCCATCTGGCTACGAGGTGCGCAAAAACTATGCAGGAGCCGACATCATCTGCTACCTGCCCATCGACACCATCGGCAATGCCCGCAAATTTCTGCGTACGGTGCGGCCGGTGATGGCGTTTTTCATCAAGTATGAGTTCTGGTACAACTATCTGCATGTACTCAAGCACAGGCAGATACCTACCTACAGCGTGTCGAGCATCTTCCGCAAAGACCAAGTGTTTTTCAAGTGGTACGGTCGTCACTACGGCAAAGTGCTCAACTGCTTCACCCGCTTCTTCGTGCAAAACGAGGAGTCGCGCCGCTTGTTGGCCACCATCGGCATCCACGATGTGGACGTGGTGGGCGATACCCGTTTCGACCGTGTGCTGCAAATCAAGGAGGCAGCCAAACAGTTGCCGATAGTGGAGTCGTTTGTGCAGGGAACCGCCGACGGCAAGCGGGCCAAGGTGTTTGTGGCTGGTTCGTCATGGCTGCCAGACGAGGAGATTTTTATCCCCTTCTTCAACAAGCACAAGGACTGGAAACTCATCATCGCTCCCCACGTGATTGGGGAAGACCATCTGAAACAGATAGACCAGTTGCTCGACCGCAAGACGGTGCGCTATACACAAGCCACCGAGGCGACGGCAAGCGAGGCAGACTGCCTATTGATCGATTGTTTTGGACTCTTGTCGAGCGTGTACCACTACGGCGATATTTCCTACGTGGGCGGTGGCTTCGGCGTAGGTATACACAATGTGCTCGAGGCAGCCGTATGGGACATGCCCGTAATCTTCGGTCCCAACAACGAGCGGTTCCGCGAAGCGCAAGGACTGAAAAAGGCACAGGGTGGATTCGACATCGCTTCGGCAGAGGACTTTGAACGTATCATGTTGCGCCTGATGACCGACGCATCCTATCTGCACGACTGCGGCCAACACGCCGGACAGTTTGTGGAGGGCATGACAGGGGCAACCCCGAAGATACTCAGACGCATTCAGTTTTAATATAATGACACGCGCAGGCAGCATCTCCAGATGACCTGCACGCCGGGCGGACTCCCGCCTCATGACACGAAAAGCCCTGGTTCTTGCGAGCCAGGGCTTTCTGTTATACCTTGTTGACGTTAATACTCGTCATCGTTCCAGAGGAAGTCATCCTTTGAGGGATAGTCAGGCCAAATATCCTCTATACTGTCATATATCTCGCCCTCATCCTCGATTTCCTGTAAGTTTTCAAGCACCTCCAACGGAGCTCCCGAACGTGTAGCGTAATCAATAAGTTCGTCTTTGGTAGCAGGCCAAGGTGCATCCTCAAGTTTCGAAGCTAATTCAAGTGTCCAATACATAGGCTGTTATTTTTATACTAAACGTATTGCAAAAATAGTAAATATTATTCTAACTGCAACTTATTTAGCTGTTTTTTTCTCTTTATAATCTATATAAAACCTAAAATGCTATCTGCGTCCCCTTGTTCCGCATATTGACCACCATCAGAAATTGACCTTAAACTGCTGTTTGTACTTGGTAAGGTCGAACATCACCACGCCACAATCATACAAGTCGTAGGTCACACCCGCCTGGGGGGACGATGCCACCTCGTGCCACCATCTGCGCGCCCGACGGTTGCGGTGGATGCCCACCATCACCATCACCATACGGGGGTGCGCATGCAACAAGGCCTCCGTGCAAAGGGCACGTCCAACCTCCGTATCTGCCACCATTAGCAGCGTAGAGGTGGCATTTGCATCTCCTAAATGACCTATATCCTCTTCGTGGGAGCCTACTTCCCGCACACAAGCCTTACGACAGCCTGCATGGAAGTAAGCACGACGCACGGGAGCTAAGCCGTCCACTGCATCGACGACAAGAGATGGCTGAAGCCAATTGGCCAACCGGAACAGGAAGCGGCAGAGCTTGCGTTGGCGGAAATCGAGTTTGGGAAACTGTGTATCAAGCTCCCGATAAGTGTAATAAGGATAATGCTCGTTGATGACGTATCGCACAAAAGCATAAGCCGAGGGCGACTGGATGCCAAACCCTCGGCAGTATGCGATACGTGTCAGCCATATCAGTGTGGCTTGCAAACGGACAAGCACGCGCCGCAACAGCGACGATTCTCCTGCACGCTCCATCGGTCTATCGGAGGAAGTCGGATTCCACAGAAACGGCTAAAAATAATAGGCTGCACCCACCTGCCAAGCATTGCTCTTGCCATGCAGATAGTTGTTGGAACCGAAATGAGACTCACCCACATTGCTGAGACCGACATTGTAGTTGAGATGCAACTGCAGATGTCCCAACAGGGTGACACCTGCACCGAGGTTCATGCTCGTGTAGGCGTTTTTCCATTTCCAGTCGATGTTGCTGATGTCATCGGACATATTGAAGGCAAACTGCGGGCCAGCAAAGAAAAACAGGCTGGCCATGCTTCCGAGCCCTACTCCATAGCGCAGATTGAGCGGGATGGCAATCTGCTTGACATCGATGGACTCATCGGAACGCACAATCTGCTCGTTGCCCACATCCACAGTGACATCCGTCGAGACCTGATTGTACAAGGCAGATGCATCGAAACTCAATCCGGGAAACGGAAGTCCTATCTTCAGGGTCGGTCCGATGTAGAAGCCCGTCTTGTTGGACGAGTTGACAAAATCGCCCTTCAGCGACAGGCTGGCCAAGTTAAATCCACCTTTCACTCCAAACTTCACCTGCGCCTGTGCAGGGGTAAAGGCCATTACTCCCAACAGCATCAGGCTTATCCAAAAAATTCTTTTCATTGTCTTGTTGTTGATACTTATAAGGGTTATTGATTATTGCGACACCTCCGACTAATGGCGTTGGCGACGTACAGTGATACGTGCTGCCGAAGAAGAGGAAGAAGTGCTGCTGCCGGAGCGTCGGGCGGACTTCACCGAGGCAGTGGTGGTGCGCGCCCTACGGTTCTTCTTCACCTCTTTGGTCGTCTTCTCCTGTTTGGCAATGCTGTCCAACGAGTCCTTGCGTGCCTTGTCGCCCCACAGACTTTGCTCAAAAGCAGTGAGTTCCTGCTCTATCCGGCGTTGCTCTTTGGCCAATGCAGAATCGGTAGTACAATACTGAGCCAGTGTCTTCCCCAAAAGGTTATTGGTTTTGTAGATCTTGCCACGGTAAAGATTCTTTGCAAAATAATCGTCCATGCTCATCACGGCGGCATTATTCAGATTGCTCGTCATGATGGTCTGCTTCACCAAGAAGGGGGCCAAGTCCTCGTACTTCACCCAGAACAAGGGATAAGCGGTGGCAGCATCTCCGAAATCGTCTTCACGCTTCATGATGGGGCAAAGTGCCAGCACCTTGGTATGGAAAGTGGCCGACCGCCGGTCGAAATAGACACTTTCCTTGAGATAATAGGCCGTCACCTCGCGCGAGGGGATATCGCTATTGTCTATGTAAATGCCCTTGTCAGTGCGCTCATAGAAGATGTGGTAGTTGTCGAGAAACGCTTTCAGTTTCACTTGGGCATCGTCTGTAAACACCTCGTTGCCGTCGAGCCTATATTCATAGGCTTTGATGTTGCCCGTCATCATCAGTTTAAAGATATACGTAAACAGATTGACCTGCGACCCGACGGCCTCCACAGGATAATAGAGGCACGCATTGGCATCTTGCGTAAGGTCGAGCTGGCGATAGATGTCACGTCGCCACACCACATCCTCGGCTATAGGCACCTGGGCAGGGAAAGACAGTTGTGCTCGTGTGGACAGTGTGCTCGTCTGCTTGGGCGCCGACTGCTCTGCCTGCCTCTTGGCGGGCTGTGCATGCATCCACTGTGCCATGCAGGCGGTGAGGAGAAGGGTTATGATCTTTTTCATTGTGATGTTACTTATTACGGTCTGGTTATTTGATAATGACTTCCATCGGGTAAGAGAGCGTGCGGGCGATGCCGTCCGGGCCTACCGCCTTCACCCCTCTGATGTAGAAGCGGCGATTACGCGACAGTTTGCGGAAGGTTTCTTTCTGACGCTCCGAGAACGAGGCTCCATTCGAGGCGATAGGCACAGCATTGCCCATATTGTCGAAGAAGACGGTCTCGAAACCGGTTACCTTGAAAGGGATATCCAGCAACCCGTCATCGATGGCGGCATGCACTTGGCCGATTCCCATCAGCGAGGCCTTGGACAATCCTCCACCTCTGAACCGATCATCGCCCACGACAAGATAGGCCATGGGGTCGGGAAGTTTACGCACATGAAAAGTAAAGTCTCCCACTTGGCGTGCACGGCCGTCCTTGCGCGACATGACGCTGATGGTGACATCCTTCCCCACTGCCGAGGGCTTGGCTATATAGCGTCCCATGCCCACAGAGCGGAACTCGCCGCCGTTCATGGAAGCGGAGACATCGCTCAACGGCACACCGGGAATACTGATACTGATGGGATTCTCATAACCGGCATACAAAACGTTCATCAAATCGGCCGACACCGTCGCGCTGGGCGGCACCACCGTGTACTTCTGCGTGAAATCGCGCCGTATCACCTCACCGTTTCCATTGCGCATGGTGATATAACCGCCAAAACTGCGCTCGCCGATACCATTGGCCGTAAAGCGGTAGTTGCCTCCTGTCACCAGTTTGCCACCCACATAGATTTCAGGGCGCTGGGTGGTATCGACTGCCGCCATCACAATCTGCGCATTAAACTGGTCACCGCTGATGACCGTACGCGACTCGGGGATGACAAAGGCTTCCAGCTTGTTGACCCTGATATCTTTCACGTCAATGTTAGACACCAGCGTGTGCAACACCTCGCCCTCGGCGTAGCGCACATCGCTCTGCAACTTGGAGAGCATGGTCACAGCCGCGGCCACGGGCATGTCCTCAAACATGTATTCCTGCCAATTCTTGCCCAAGGCATGCTGTCCTTTCGGAATAGAGGTAGACAGGTTGCCGGCAATGATCTCCTTTTGGTGCGGTTCAGTCACCATCCGCAAGATGCGCTCACGATACGTATTGATGGCCCGATAGAGTTTGCCGCCCTTGCCGGTAAGCGGGGCGAGCATCACCTCGCTCGCTGCTTCCAGGTTGTCCTTGTTGACGATGTTGGTCACATCGGCCCCGTCGCCATCAGCCTCTCGCACGATGCTTGTCTTCAGTTCTTGGGCGAAGTCGTAGAGCGAATCGCTCATCTGTTTCACCGCCGTCGCCTTCTCAAACCACGCTTTCACCTTCTCGGGATTGTCTTTCATCTGACGGGCAAAGCGCCCATAGATTGCCTCGTTTTCCTTCGACGAGTTGGCAGTAGTGCGATTGAGACTTTCCTCGACGATAGAAAAACCGTTCAGCACCTCCGTCGAGATATTCAACGCAAGCATGGCCATCAAGATAATGTACATGAGGTTGATCATCTTTTGGCGCGGATTGACGGGTCGTTTCTTGATAGCCATTTAGTCGTCGAAGTTAGTTGACTGCGATGGAGCCGCTGTGCGCATGTTGACAGTCATAGCCTGAATCATGCGGGCATAGATCTTGTTGAGTTGCTCGATATAGCGGGCCATCTGCTTGCTCTGTTCGTTGATTTGGTCGATGGTGACAATCTGCTGGCTGGCGCTCTTGAGCTGCATCTCATACACTCGGCTGATACCCGTCAGCGTACGGTTCAGGTTTTCCATCTCCTCACTGTCGGTAGCGAGGCGCGCGCTCTGCTCGTTGACCTTGCCCAGCGTCTCCACCAGTTTCTTAAGTTCCTCTACGTATGCTCCCTGCGCGTCGGCCATAGCCTGCTGGTCTTCGAGTGGCGGCATGGCACCCACCTGCACAGGCACCACGCCCTGTACGGGCTGCATCTGTACGGACTGGGGAGCGTGCTCAACACAGCCCGCTGCCTGCCCCATGGGAGCATCCACGGTTTCCGTCTCCTCTACATAGTGTGTCGGCAAGTCACGTCCGTCGGCAGTCTTGTCAAACGGTCTGTCGAATGCGGAAATAAAGAATACGAACACCTCGGTTCCCATACCCAGAAAGAGCCAGAAGTTGGCACCCGGAACATGGGTAATCTTGAAGAGTGCGCCGAGAATCACCACAGAAGCGCCCCAACTGTAGGCATAGTTGAGGAAGGTCTGTCCCGGAACGCTGTCCATCCACTTCTGTAAGCGGTAGACCAGGTTATATTTGCTGTATGCTGCCATTATTTCTTGTTCTTTTTCTGTTTCGTACTGGTCGAGTTGGCAAGGCTTCTCACACACCTGAACCCAATGTAGGACCGCGGTTGGTTCTGGTATTCCCACGTTCTCCACGCCGAACGAATAAACGATTCGGGATCTTTCCACGATCCACCGCGCACACTCTTTTTCTTCAGGCGATACGGATCCTCTTTGGCGGCCTTGTATTCCAACTGCGGGTTCAGGTCGTTCATCGCATCCACTCCGGCCTCGGTGTAGATGGTACTGGTCCATTCGGCCACATTTCCTGCCATGTCAAAGAGTCCGTTGCTGTTGGCCCCATAGATACCCACCTTGCTGGTGATAAGGTTGCCATCCTTGGTATAGTTGCCCCTATCGGGCTTGAAGTTGGCATAGAAACATCCGTCGCCATTTTTCACGTCCCTGTTGTCCCAGGGAAACTCGTTGCCGGCCTTTCCGCGCGCGGCATACTCCCATTCGGCCTCGGTGGGCAACCGATAGCGCTGGATATAGCGGGCTTCACCGCCCAGTCCTTTCAGCAGATAGTCTGTCCGCCAGGCACAGAAGGCATTGGCCTGCTCCCATGTCACACCCACTACGGGATAGTCGTTGTACGCCGGGTTGCTGAAATAGTTTCTCAGATACATCTCATTGTCCGAGTTCTGAAAATCATTCACCCAACAGGTAGTGTCTGGGTACACATTGACGATATAGGTATTGAGAAAATCCCAAGGTCCGGTGAGTTCACGGTTGATGGTTTCGCGCACGATACGTCCCTCATCGTCAATATAGGCCGTGTCTTTGGAGATCATCACCACCTCGTTGGGGTCTACGGTCACATCCGTGTTGAGGTTTCGCTCCGAGGGGATGAGCCTATGGCGGCGCAAGGCAGCTGCCGTGTAGTCGTAAATCTCGTACTTATAGTTGAGCTGACGATAATCGAGCAGTTTCTCTCCCGTCACCGGATTGGTCACATACAAGCTTTCGATAGCGCGCTGCTCGTCCTCGGTGGGTTTGCGGGGCAGCGGCTTCTTCCAGTTGATGCGCGGTGCCACAGGCTCGCCATACTTGTCCTCGGTTATCATATAGGTCTCGTCGCCCGCATAGGCCGGGTCTGCCAAGCGGGTACGGAGGATAGAGTCTTTGACGTACTCCACAAACTGCTTATATTTAGAGTTGGTCACCTCTGTCTCGTCCATCCAGAATCCGTCTACCGAAATATCCTTCACCGGGGTGGCCATTCCCCACAGGCTGTCTTGCTTGTCCAGTCCCATGTGGAGATAGCCACGCTCCACTTTGGTCATCCCAAAGGGCACAGGCTCGGCAAACACCCTGCCGCTCACACCTGTCACTTCGCCGCCCCTGGTGGCCGAGGTAGCCATCTTGCCGCCGAAGCACCCCGTGAGCACCATCGCCGACACGACCAGACTAAAGAGTATGATACACTTGTCTTTTTTCATACCTATATACTATAATATTCTCACGCTTTTATGCTTGTTCTTGCCTTTTTTTACCAGATTGATGTCTTGCTGGAAACCCACAAACAGCTCGTGGCTGCCGTTGCCAGGATTGATGGCAGACGTGTACAGCTCGTAGCTATAACCCAACACCACCCCGTGGAAACTGCCGCCCACGAGGAAAGTGACCGAATGGGTGGGACTGCACGACACACCGCCATAGAGCATACGCTTCTCATGGGTGTACACCACACGGCCTCCCACATCCGCACGATAGGCGGTGCCATCCGTACGCACCAGCACCGACGGCTTTATAGTAATAAACGGATTTCTCAAACGAATATTGTATCCGCCCGTCAAATAATAAGTCCTGTCTATCTTTAGGTTATACGTATCTCCCAGCGACACCGATGGAGCCGTAAGATGCTGCACCGACACACCCGCATACCATGCCCCGTGCTCGTAATAGAGGCCGAAGGCTAAGTCAAGTCCCGAACCGCTCACCTCCGATTGGGGCAGTGCCGGGTCGCCTCCCTCCTCGGCATCGAGTTTGGAGCCGTCAAACTTCTCGCTCAACATGCCGGCCTGCACGCCTGCACTCAGTCTGCCGCCCAGCAACCTACACTTATACGCATACTGCAACGACAGGCGCTGGTGCGTAAACAGACCCAGCTTGTCGCCCAAGAGCTGCACCCCCACGCCGTGGTAGGCCCTGCTGAGGTAAAAAGGCATATCGGCTGCCACGTACATGGTGCGCGGATTGTGCTCGAAGCCCGCCATATCGAGCGCGTAGGCAGCCGTCACATTGACGCACGACTGCTTGCCCACGGCACCGGGGTTGAACGACGGCTCCATGTCATAATAGTGGCTGAATGTGACATCATATTGGCACCAGGCATGTCCGACGCCGAGCATGACCGCCAAGACGAGCAAAACTAACTTCTTTAACACAATAGGATAACGCCGCCACGCCGTTTTTATTATGTGCCGCTCCCGTTTTTGCACAAAGACGCCATGCCCCTGCCATAGCGACAGATGAGCATAGCGTCTAAATCTGGTTTTAAGACCACCGAGACATGTCCATCCTACCACAGGTAGCATGCCTCGGTCCAAAACTATTATTCAACATTTGTCGGTCCTTGGCCGGCCACTCTTGGCCAACCGGGGTTCTGGTAAATGACAGAGGTATTGAGGTCGGTCTGGTCACCGGCTGCCGTCTGGCTGAACGCATTCTGCGGAATTGGGCTCAGGTAGTGGGCAGGCGTGAAGTGGTAACCATCAAACACGTTGTTGTTCTTCCTCGTAATCTGATAAGGACGGATGTAGTCGCCGCTGATGCTCCGGTCAGACACGTTGCCGGTACCGCCTTCCACATCTACCTTGATGAGGTTCACGCCATCCTTGTCTACCATCGTGGTCTCGTACTTAGATCCCCAGAAATGCACACCCTCTATCTGGTATCCGTTTACTTGGTCGCAGGCTCTCCAGCGCTTCAGGTCGCTCCAGCGCATGCCCTCGCCGATAAACTCGGCACGACGCTCACGACGGATGTTGTAGAGCGTGGCATCTACCAGCCTGCCATGCGAGTAAGCGCCAAAGTCCCACTTAGCTTCCTCGTTCATGTCGGTAGCAGCGATGGTCTTGTTGAAGTCGGGATCCACCTTGGCACGGGTACGCAGGGCACGCCAGTAAGCGGCTGCAGTGGCATCTATCTGACCGCTGAGCTCGTAGCAGGCCTCCATGTAGTTGAGCAACGCCTCGGTGCCACGGAACACGATACTACCCGTGATACCCTTCTCGTGCAGCGCCTCCATGTTGGGGTCATAATACTTGCCCTTCTTGATGGCGAATCCGGTGACTATCTTGGTCTCTGATGCACCACGTACCATCCAAGTGGGGTCGAAGCACGACTCTTCTCCAGCATAGGTGTAGAAGTCCACATCGCCGTCTTTCTTGGTAAACTGCTGGATACGGGAGTCGCGGTCCTGCAGGGTGGCTTTTACGTCTTCTTTCTCCCAGTTGGGGTCATAACCCGAACCTTGGGCGTAGATAGGCAGACCGTTGCGCATGAGGAACGAGTTGACCAGACCGCGTGTCCAGCCAGTACCGCCACCATTACGGATGAGCTGCATCTGGATGTTGTGGGTCACATTCTCGGTCGTGCTGTAGGCACGCCACATCAGCACCTCGCTATACTTCTCCATATCGGGGTCGCAGAACATGGCATAGTAGGGATTGATGACATTGAGCGACTTGTCGAAGCCCTCCTTGGCATCGTTGTTCTCTACCAAGTTGTTCACCAGCTTATCGCCTATCACCTTGGAAGATTTCATACACTCGGTCAGGAAATAGTTGATTTCGTTGTCGATGTTGAAACCGTCGAGGTCGGCAGTGTTTCCGGGCCAGCCGGGGCCACCGGGAACAAAGGCTGTACCCTTGTGATGCTTGAGCCATGTGCCCTCAAAGAGTGCCACACGTGAGCGGAGCAAATAGGCAACATCGCGTGTCACACGGTTTTTGCCTCCGGGAGGAGTCTCCTGCAGATAAGTGGCGGCCGTATCGAGTTGTGCCAGGATATAGCGGGCAATCTTATGGCGCGGCAAGCGCTTCGAAGCCTCCATCAAAACGTCACGGTCGTCGGGCAAGGCGGCGGTCACGAGCGGACAGTCGCCGATGGTCTGCAGCTTGTTGAAATAATTATAGGCACGGATAACGTAAGCCTCGCCGATATAGTGGCGGATGTTGTTCTCCGAACCGGATATCTTTCCTTCCTTGTACTTCGGCATCACCTGGTCGAAGAAGTAGTTGATCTGGCGGATGCGGGTAAAGTTCCAAGGATTGGTCCAACTGTTTTCGATGTTCTGGCCCACCAGCCATGTACCGGGAGCCCAGAATGAGGAGGCGCTCATGGCAGCCTGATTGTCTGTACCATTGTCATCGCCGAAGACGCTGATACCATAGCTACCGGGACTTACACTATTAAAGGTGTACTGATTGATGACGTACGAGGCCAAGTCAGCCTCGGAGGTGAAAAAGGCGCTCGGTGTGATATCCGACTGCGGTTCCCTGTCGAGGAAATCGTCGCAAGCAGTCAGTCCAAACACAGCAACACCCATTGCCACGTACTGAAATATCTTGTTCTTCATAATTGTTTTCTATTAATTATGTTATGATTGAAAGTAATACTAAAGTGTAACACTTACACCAAATGAGTAGTTGCGCGTAAGCGGATAGGTCTTGCCCAGACCCCAAGAATCGCTGGCATCGATGATCTCCGGGTCACCCAAGCCGGTGAAACTGGTGATGGTGAAGAGATTCTCTGCAGAGAAGAACAGGCGGAGGTTCTGTACGTAGAACTTCTTGGTGATTTCTTGCGGGAAGGTGTAACCTACGGTCAGGTTCTTCAGTCGGCAGTATGCTGCATTCTGCAGATAGCGGGTCTGTGTATAGTTGTTACGCCCTCCGTTCCAGTTGGCACGCGGATAGTAACTGTCGAGATTTACACCGAGCGGACTGTCGGGATCGTCGCGGAAGTAGTCGAGATGCTCCGTGAAACCGCAAGCCTGCCACTTGCCGATACCGCCTGCACCCCAGAACACAGCGTCGCCGCTACCGGGAGCATAGTCGCGCTTGAGTGTACCCTGGAAGAAGAGTTTCAGGTCGAATCCCTTCCAGTCTGCAGTGAGATTGAGACCGAAGTTGTAACGTGGAGTAGAGTTACCGATGATGCGGCGGTCGCCGGGTTTGTCTACCGTGCTCTCGCCGGGACCCACCTTGTCGTCGCCGTCGAGATCGGCGTACATGATATCACCGGCTGCCCAGCCACTGCCCAAAGCACTCTGGTCGGCCTTGGCCAAGTGGGCGTTCATCTCATCATCGGTCTTGGCGATACCCACGGTGGTGTAGCCCCAGATGTCGCCCAGATAGGCACCTGCATAATATTGGCTAAGTTTGCGTGAGGGGTTGGGGTACTTGTCGATCTTGACACGGCTGTCGGTCATGGTGAGAGACACGCCATAGTTGAGGGTACCGATGCGGTCGCGCCAGCTGACCATGAGGTCGAAACCTCTGGAGGTCATATCGAGGTTGTTGACCTTAGGCGCAGCCGTTCCGAGGATTTCGGGGAGCTCGGGGGCAGGTCCTACCATATCGAGGGTCTTGCGGGTGAAGAGCTCGAAACTACCCGTGAGACGGTTGTTGAACGCGCCGAAGTCAATACCGAAGTTGATCGTGCGTGTCTTCTCCCACGTCAGTGTAGACGATACCAGACTCGGCATGCTTGAGATATTCTGCTTCTTGCCGTTCACAAGCCAGTTGCCGCCCTGGTTGGTATAACCCAGTGTGGGATAGAAGGGATACCAGCTGTCGGTGTTCTGGTTACCGAGCTGACCCCAAGAGAATCTGAGCTTGAGCTGGTTGACATAGCGCTCCAGCGGTTTCCAGAAGTTTTCGCGGGCTACATTCCAACCCAAAGAGAAAGAGGGAGCCCAGTTCCAGCGATGGCCGCGGAGGAAGCGCGAGGTACCGTCGTAGCGCAGGTTACCCTCTACGAGATACTTGCCTTGATAGTCGTAGTTGAGACGGCCGAAGACACCCATCGTAGCCCAGTCTTCGTACTTACCGTCTACCGAAGGTTTGGTGGATGTGGTGTGCAGAGAGGTCAGTCCGGAGATGATGCCATACTGCTGACCGCTGAGCCAACGCGAGCGTAGCTCCTCGCTCTGGTAACCGGCCATCACCTTGAAATTGTGGTCTTCGGCGATGGTAAAGCTGTAATCGGCATAGATGTTGGGGTTGAAATAGTTGGTCTTGTACGCATATTCAAACACCGCATTGTTGGGGTTATTGAATACGAAAGCCACATTATTGGCATCATATCCATAAGTGGTGAGCCAGTCTTTGTGGGTCATCACATTGTTGATACGGTAGTTGAACTCGGCGTTGATGACCAATCCCTTGATGGGAGTAAGGCGCAGGGTGAGCTGGTGAGCCATCACATCCGACTGCTTCTTATACCGTCCACCATTCTCCAAGTCTCCAGGGTTAGAGCCGGTCACAACGAAGTGTCCGTTGGGGTCGTACATAGGGATGATAGGCCAGTAGCGACACATGTTGTGATAATAGAGGCCGTCAAGCATCACAGGCGCATTGTAGTCGTCGCGGCTGAAACGCATGTTGTAGATGAGCTTGGCCCACTTGGTGAGCTGCATGTCCACCTTTGAGGTAAGGGCATAGCGGCGTCGACGGTCGTCTCCGAACTTCAGCAGACCCTTACGGCCCAGATAGTTGCCGGAGAAGTAATACTGCACAGCCTCGTTGCCACCGTTTACGCTCACGGTATGCTCCTGTGAGAAACCGGTGCCGAAGGTAGAGCCAAGCCAATCGCGGTTGCCCACGGGCAGCAGGTTGTTGTCGTCCCAGATTTCCCAACGTCCCTGCGAGTTGGCAAACATCGTGGGCTTGGTGGGATCGCGCTGTGCCTCCAGAATCTGGTTCAGCTTGTTATCGCTGAACCATACACCCGAACCGGCATACACGCTGGCATCGTTCATATAGAGCGCCCATGTGTACGAGTCGAGCTGGTCGGGCATGTTGACAGCCGAGTTGAAACGGAAGTTGTTGTTATAATTGATTACGGCCTTGCCGCTCTTACCGCTCTTGGTGGTGACCAATATCACACCGCCCGCAGCGCGCGAACCATAGATGGAGGACGAAGCCGCATCCTTGAGCACCGAGATATTCTCAATATCCTGCGGGTTGAGCGTATTGAGGTCGCCCTCCATACCGTCGATGAGCACCAGCGGGGTAACCGACGAGCCCGATCCGATGGAACCGCGACCACGAATATCAAACTGCGTATCAGAGTTAAGCGCGCCACCGCCGGAACCGATAGAGAAGTTCATACCCGGCACCATACCCTGCATGGCATCCACTGCCGAGTTGACCGGACGTGAAGCGATTTCCTTGGAACCGAGCGTAGCCACGGCACCGGTAAGATTGGCTTTCTTCTGTGTACCGAAACCTACGACTACCACCTCGCTGAGCACTTGGGAGTCGTCTTCCAAAGTAATGTCGAGCGCGGCACCTTTCCATGTCACCTCGAGCTGCTTGTAACCTACGAAAGACACTTGCAGGACATCGCCCACCTTGACGCCATCCAAGGAAAAATCGCCATCCAAGCCTGTAATGGCACCCAAGGTGCTGCCCTTCACACGCACCGTGGCACCTGTTACAGGCTCACCGGTAGCATCTTTTACCACACCTGTACACTTGCTGACTTGCTGTACAGCTTCCGTACTTCCCTGAACCGGGACTGTCATCGTGAATCCTGTCGGAACAGAACACAGCAGCAACAATCCGATTCGAATCAAACAATTGCTTTCCTTCATAGTTAGTTAAGTTAGTAACGTTATGATAATCTTGTCCTTTTATAGTCAGGCTAAGTTCTTTGATAGGTCCCTTTCTGCTCTTCAAGGCATGGGGATAGGTCTCGTTTCTGTTGCAAATATAGGATTAATTTATGTCCTTTAGGTTTTTTTTTGTTAATATTTGCAAATACGCCTGAATTATTCTTCATCCGCATCCGTCGGAACGACTGTTTTCGCACACAGCAATCGGGCGTGCAATGACAGTATGAAAAAATCAGGGGGATGGCACTTGTCAGACCCAAAGGCCATGATTAGCGCGCCAAAGGTGGCATTTAGACCCCGTAAACGTGGCATTTAGGAAAACAGAGGTGACGAATGGGCTGTGCTTGGCATCAAGACATGACCCATATAAAACGACAAAGCGCTTGCCCTACCGGCCTGTTTCCGGTAAGGCAAGCGCCCGATGAGAAGGTTGCACGTGTGTGGTTGCGGTGTGCCTACGGCTTCACCAACTGCTGGCGGATGGCTTCCTCTATATCCTCCTTGTAGTTCAGTCCGTAGTGACGGTACAAATCCTGCATGTGGAGGAGACGGAGACAAAAGTCGTTCAGGTTGCGCTTCTCCTTGGCGGTCCACTGTACCTCACAGAGAGCGGCGATGCGCGGCAGCATCTCCCACTCCAGCTTCTTGGCATCTTTCACCCACTCGGTCCAGATACAGCCCTCGGCACCGATGATATTGGCCTGCTCGGCAGGTGTTAGCTCGTCCGAACAGGGTTCGTGGTCGTACACACGCTGGATGCTGGGCATACCGGTGAGCTTGTTCCAATGCGGATTGCTGAAATAGAAATTGCTGATGGGGCAAATGATGGTGCGGTGACCCTCTTTGGCCGCACGCACGCCAGCCTTGGGACTGGTCCAGGCGCAGACGGTGATGTCTTTGGAGGGCGTGCCATCGAGCACCTCGTCCCAACCCATGACCACGCGGCCACGCGACTTGATTTCCTTTTGTATCTCGCCCATGAACCATGTCTGCAACTGGTCTTCGCGCGAGTGGCCGGGGATGTCCTGCAGTCCCAACTGGGCAATCTTCTCCTGACAGGCGGCGCAAGCCTTCCAGCGCTTCTTGGGACACTCGTCGCCACCGATATGGATATAGTGCGAGGGGAATATGTCCATCACCTCGTCAATGACATCCTTGGCAAACTGCAGGGTAGACGGCTTGCCGGCACACAGCACATCGTCTATCACACCAAAGTCGCAGCACACCTCATAGGGGCCGCCCGTACAACCCAGTGTGGGATAAGAGGCCAGCGCTGCCTGCATGTGGCCGGGCATGTCTATCTCCGGAATCACGGTGATATAGCGTTCGGCTGCGTAAGCCACCAGATCCTTGGCTTCCTCCTGTGTGTAGAATCCCGACACGGGCACCCCGTCGTAGCCCTTCTTGCCGCCGAGGGTGGTCTCGCGTCTTACGGAGCCTATCTCTGTCAGCTTGGGATGCTTCTTGATTTCTATGCGCCAGCCCTGGTCTTCGGTCAGATGCCAGTGGAAATAGTTCATGTTGTGCATGGCCATCACATCGACCAACTTCTTGAGATAGTCGATGCTGAAGAAGTGGCGCCCCACATCGATCATGAATGCACGGTAGCCAAAACGGGGTGCATCGGCTATACGGACGGCAGGCAGATACACACGTTTGGCCGATGCCACGATGGGCAACGCCTTCATCAGGCTCTGCATGCCATAAAACACACCGGCATGCGAGCCGCCCTCGATGGTCACTCCGCTGCGTGTCACCTCGATGCGGTAAGCCTCGTTGCCCTCCTGCATCGGCCGCACGGCCAACCGTATCTGTCGGCCTCGCTCACGGGTGGTGGTCTGCAGGCTGATGCCTGTCAGCTCCTTGACATAGCCTGCGAGCAGCTCGGCATTGCGCTGTTGCCGCTCATCACCCTCGGGATAGTGCACGGTCACCTTGCTGTCTATGGCAAAGGGAGCCTCGGCTACCACCTGCATGTCGCGGGGCAATGGCACGATATGCCAGTTGCCCACTGCCTTTTCACCAGCTGCCAAACCCAGACATGCCATCAGGGTCAGCATCATCATCCATGTTCTCTTCATCTGTATGTTCTGTTAAGTTAGTTTTCTCACAAACGCCTCAATAGTGTTTGTCTATAAAACGGACAACGCACCGATTTATTGGCTTTGCATCACGTTATTTTTTCAACGACAGCCCCTGTCTGCCGAAAGGCTACAAAAAAAACCATGCCTGCCCTTTCACAAAGACAGACACAGCACTCACATGTGTTAATAATTTGAGACTGTCAAAGCACAAACTAACCTCTATCGGCCGGTTGGCTTCGCAAATTAGCATTTATTCAACATATATAATCCTGTCTGGCCGCTCACGGCCAACTCGGACTCTGAAAAATAATTGCGTTCGCTCTTATGCACCATGCCCTGCATGGCATTTGCGGCAGGATAGACGGGGCATGGAGGAACCCAGCTTGCACCGGACATGGCAACATGGTTGCTGACGGAACAACACACAGAAGCAGTCGTCTGATCCGAATCAGACACTTGCCATCCTCCATTGTCTGTTAAAACAGAAGCTTTTGCATAATCTTTGTCTTCCTACAATACAAGCAATCTTCTTGGTGCACACCCTTTATGCGTAGCATGCACAGGGACACAAGTCTTGCTTTGTTGCAAAATTAGTTGTTTTTTAGTGTCCGTTACGGGTATCCCATGTTAATATTTGCAAATCCACCCTATTTTTCCCGCATCATACACAACCATGATGGTTGCCGCATATTGCATCCTCCTGCAGGAGCCTCCATATACAGGCAGCAGGTGGTGCCCCCTGAATGCCATGACCCACACGTAAAAGCAATAACTATGTGGCACAAAAGCCGAATCTGACAGACGGGGTGATGCCAAAAGTGGACAGAAAGGCAAAAAAGTAGCAGGAGCCAGTAGGTTTTCTCACAAAAAAGACCTATCTTTGTGGATGCAACAACGAGTAATATATATCCCAATGCCAACGAGGAAGCAGAGTGGGAGTCTCTGCAATGGCAACAACAATAAAACCGACACGCTGACAACTAAACATTATTATAACACTAAACAAGTATAGCGATGAAACATTTAAGAAAATTGGTTTGCGGTATGCTGCTCTCATTGCCGATAATGGGCGTGATGGCGCAAGAGCAGACCCAGAGTTATGTACATGAGCAGTCGAAAGCGACAGACTATGTGTGGCCTACCGACCCCGCAGTGCTGGCCAAGCTTGACAAGTGGCAGGACCAGAAGTTTGGCGTGCTCTTCCACTGGGGCATCTACTCCGTTCCCGGAATCGTAGAGTCGTGGTCTATCTGCTCCGAAGACTGGATTACACGCAACATGGACGACTATGATGCGTACAAGAAATGGTATTGGGGACTGAAAGACAAGTTCAACCCCGTGAACTTCAACCCCGAACAGTGGGCGGACGTGATGCAGGATGCTGGTATGAAGTACATGATCTTCACGACCAAGCACCACGACGGTTTCTGCATGTTCGACTCGAAGTACACCGATTTCTCCATCGCCAAGGGCCCGTTTGCCAACAATCCGCGCAAGGACGTGGCACGCTACGTGTTCGACGCATTCCGCGCCAAGGGTTTCATGATGGGCTGCTACTTCTCTAAGCCCGACTGGCACTGCCAGTGGTTCTGGAATCCGTACTACGCCACCCCCAACCGCCGTATCAACTACAAGAAGGAACAGCATCCTGACTGGTGGAAAAACTACCAGACCTTTACCGAGAACCAGCTGAACGAACTGATGACCAACTATGGCCACTTCGATATACTCTGGCTCGACGGAGGCTGGATCACCGGTGACGAAATCAATCTGGACAATGTGCTGGCCAAGGCCCGCAAACGCTATCCCGGCCTGATCTCTGTAGACCGTACCATCCGCGGCAAGAACGAGAACTACCAGACACCGGAGCGCGGCGTGCCCGCCACACAGCTCGACTGTCCGTGGGAGAGCTGCATACCGCTGAGCAACGACTGGGGATGGGTGCCCAACGCGCCATTTAAGTCACCGCAGAAGGTCATCAACACACTGGCTGAGATTACGGCCAAGGGAGGCTGCCTGGTACTGGGAGTGGGTCCCACGCCCGACGGTGTGATAGAGCCCGAGGTGGTGAAGCGCCTACACGCTATCGGCGACTGGCTGCGCGCCAACGGCAAGGCCATCTACAACACCCGTCCTACACCGGTATACCATGACGGCAATGTGTGGTTTACCGCCGACAAGGACGGCCGCACCCTCTACGCTATCTATGCCCTGCCCGACGGCGAGCAGCTGCCGGCTACCATAGAGTGGACTGGCAATGTGCCTACCGGTAAGGTGAAGATGCTGAAAGGCAACAAGACCCTGAAGTGTGTGAAGACGGGCGACCGCGTGAAGATAACACTGCCCAAGGGTGTCGTCAACGAACCGGTAGCCCTGCAGTTTACCATCAAATAACATCCATCGGTATATCATTCAAAACAGTCTGACCCTATATGAAAGTATTGAGATTTATGGTGGCCTGCTGCCTGTGGGTAGCGGGCATCACCGCTCTGGCACAGCAGCGCCCGGCCATCATTCCCGTCCCCACACAGATGGCGATGGGAGCCGGCGAGTGGACGCTCAAGAAGAATGCCAGCATAGGTTGCGCCAGCGCCCAACTGCGCCCGGCCGCACGCTATCTGCAAGAGATGCTCGCCCACGCCACGGGCTATAAGCTGCCTATCGTGACCAAGGGCGGCACGTTGCAGCTGGCACTGACCAACGAGGGCAAGGAGGGAAGTTACCAACTGAGCGTAGGCAAGCAGGGAGTGCGCATTACGGGCAACACATACCGTGGTGTAGTGTACGGCATCGCCACGCTGCGCCAACTCTTCGATCCGGAAATCGAGTCTGCCAAGGTAGTGGCCGGCAAACAGTGGACCATCCCGTGTCTCACCGTGCAGGACGAGCCACGTTTCGAGTGGCGCGGCATGGAGCTCGACTGCTCCCGACATTTCTTCTCTACCGACGAGGTGAAAAAACTGATCGATGTGCTGTCTATCTACAAGATCGACAAGCTGCACTGGCACCTCACCGATGACCAAGGCTGGCGCATAGAAATCAAGCGCTATCCGCTGCTCACCGAGAAGGGAGCTTGGCGCACGTACAACAACCAGGATTCGGTCTGCATGCGGCAGGCTGTCAAGGAAGACAACCCCGACATGCAGATACAGGCCAGCAAGGTGAAGCGCGATGCGCAAGGCCGGGAAATATATGGCGGGTACTACTCGCAGGACGACGTGCGCGACATCGTGGCTTACGCCAAGGTGCGTGGCATCGAGATTGTGCCGGAGATAGACATGCCGGGCCACAGTCTGATGGCCATCCTCAACTACGACGGACTGGCCTGCTTCGAGCAGAAGGGATGGGGAGATGTGTTCTCCACACCGATGTGCCCGGGCAAGGACTCGATGCTGGAGTTTTGTAAGAATGTGTGGAGCGAACTCTTTGACCTCTTCCCCTCCAAATACGTACATCTGGGCGGCGACGAGGTGGAGATGGGCAACTGGAAGAAGTGTCCTGACTGCCAGAAGCGCATGAAGGACAAGGGACTGCAGACCGAACCGCAGCTGCAGGCTTGGTTTATCCACTATATGGAAGATTTCTTCGTGAAGAATGGCAAGGAGATGATAGGCTGGGACGAAATCATCGAAGGTGGCCTGAACTCTAACTCTACGGTGATGTTGTGGCGCTCATGGGCTCCCAACGCGCCGAAAGAGACGGTATCGCACGGCAACTGCCTGATTTGCACCCCCAATTCGCAATTCTATCTCGACTATCAGGAAGACAGCAAGTCTATCCCCGCCATCTATGCGTTTGACCCCGTGGCCAATCTGGCCCCGCCGGAGCAGTCGTTAGTGCTCGGCGTGCAGGGCAACCTGTGGACAGAATGGGTGCCGAGCGTCAACCGTATGTGGTACCAGGCCTTCCCGCGTATGCTGGCCATCGCCGAACTGGGATGGAGCCAGACCGATAAGATGAACCTGGAAGACTTCTATGTGCGCCTCAAGGCACACCTGCCCCGCCTGCGCAAGCTGGGCGTGACTTATCGCATTCCGGATTTGACGGGATTCAGCAACACCAATGTCTTCACAGACAAAGGCAAGGTGACGGTGTCGTGCATCGACCCCTCCGCCATCGTGCGCTATACCACCGACGGCACACTGCCGCAGGCCAACTCGCCCCGTTACGAGGGCACTATCACGGTAGACAAGACCACCAACTTCATCTTCCGTACCTTTGACGAGTCAGGGCGCAAGGGCGACTACGTGAAATGCAGTTTCATACGGGAAGACTTTGCACCGGCCGTGTCGGCATCCACACTGAGTGAGGGACTTGTGGCCGAGTGGCACGACTATCGGGGAGCCGACTGCGCCGGGATAGAGAAAGCAGACGTGAAAGGTACCTACGTGGTTCCCAATGTCTCGATACCCAAGGAGGCAACAGGCAATATCGGACTGATTATCTCGGGTTATATCAATATGCCGGAGGACGGTATCTATACCTTCGCGTTGCTCTCAGACGACGGCAGCTATCTGAAACTGGACGACATGATGGTGGTGGACAACGACGGCGAGCACTCTCCGCGTGAGATGACAGGACAGCATGCCATGCGCAGGGGCCTGCACCGCTTGTATGTACGGTATTTTGACCACAACGGCGGACAACTGAAGTTGCGCGTGCTCGACGCGAAAGGCAACGAGGTGAAGGTACAGTATTTTCACTAATCTCCATCCTTATCCTACACAAAATCCCCCTCGTGCCAAAGGGTTGGCACGAGGGGGATTTCGCATAGATACAAGGAGACTTCCCGCCTACATAGGGCAGCCTCGGTCTACGTCGTCTTCCATGTAGGCACTCAGGACACGTCCCATGCGCACGAGACCTTCCATCATCCGGCTGCGCGGACAGGCGATGTTGACGCGCAGGTAGCCCTGTCCGCCCCGATGCCCATAATGGGTGCCGCTGCTCACTTGCAACTTGGCTTCGCGAAGGAGCAGGTCGGCGAGCTCGTCGGATGTAAACTCGAGCGAGGTGATATCTATCCACACCAGATAGGTGCCCTCCAATCGCAACACCTCAATCTTGGGAAGATACTCGGCGAAGAAGGATTTCAGTTCGATGTAGTTACCGTAAATATATTCGTTGAGGGCATCAAGCCATTCACCTCCCTCTGTGTAAGCAGCCTTGAGGGCTATCGGGGCAAAAGGATTCAGGTCGCACACCTCGTTGATATTGACTGCCCTGACGATTCGTCTGCGCAGCTCGAGGTCCGCACAGATGATATTGGCCACTTGCAAGCCGGCGATATTGAATGCCTTGGAAGGAGAATTAAGGGTGACCGACTGCGCCTGCGCAGCCTCGGAGAGAGCGGCGAAAGGTGTGTAGGTGTGGCCTGGCATGACCAACTCGCAATGTATTTCGTCGGCCACGACACGCACATGGTGCCGCTGGCAGATGTCGTGGATTCGGAGTAATTCCTCACGGGTCCACACACGTCCGGCAGGATTGTGGGGATTGCACAACAGATAGACGGTGGTCTTCTCATCAGCACACTTGCCTTCAAAATCGTCAAAGTCGATGACATAGCTGTCACCTTTGCGCCGCAACTGACTCTCGACTATTTCGCATCCGCTGTTGCGGATTGAAGAGAAGAAACAATTGAACACGGGCGTGTGCACCAATACCCGCTCGCCGGGCAGTGTAAGGGCCTTGAGGGTACAACTTAAGGCAGGAATCACACCGGTAGTAGGCACTATCCACGTAGGATCGATGGTCCATTGGTGTCGGGTGGCAAACCAGTGTTTGACGGCCTCAAAATAACTGTCGTCAATATGCGTATATCCGAATACACCATGCGCCACTCGCAGCTGTAAGGCTTGCAGGATGCAAGGGGCCGTCTCAAAATCCATATCGGCGACCCACATCGGGAGCACGTCATCATGGGGTGTCTCATCCCATTTCATACAACCGGTGCCGCGCCGATTAATGAGTTTGTCAAAATCAAAACTTCCCATATCGTTATCTGCTTAGTTTCTTGTTTCTATCACACAATCATGTCCCTTCGCAAATTCATCATAAGTGACACGCCCTATGCTGTCGGCCACAATATGCCCACTGACAGGATTCTTTATCTCTGTAATCTCACCCCTGATGGTTGCGTCTATGCGGACGCTATCCTCAAAAGCCCTGTCGCAGGCTGCATCAAAGGTACAATCTTCCAGCGTGATGCCGTCAAGATAGCAGAGAGGCTGCTCACCGCTGATATGACAGCGGACAAGTCGTACGTTGCGACTATGCCACGCAAGATATTCGCCATCAAGCACGGAATCGTAAACCGTCACGTCATCACACTCCCAAAAACTATCCTTGGTGGTGATACGGGCATTGTGAACTTCGACATGTTTGCAATACTGGAAAACATACTTAGAATCGCTAACAAGACCATCGACGTAAACATTCGTACAAAACATGAATGGATAAGTGCCGCCTTTCAACTCCACTTGCCGCAATCGCAAACCGTCAACACGCCAGAAAGTCTCATCGGCATCGGTGAATCTCACATTTTCCAATGTAAGATTACGCATCTCTCTAAAGAACTTAGGAGCATCGATGACACAATCGCGCATCGTCATATCATTAGAATACCAAATAGCACTCCGACTCTCTGGCGCAAAGTAACATCGGGTGATAAGACTGCCATCAACATGCCACCAAGGATATTTACCATAGAATCGCGAATCGTCACATTCCAAATTGCGGCAACATTTGATAGCTGATTCGCCATCCTTCACCTCAATATTCTCCATCCGTACGTCGTGCAAACCAAACAGCGGCCGCTCACCGCCGAAACACTTATCTTTGATCAGTTCCATTGTCTTATACCATATTATATATATGCCTGCAAAGTTACAAAGAAAAAATAATAGTAAACACGCCTGAATTGGAAATATCAGCGCATGGCATGTTAATAAGCATCAACAAAAAAAAGGGTCTCCAGCTGTTTTCACAACTGAAGACCCTGACTTAAAAAATGGCGGCTACCTACTCTCCCGCATTGCATTGCAGTACCATCGGCGCAAGTGGGCTTAACTTCTCTGTTCGGAATGGGAA
>SFKY01000015.1 GCA_004554665.1 Bacteroidales bacterium
ATGGATGCTATCAGGAATTGTAAAGAACTGACAATTGTAGGAGAGTCTGTAGAGGCAGGACCATATCTGATTATGAATGAAACGGGAAGTCAGATTTTCGTAACCGGACATCCGGAATATGATGTTCTGACACTGGATTATGAATATCGACGGCAGCGAGCAGGTACAGGTAACCGATGCCAAGAAAGGTTTTGCGCTCAATCCCCGTTGGAGTCCTGATGGAACGAAACTGATATTCCAGTCGTCTAAAAAAGACAAGAAAGATGCCGACCTCTATGTCATTGATGCCGACGGCAACAACCTTACCCAGCTTACCATCAACAAGTCGTACGATGGCCAACCCTATTGGACAACGGATGGCTACATCTATTTCGTGTCAGACCGTGGAAACGATCCTGGCAACTACCAGATTTGGCGATTCAAATATGGCGTATAAACTATAAAAGATTCATCATAGAAACAATAGAAGGCAATCCGCTCCGTATGGGGGTGGGTTGCCTTCTTCCTTTTTTAGGTGTCTTACGGTGAGTCTGAACAATTTCAAAGTCAGCCAACACCCTTGCTGAGGCTAAACATGGCATTTAGGTGGGCTAAATGCCATGTTTGGCGCGCTAAAGGTGGCCTTTAGCCGTGACAAGTGACTGCGATGGGAAAACAATCAGTGCTGTTCCAGGTAGTGGCGGATGGCTTGGGTGATGGTCTCACCATATTTCTTCTGTTTGAATTCGCCGATGCCCGGTATGTTGCCAAAGTCCTCAATGGTGGTGGGCATTTCTGTGGCCAGCGCGTGCAGTGTCTTGTCTGAGAGCACGAGATAGGCTGCCAACCCTTGGGCATCGGCCAGTTGCTTACGCAGCTTGCGCAGATGCTCAAAGAGACGGTTGTCTTCCACTTTCGACAGTCTCGCCTCCGGAAACATGACTTGTGCCCGACCAGTCGTGGGGGCGGGGCCATGCTTGGGTGTTGGCACACGTTTGGTGACAGGACGCTCCGGGCGAGTGACAGCCACCAGTTGGGCGGTAGCCCTTCCATACAGCACATCGGCCCCTATCTGTGTCACTTTCAGCGTGTTGCCTTGGTTGTAGGCTATCTCTATATAGCCCAGATGCAGCATCTGCAGCAGATAGTCGTGCCACTCGGCCACACTGATGTCGCGCCCTACACCGAAAGTCTTCAGTTTGTCATACCCATGCCTGATGACCGTCGGCGAACTGATGCCCCTCAGTATCTCGATGGTGGTACCCGTGCGAATCTCTTGTTGTGTACGCATGAGGGCACTCAGTGCTTTTTGTACGATGAGCGTGCCGTCTATGCGGCGTGGCGGGTGGCTGCAAACATCACAGTTGCCACAGTCGTGCCCCGTCTCTTCGCCGAAATAGTTGAGCAGGATACGCCTGCGGCACACACTGCTCTCGGCATACTCCTGCATGCGTTGCAGTTTGGCCATATTGACCTCTTTTTGGCCGCTCTCGTCGATAAAACTCTTGAGCTGGATGATGTCGGCAATCGAGTAGAAGAGAAATGTGTCGGCCGGTGCGCCATCGCGGCCGGCTCGTCCTATCTCTTGGTAGAAGCTCTCGATACTTTTGGGCAGGTTATAATGGAAAATCCAGCGTATATTGCCCTTGTCTATGCCCATGCCGAAGGCGATGGTGGCACAAACCACCTGTATGCGGTCTGTCTTGAAGTCTTCCTGAACCCTGCGGCGGTCGTCTGTGGCCATGCCGGCATGGTAGGATGCAGCTTGGATGCCCGACCGCTGCAGGTCCCGGGCCACAGACTCGGTGGACTTGCGGCTGAGACAGTAGACGATGCCCGCATCGCCGGGGTGGGAACGTATGTAGGCGGTGATACGCTTCATCTTTTCGGCCTTGGTCGACTCCCTGTACACATTGAGCGACAGGTTGGGCCGGTCAAACGACGAGATGAAGGTCTTGCCCGACAGATGTAGCTGTCGGCTGATGTCCTCACGGGTAATCTTGTCGGCTGTGGCGGTCAGCGCCATGACAGGGATGTCGGGAAAATGCTCTCTGATGGTGCCGAGTTGGGCATATTCGGGTCTGAAATCGTGCCCCCACTGACTGATACAGTGTGCCTCGTCAATGGCAAAAAGACTGATCTTGATGCTGCTTAGAAGGTAAGGAATCTCAGACATCAGCTTTTCGGGAGACAGGTAAATTATCTTTAATTCTCCTGCCATACAGCGGCGGCGGATCAGCGCGTCTTCGGTAGCGTCGTTGCCACTGTTGAGCGCGGCCGCAGGTATGCCGTTGGCCTTCAGTGCCTCCACTTGGTCGTGCATGAGACTGATGAGGGGCGAGACCACAATGGCGGTGCCCGGCATGAGCAGCGCAGGCACTTGGTAACAGAGGCTCTTGCCGCCCCCTGTGGGCATCAGTACCATACAGTCGTGTCCTTGGGTCACTTCTTCGATGATTTCCTGCTGCTGTGGGCGGAATGTATCGTAGCCGAAATATCTCTTTAATATATCGAATGCATTCATTGTCGAATTTTTTTAACAAAGTTAGTGCAAACCGAACGCCATAGAGCTTGCTCTAAATGGCTGAGGTGCCGCCTAAGTTCGGCAAAGATACGAACAAAAACAAAAAAAGTTGTAAAAAAATAGGATATTATCAGAAATATTTTTTAAGTTTGCAGTTCAAATAGGGAGGAACTATTGGTTTTTTAACAAGACTATCAGGTATGTCGAAGTACAACATTACGGAAAAAAAAGATAAGGATGCGGCTTATCGGACGTTGGTAAGCCCACGGTTAATGGACGAACTGAAAGAAAAGATATTGGAAGTAATCCTCATACGGAAAAAATATAAGGACAAAAACTACTCTGCCCGCGACTTGGCCGAGGAATTAGGTACCAACACCCGTTATATATCGGCAGTGGTGAATGTGCGATTCCACATGAACTATACATCTTTTATCAACAAATACAGAATAGAGGAGGCGATGGGCCTGCTTGTGGACAAACGCTATGTAGACTTGAACATGGAGGAGATTTCGGATATGGTGGGTTTCTCAAACCGCCAGTCGTTTTATGCATCCTTCTTCAAAATCAATGGTTGTACGCCCCGCGACTACAGGATTCGGCACCTGTCGCAATATCCCTCTTTGCAGGACAAACCGAAGCGGCGCGGCCGCAAGCCCGGTACCAAGAACAAGTCTAAAGTTAAAGGTGAGGAGTAGGGGGAGGCACGATGAACGACAATTTCTGTTATTCGGACGAGCGATTCGCAGATATTCAGTTGCTGCGTTATCGTCTGAATGGTTTTGAGCGGCTTTCTGCACGTCAGAAAGCATATATCTATTATCTGTCACAGGCCACGTTGGCAGGACGCGATATCACTTTTGACCAGTTTGGCAAGTACAATCTCCGCATCCGCAAGCTGTTGGAGGCCGTCTGGTGCCACTACCGTGGCGACCGTGACAGCGAGCAGTTTGCAGCGCTTGAGGTTTATCTCAAGCGTGTGTGGTTCTCGAATGGTATCTATCACCATTATGGCATGGAAAAGTTGGTGCCGGGATTTTCGGAACCCTATCTGCGCGAGCTGATGGCCCAACTTGACCCTACACTGCTGCCGCTGCGCGACGGCGAGAGCGTGGAAGAATTTTGTAAGGAAGTGTTCCCCGTCATGTTCGACCCCACGGTGTTGCCCAAACGGGTGAACAAGGCCGCCGGAGCCGACTTGATACAGACTTCAGCCTGCAATTATTACGAAGCGGTGACCCAGCCGGAGGTGGAGCAATATTACGAGGAAAAGAAGCGGGCTGTACATACCGATACGCCGCCCTCTTTCGGGCTCAATTCGCGGTTGGTAAAGTGCGATGGAGGACTCGTGGAAGAGGTGTATCGTGCCGATGGATTGTACGGAGCTGCTATCCACGAGATTATCCACTGGTTGGAACTGGCCCAAGAGGTGGCCGAGAACGACTGTCAGCGCCACGTTATCTCCCTGCTCGTCGCCTATTACCGCACGGGAGACCTGAGGCTGTTTGACGAATACTCTATCGCGTGGCTGAAGGAGCAGGAGGGACAGGTAGACTTCATCAATGGATTTATAGAGGTGTATGGCGACCCGCTGGGGATGAAGGCCTCGTGGGAAGGAATCGTGGAATATAAGGACATGGAGGCTACGCGCCGCACCCAGACCATCAGTAGCCATGCGCAATGGTTTGAAGACCATGCCCCTATCTCTCCCCAGTTCCGCAAAAAACAGGTGAAGGGGGTCACGGCCCATGTGGTTTGTGCGGCCATGCTGGGTGGCGACGAGTATCCGTCGACCGCCATAGGCATTAATCTGCCCAATGCTGAGTGGATTAGGGCGATGTATGGCTCGAAAAGCGTGACGATAGGCAATCTGACAGAAGCTTACAACAAGGTGGCGCACGGCAATGGATTCTTGGACGAGTTTGTGATAGACGGGCAGACGCGCGCCATGATAGAGCGCTACGGCGACTTGTGCGATGATCTGCATACCGATCTGCACGAGTGTCTGGGTCATGGCAGTGGCCAGTTGTTGCCGGGTGTGGATGCTGATGCGCTTAAGGCATACGGTAATACCATTGAGGAGGCGCGCGCCGACCTCTTCGGCTTGTATTACTTGGCCGATGAAAAATTGGTGGAACTCGGACTGGTGCCCGACAGCAAGGCCTACCGGTCGCATTACTATACCTATCTGATGAATGGGTTGCTGACGCAGTTGGTAAGAATACAGCCCGGCAACTGTATCGAGGAGGCTCACATGCGCAATAGGGCGTTGATAGCCCGCTGGGTTTGTGAACGGGCAGGCGGTGCGATGTGTCTGGTGCAAAGAGAGGGAAAGACCTATCTGGAGATTACAGACTATGAGGCGTTGCGTGCCCTTTTTGGCCGGTTGCTCTACGAGGTGCAGCGCATCAAGAGCGAGGGAGACTATGAGGCAGCGCGTGATCTGGTAGAGCGCTATGCCGTGGCGGTGGATGGCGAGCTGCACCAGGAGGTGCTGGCACGTTATCGCCGGTTGGACATAGCTCCCTATAAGGGATTTATCAATCCTGTCCTGAAGCCTGTCTATGCTCCCGACGGCTCTATCGCCGATGTGGAGGTAGACTATACAGAGGGTTATGCCGAGCAGATGTTACGTTATTCTAAAGAGTTTGGACTGTTATGAGAGAAGAAACACATGAACGGTTGAAAGAAATCAAGCGCTCGTTCCGGTCGATGATGAACGGCCCCGTGTCGCAGTCGATGCGCGACAAGGGTACGGCCTATAAGATCAATTGGGGCGTGGCGTTTCCAGCCCTGAAGCGCATGGCCGATACGTATGGCAAGGACTATGAGCTGGCCATCGAGCTCTGGAAAGAGGATATCAGGGAGTGTAAGATCTTGGCCACTCTCATCATGCCACCGGCTGAGATGCTTCCGGAGATTGTGGATATCTGGATGGAGCAGACACCGACGCAGGAAATGGTGGAGATGGCGGCACTCAACCTGTACCAATATCTTGATTTTGCTCCGGTTTTGGCCTACCGTTGGATGGCATCGGACAAGGTGTTTGAGCAGATTGCCGCCTACCAGATACTGGGTCGCCTTTTCATGCGAAAGATGGAGCCTAACGAGCGTGGTATCAACGAGTTTCTGGATCAGGCAGTGGTCGCTTTGCAGAGCGAGCATATGGGGGTAAGGCATGTAGCCTATAACTGTATCATCCGCTTTGCCGATATGGGAGAAATGTACGAAACAATTGCCCGTAAGGCGGTGAAATCGGCCGGGCTGGCAGATATTTAGTTTTTTTTATTTATTCTGTAAGACGGTCTGAATAAAAAGTAGTATCTTTGTGCAATCAATGTTTGAGAGTTAAAGGATGACAGATAACATCAAAGAGCGGGTAAAAGGCGTGCTGGACAACTATCTTGCGGTTTGCAATCATCGCAAGACCCCAGAGCGTTACGCCATCCTGGATGCTGTCTATAGCCTGCAGGGGCATTTCTCACTCGAACAGTTGGGCGCTTTGCTCGAAGCGCGCAATTTCAGGGTTAGCAGGGCGACGCTATACAATACTATCCGCCTCTTCTTGGAGTTGAGGCTCGTCATCAGGCACCGCTTGACAGACGGCACCAAGTACGAGGCCTGCTACTGCAACGGCAACCATGTGCACCAGATATGCACAGTGTGCGGAAAAGTGTTGGAGATAGAGGCACCAGAGCTGATTCGTGTCATGGATACGATGAAGCTACACCGATTCAGGAAAGACGGTTACTCTTTATACATATATGGTATATGTAGTGCATGTCAGGCAAAACTGACCCGTAAGAAGAGCCAGAAGATAAAAGAAAAAACCAAAAAGAACAAGTAAATATGAACACAGGAAAAGTCGATGTCTTGTTGGGACTCCAATGGGGCGATGAAGGAAAAGGTAAAGTGGTTGACGTGCTCACACCACATTACGATGTGATAGCTCGTTTTCAAGGTGGCCCCAATGCTGGCCATACCTTGGAATTTGAAGGGCAGAAATACGTACTGCGTTCCATTCCTTCGGGAATATTCCAAGGTGGAAAAATCAATATTATAGGCAATGGTGTGGTGCTTGCCCCCGACCTTTTTATGGACGAGGCACAGCATCTGGAAGAGACCGGGCATGACCTGAAGTCGCGTCTGCATATCTCTAAGAAGGCACACCTCATCATGCCGACGCACCGCATACTCGATAGGGCTTACGAGGCCGCTAAGGGCAAGAACAAGGTCGGTACTACCGGCAAGGGCATTGGCCCCACTTACACAGACAAGATTTCTCGCAACGGTCTTCGTGTAGGAGACATCTTGGAGTGCTTCGAGGAGAAATATGCCGCCCACAAAGACCGCCACATGAAGATGCTGGCCTCGATGGGATGGACAGATTTTGAGGGCTTTGAGGAGGTGGAGGCCAAATGGCTCCAAGGCATTGAGTATCTTAAAGGTTTCCAGATGGTTGACAGTGAGATAGAAATCAACCGTATCTTGCGTAACGGCGAGAGCATCTTGTGCGAAGGTGCTCAGGGAACCATGCTCGATGTGGATTTTGGAAGCTATCCGTTTGTCACATCATCCAATACGGTCTGTGCAGGTGCCTGCACGGGATTGGGTATCGGTCCCAACCGTATCGGCCACGTGTTTGGTATCATGAAGGCATACTGTACCCGCGTGGGCAGCGGTCCGTTCCCCACAGAATTGTTTGACGAGACGGGCGATACCATCCGTCAGATTGGCCACGAGTATGGTGCCGTGACCGGACGTGAGCGCCGTTGTGGCTGGATTGACTTGGTGCAGCTGAAGTACTCGGTGATGGTGAATGGCGTGACAGAGCTGATTATGATGAAGAGCGATGTGCTCGATGGTTTTGATACCATCAAGGCTTGTGTGGCCTATCGCCTGAAAGACGGTACCGAGACTGCTGATTTCCCCTACGAGATTGATGATGTGGAACCTATCTACAAGGAACTCCCGGGTTGGAAGACCGATATGACGCAATTTACATCAGAAGAGCAGTTCCCGGAGGCATTCAGCCAGTATGTCAAGTTCTTGGAGGATTTCTTGGAGACACCGATTACCATTATCTCCATCGGTCCTGACCGTGCCCAAACGATTATCAGAAAATAACAGTTATGGCACAGAAACCATCAATACCTAAGGGTACGAGAGATTTTGGCCCCATTGAGATGGCCAAACGCAACTATATCTTCGACACCATCAAGCAAGTCTATGCCCTCTATGGTTTTCAGCAGATAGAGACGCCGGCGATGGAGACATTGCAGACGCTCATGGGCAAGTATGGGGAGGAAGGTGACAAACTGCTCTTTAAGGTTCTGAACTCGGGTGATTACCTGAGCAAATTGTCAGACGAAGAACTGGCAGGCCGAAACAGTTTGCGCTTGGCTTCAAAATTGTGTGAAAAGGGACTGAGGTATGACTTGACCGTGCCGTTTGCACGCTATGTGGTCATGCACCGTGATGAACTACAACTGCCTTTCAAGCGTTACCAGATACAACCTGTCTGGCGGGCTGACCGTCCGCAAAAAGGGCGTTATCGTGAGTTCTTCCAATGTGATGCAGATGTAGTTGGATCCGACTCGTTGTTGAACGAGGTGGAGCTGATGCAGATTGTTGACACGGTATTTTGTCGCTTTGGCATTCGGGTGCAGATAAAGATCAACAACCGAAAGATCCTTTCCGGCATTGCCGAAGTAATCGGTGAGGCCGACAAGATTGTTGACATTACTGTGGCGATAGACAAACTCGACAAGATCGGACTTGACAATGTGAATGAGGAACTGCGCCAGGGTGGTATCAGCGACGAAGCCATTGAGAAGTTGCAGCCCATCATCAGTCTGCAAGGCACCAATGAGGAGAAATTGCAGACCATCGAGCAAGTGTTGGCTACTTCAGAAATCGGTGTCAAGGGTGTAGAGGAGACACGCTTCATCTTGCAGACCTTGGAGCATATCGGCTTGCAGAATGAGATACAGCTGGACCTCACGCTGGCCCGTGGTTTGAATTATTATACGGGAGCCATCTTCGAGGTGAAGGCTTTGGACACGCCAATGGGAAGCATCACCGGTGGTGGAAGGTACGATAATCTTACGGGAATCTTTGGCATGCCGGGACTCAGCGGTGTCGGAATCTCTTTTGGGGCAGACCGTATCTATGACGTGTTGAATGCGCTGGATCTCTATCCGAAAGAGACGCTCAACACTACCCAGTTGCTTTTTATCAATTTTGGTGATGCAGAGACTGCCTATTGCCTCCCCATCTTGGCTAAAGCGCGACAGAACGGCATCCGTACAGAAATCTTCCCTGATGCAGCGAAGATGAAGAAGCAGATGAGTTACGCCAACGCCAAGCATATCCCATACGTAGCCTTGACAGGTGAGAATGAGATAAAGGAAGGCAAGGTAACCCTGAAGAATATGGAGACCGGCGAGCAGCAGCTGGTGACTCCTGACGAACTGATTGAGATTATCTGCCGATAGGTCGGGAGATTCTGATAAGCACAACGCCCCCTAAAGTTGTCATGACTTTAGGGGGCGCTGCAGTTTGGCAGGGATGTTCGACAGGTGGTTGCAAGTTGGCTTAGAACACTTGGATCTTGTAGCCCAAGGTGAGCCAGAAGGCCATTACCCGTGCGTCACCCAAATTCTTTTTGGCTATTTCAGTTCTCGCCACCTTGGTGAGTGCGTATTGGAATTTCGCATCCACCGATACGGGGCCGAAATCGTAGCCCAATCCCACGGGGATAGAAACGGTTCCTTTCTTCACCTCCCTCTTTACTTTCTCTCCGTTGACTGATGCCGAGATGATATATCCGGTATTGACACCCGTAAAGATGTTGAAATTGTGCAAACCATCAAATGGATACCATCGGAAAAGGTAATCGGTGTTCAGATAGTCCAATCTCATGTCGTTGGTCTGCTGGGTTTTGGGATTGGTATAGGCATGTGCGCCTTGGTGGGCAAAGGACAGTTCGGTGTCGAATGCCAACTTGGGCAACAAGAACACCTCAATGTTCACGCCTCCGACAACACCCAGTTTGTATTGTCCATCCAGACTGACAAAGTTGGAGTAGTTGGCACCCACTTTAGGTGTGATAAACACGTCCCACGGATTCCTTTTCTCGTGCTGGGCATAGAGATTGCCCACGGCGGCCAAGGCCAAAATGATGGTTACGATAGTCTTTCTCATCGCTTTCACATTATATTTTTCTATGTTATAGGGGTCAGCCGCCTGGGGCGGCGCCGTTATTTCACTACAAATTTCTTGTTTCCTCTGATATACACACCCTTGGTGAGGCTTTCCATGTCCTTACCCACATAGCGCCCGTCTACCGTATAGATGCGTTCGGCCTGTTGGGGCTGGGCGGTTGCGGCTTCTTCGATGCCAGTTGTATTGGCCAACGTAAACGTTATCACCCCATCGGTCTCTGTGATGTTGGTGAAGATACGTTCCAATGTACTCTTGTTGAGTTTGATGGTATTGATTTCCGTCACGTTGTAAGTGCCAGGGTACGGGTCGCCAGCATGACTGGTTGCATATAGGTTGTATTGTTCTAGGTTTTCCACATTATACGAAGTCAGCAACTTGCCATCTGCAGGGACTATCGTGACAGCCGGCTTGCCGGCAATGTTGTTAGGCGCATCCGAGATATTCACTGAGGTCTTGGGATAGTCAATGCGGTAGACCAGCAGACCGTGCCCTAAAAGTTTTGAAGCCCATTCGGTCTGCTGAATGTTGTGCAGGATCACATACTCGTCGTTGTCGCCTTCCACCTTGTAGGCCTCCCCGTTGTTGAGGGTGTAAGACTGGGGCATCGTGATGGCTGTCAGCGTCTGCCAACCCATCACTTCTTTTTCCCAAGGAGTATAGGGCGTGGGAGTATAGCCATTGTTCACGTACTCTCCTCCATCCATCAAGCTCCAATATTCCATTGCTTGGTCGTCTATTTGAGCAGAAGCGACTGTAGGATAGAGGTCGGGCAATCCCATGGTATGTGAGAACTCATGGCAGAAAAGACCTATTCCGTTGATGCGTTTAGTAATATCTTTGTTTGTTGTAAATTCCTTACCGGGATAATAATTCAGTTCGTTATTGATACCATAGCGGACCTTCTGACTCGTACCGTTGATGGTCAAGTCCGTAACACCTGACTTTGGCCAGATGTCATTCGCGGAATTGCCAGCCACACTCTGAGAATAGCCAGCATAGATGAAGTAGACCAAATCCACTTTTCCATCCCCATTGGCATCGTAGTTGGGAATGGTGATGTCTGACAATGCCAGTTTGCATGCTTCTTTCAGCATTTCGCTCAACTTGACATCTTTTGAGCTACCGTTGTCGGCACCGTAATAGGCAGAGTTTTGCGATACCGTCACCGGTCCTTTAATGTCAAACTGTGGTGCGAATTTGCCACCACTCGCGTCATGGAAGTATTTTTTTACGCTACCGAAGTTTTGCGACTGCAGTATATCGTTGATTTCAATCTCTGTGCCGTTGAGATAGTTGTTGAAAGTAGCCACAGGGTCAGTGCTGACAAATTTGACATCCTGGAACTGAACCAGTACGACCAATGCTTTAGGCGATCCCATGTGCGGGAAATAGGCAGGCGAGTTAGTGCCGATACCGGCACTGCGCAGGATGGCACGCTGCCTTTGCGAAGCTAATGAGTTGTAAAACGCCTCCTTGTCCTGTGCGTAGGCCAGTGCTTCTTCGGCTTCACTGCGTGTTCCAGCCTCGTGAGCCAACTGGGCAGTAGCTGTCATTACACCCTCATCGTCTACGGTCGCGATGTAAAAGTCGTAGCCTTTTTGTACCAGTAGTACCCCGTCAGAGGTGGTTTGCCATGACAGATATTCGTCTCCATGACCATAAACAGTCAATCGTGTACCGTCACTCTGAGTGATGGTAACCGGCAGGGATGTCGACTTTGCACCCATTGCCTGCATGGCGATGGCCAACATGGCACATACACCGATAACTTTTTTTATGCCCTTCATCTTTATCATCTATAATAGTATTGTCCTTTGTTGCGTGTCCGACAACCGTACTCGATGGCATGGTGCGGACAATGATGATAGCAGCTAAAACAGCTCAAGCACTCACCATTGTGTCTCCATACCGGCATTTTTCCCTTGCCTCCGTCAATGTCATGGACCGGACAGACAGCTGCGCAGACTCCACATTGCACGCAGCGGTCGCTGACCACGCGGAAAGGCTTGTCCGAAACCAAGAAGCGGGTGAAGAATCCGCCCACCGGGCCACTCAGCAGCCACGGCAGAGGGCCTTTCGTCACCTTGCTGATGCCCCGTCGACAATGTCTGATATCGTCTGTAAATGCTTCCAAGTCTTTTGCAGCCTGCTGCTTCTTCTGGCTCTCGCGCTCCTTGGTGTCCACATCCATCAAGGGCAGACCCACATACGATTCGGGCATGATAAGTGAGAATGCTGCATCGAGCTTCAGCCCGCATCCCTGCAGGTCTTTGTCCAACAGTCCTGCTGCCTGCCCAATGTTGTCGCCGGCCGTGAAGACCACATACGTGTAGGGTGGGGTAGGTGCAGCGAACTGACAGCGTGACAGGAATCGTCGTACGAGCAGCGGAGGCCGCCAGCCATGTACGGGAATGACAAAGCCCAACCGCTCACCCTCGCTGAGGGCGAAGCGGCCATCGCCGTCCTTCACATCGGGAATACAGATAAGCTGCTCCTCCAGCGATTCTGCCAGTCTGTGTGCCGCCCATCTGGAATTGCCTGTACCCGAAAAATAGAGAATCATAATGCAAAATTACATAATTCTAAAGAGAAATCAAAGAAAACATGGCAAATTCTCCAAAACATTTCGTACATTTGTCTCGCCGTTGAAGGTATATCAAGATTAAGAAAAAAGATGACAACACTGAATTTCACCACAGCCAAATGTATAGAGTTGCCTGCCCAGGGCGTTTACCGTATCATCAAGTGTGCCTACGAGGGCAAAACCTATATCCTGAAGTGTCTCAAGCCGGCTTATGCAGACAAACGGGCTTACCGCTTGTTGCTCAAGCGTGAGTATGAGGCTGTCAAGCGGATTGACAATCCCTGTCTTCCCAATGTCCATGCCCTTTTGGACGAATCGCCTTACGGCCCTTGCATCGTGGAGGAATATGTTGACGGGCGGTCGCTGACAGCCTACATTGCCGAGCGGCACACCACCGCCGAACTGGAGGCCGTGGCGCGACAGATCATGGATGGGCTCCGTGCCATCCATGCGCACTGTCTGCAGCATCGCAACCTCAAGCCCTCCAATGTCCTCATTACCCGTCAAGGCGACCAGGTACGTCTGATAGACTTGTGGCCGGCCTATGCCGACGAGATTCAGGTGCCGCGCGCCTCTACCCGATACCTTGCTCCCGAGCAGAAAGATGAAACCGTGGCCATCGATGCCCGTGCAGACATCTTTGCGCTGGGCATGCTCATGCGCGACATGGGGTTGTCCGATGTGTTTGGCCGTGTGATCGACCGCGCTTGCAGCATGGGGCGCAGTGACCGCTATATCGATATTGATGCGATGGAACAAGCGATCGATGGAGGTAGCTCCGGCAGAGGCCGACGGCTGCTCCTGTGGGCGGCAGGTATCCTGGTAGTGGTTATCATAGGTGTTGGTGGCTATGCCTTGTTGGGCAATGGTGCGTCGGACAATGCTCCAAGTGCGGTCGTGACCGATACCGAAGCGGTGGCTCCTGATACGCTGACGCGGCAGACTGATACTGACGTGGCGGCAACAAGCACCATACAGGTGGATATCGAGAGCGTACGCCGTACTCTGCAGGCACGCTTGGATGCCATTTACAGTCCCTGTCTCACCGCAGACACCTTGCAGGCAGAGACCCGTAAGGCCATGCGTAAGCAAGTGAAAGGATATTACAAAGAACTGATACAGACACTCGGCACGATGACACAAGCCGAACGCGATGCTGTCGACCAGGCGTTTGGCGATTATGTGAAACAGAAAAACGCCCAGCTCCCGCCGCTTTAGCAGTGGGCGTGTTCCCTTTACACTCTGTCGTTAATTACAGATATCACTTCGCTGGCATACGGTTTTTCTAAAGGTGGCATTTACGCAGTCTAAATGCCACCTTTAGCCGGCTAATGATGGCATTTAGGTCGTGTAAATGCCATCTTTAGGGTGGGTAAGTGTGGTTAGGGTAAAAACGGATCAGACATATGCGTCTGCTGCCAGTTCCTCCTGATAGATACGGACGAACCATTGGCGCAACCTGTCGGTATCCTCGATGATGGCCTGGATTTCGTTGAGCCGTTTACGGTTGGGCGAATTAGGAATCCAGAGTTTGATATAACCGTTTCGCGAATACTTCTCGATCATGTGTTTGTGGAAACGTCCCCACTGCTTTTCCTCGTCCAACTCGGGATATCTCTCCAAACCAAACTGGATGGCGCGTCTGAACACCGTGTCGGTATTGATGTCGCGGTCGGCCTCGGCCACTATCTTGCCGTAGAGCGACCTTGGCTGATGGCTGGCCGAAGCCCGGTGGTCCTCCACCGCTTCTTTCATGATTCTGATGCGTTCAGGAGAGAACCATTTCTTCAGTCTGGCATCGGCAGCCAGTATCTTGCCCCCCGTGATGTGGTGGATGGCGCGGGGGCCGCTCATACCCAGATCGTGATAGGCAGCGATGATGTACACCATGTTGATGTCGGCACCCGTGACGCGGGCCAACTCGATGCTGTTGCGGATGACGTGCTGCACGTGGGACAGCCCGTGGCTCTTGCCGAAAGCTGCATAGCGAGGCAGAATCTGGCTTTCTACAAACTCCATGATGTCGAGATTGGGCTGTTGCATGAGGATAAGAGGGGTTAGGGGATGAGGATGGCGGCCGTGCAGGCAAGTCCGTAGATGAGGATATTGCGTGCAGTGGCGCCAAGTATCTGGTTGAGTTCGCGTCCTTGGTGTATGTGCTTCATCCGTAGGTAGGTCAAGGTGTGGATAGAGGCATAGGCCGCCATGAGGAGGAAGGGGATGGCGGTGGGGATGTGACCGGTCTGCAGATAGATGGCTGTCAGCATGAGCAGGGCTGCTGTGTAGCCGGCGGCCAAGTATAGCCATTCGGCATTCCGGGCACCTATCTTCACGACCAGTGTCATCTTACCGTCGCGCAGGTCGTTGTCGCGGTCGCGGTAGTTGTTCACGATGAGTAGCGTGTCGATGGCCAGTCCGCAGGCCAAGGAGGCGACGAATACTCCCGGCGTGATCTTGCTGAGCGCGATGGGCAGTTCGAGATAGTAGGTGAGGCTTACGGGGATGATGCCGAAGAAGACGAGTACGAGAAAGTCGCCCAATCCGAGGTACGACAGCCGTGTGCTGTATAGGAAACAGAACAGTACACACACCATTCCGACCAGTACCATTTCCAGACCGCCATAAATGGCTAACGGTAGGCCGATGAGGCAGCCCGCCAAGGTGGTGTAGGCGATGGCCATGCGCATGCAGCGCGGCGTAATCCATCCCTCGGCACAGGCGCGCTTGGGGCCTAATCGGGTGGCCACATCGTCGTTGCCGTGCTTGAAATCGAAATAGTCGTTGACAAAGTTGGCATCGATCTGCATGACAAAGGCAAAGAGGAAGCAGAGGATGGCCGGGATAACCTGGAAGTACTCTCTTCCAGCGTCGTGGAGGGCGAATGCCGTACCGATAAGTACCGGTACGGCTGCTCCTGATAGTGTTTTAGGTCGTGCGGCAAGTATCCATGCACGTAGCGAGTTGGTCTTGACGGGCGACTTTTCGTTTGGGGTCTGTTGCATGTCAATTAAAGAAGTTCCAACTCAGTCCAAACCGGAAGATACGGTTGTTGAGCGGATAGTGTGGCGTATAGAAATACTGCTTGCTGCCGTTGCCGGCATTGATATGGCTCATCATGACAAAGAAGCGGGTATGCTTCAGGTGGAAGTTGGCATACACATTCACCAGCGGATAGTTGCCCACTTCTGTCTTGCTCTCTCCTTCCTGCACGGCAAACTGTCCCAGACCGGGGGCGTAATCGGGGGCATAGTACTTGGTGAAATAGCGGGCATCCGCACCCAAATCACATTTCAGCACCTTGGCTATCTTGAACTTGAGATAGAGGTTGGTATATACGTTGATATCGGGCACGGGCAATGCGTCGGTGTCGGTAGATTTCTGGTAGGTGATGACATTCTCCCAGTTGAGTGGCCCTAACGTGAAATCCTGTGACAGTTGTGCGGTGAAGAGACTGATGGCGTTGTCGCTCTGCCGCACGTTGATGGTGTTGTTGAGACGCTGGCTGTTCTCGCCGATGGTGTAGGCCAGTCCGAAGTATGTGTAGTTGGTAATCTCGTCGAAAGCCACGCGGAGCTTGGTGCGTGTCTTCTCCCAGCTCAGCATGCCCTGCAGGCGGGTGTGGGTGATGTTGTCCAGTCCGTCGTTGTCCCACATATAGTGGCGGCCGTGGTAGTGGCGGTAGTAGAAGGTGGGCTTGGTGCGGTGGAAGAATCCGCTGGCCTGCAGCGTCACCGTATCACCGAAGAGTTTGAAGTTCAAGTCGGCAGCCGCGTCTATCTTCAGCGTACCCGCATCCTCGCCTGTGACACCAAACTCGGCCAAGGCATTGTAATGGAGGGTCTTGCCCTCTGTCTTCGACAACTGGCCGCCCACGTAGATATTCTGCTCGTTCCATGTAGCGGTGCCTACAGAGTCGGGCAGGGTAAAGTGGCGCATTTCGTGGGCCACGAACGCCTTGACACCGGCTTTGGCCCACTTGTTGAAGCCCTCCAACAGGGAGATGGCGAAAGTGTTGCGCAGGCTATAGTGGCGCGTCTTGTCGTAGATAGAGTCTCCTCCGAAGGGAGCATTCATCTGATAGTCGTTGGCGTAGTACGAATCAGGTGTCTGGTAAGCCTGATAGATGCGCCGGTATGTGTTGAAATCGAGCGTGTGGATAAAACTGGTTACCGGCACGTACTCGTTTTTCAGCCACATTGTGTCTTCTGCCTGTTTCTTGTCGGCAGCCAGCAGACTGTCCAATTGTCCCTGACCTTGTACAGCAATGCGGTCGCCTCCCTTTTTCAGCGTGTCGGCAGGTTCCTTGCCGGCAATCTTCGCGTTGTCAGGGCGTCCGGAAAACTTGGGTGCATTGCGCTGCTTCTTACCAAAATCGTTTTCGTCAAAGTCCTCACTGTTTTTCTTGGCCTCACGCTCTGCTTTCTCCTTGGCTTCACGCTTCTCCTGATCCTTCTTGGCCTCCATCGCAAACTTCTTGGCCTTGATTTCTTCTTCCGTCATCTTCACTTTGCGGTTGAAGCCTACGCTATAGCGCTGGGAGAGAAATATATGCTGGTTGTCGTTGCGGTTCCAGTTTTGGCTCAGCACCGTAGGAATGTCCGTTGTTGCATAGTTTTCGGAGAACAGTTCGGGGTGGGTGATATAGTCGTCGTTGGTGATACCGCCGTTCTCCGTCACTTTCTGGTGGTTGGTAGACATGAGCAGGTGTGCCTGATAGCGGTCTCCCATATACGAACCATACATGGTGTAGTTGAAATGCGACGTACTCTGGTTGGCATAGTAACCACGGCCATAGATATAGTCGAATTTGAAGCCCACGCCGATGCGCTTGCCTGCGTTAACACCAAATTTGGCAGTGAAATGGTCTTCTCCCGCTGTCCTGCTGCCCGCTGTGTTGAACGAGATGTTGGTGAACGGCGAGAGCGTATTGGTAAAATGGAACTGGTCTACGGGGGTGAGGAAAAAATCGTAGGGCTGGGTAAAGATAAACTGGCCGTCCTCGGTACGGTCTATGAAAATCCTGTTGGTACGTGGGGCACCCAAATTGCCAGTGGTGTTGTACTCTCCACGCAGACCAGTGGTGAAAATGGTGTTGGTGAACATGTGCGACAAGGTGTCGGGCACGGCAAAAGTGCGGTCTCCAAACCGCTTGTCTACGGTCCAAACCTTGATACCCTTGGGTATCTCCTTGTCACTGCCGAGACTGTCGGTGTTCTGCCGACGCTCAGAGGCAGGGATAAACTGCCCGTCGGCATTGATCTCGTTGAATTGGTCACGTTCAACCTGTGCATAGGTCGTGGTGACCCATGCACAGGCTATATAAACAAAGGTGAGAATTCTCTTCTTCATTAGCGGATAAGTCTAAGACTGCATTCAACAAACTTGAATGCCATCGACACGATGACGACGATTATGCCATGGTCGTGGTTGAAGAAAACGTAGATGACCACTCCCACAATGGCAATGAGCATAAAAAGGATGTTCAGCACGTTGCGTATCTTCAGATAATTGTCTCGCTTGGGCTGGTTATCGTCACCGGGATTGCGGTCTATACTCTCGTGTACAATCATAAGGCGTATATAAAGACTATTTCAAGGCAGCTTCGAGCCCGGCGAAGATCTGGTTCTTGCGGTCGATGGTGGCCTTGCGGAACTTGCCGTAAATCTTGTTGAGCTTGGTCTTCGACTTATTGAGGCTCAGTTCGTCGGTGATGACATTCTCTGCGGTAGCCTTGAAACCGGTAGACCTGTGCTCCTCGTAATTGTAGTTCATGCGCTCCATCGTCAGGTTGATGTGCTGGTCGGTACAGGTGGCTATCAGTATGTGATTGAACTTGCATCGGTCGAGCGACAGGAAATTCTGGGTGAATACCAACCACTCGCACATGCGTGCGGCTATCACATGCGAGTTGGGATTGACCAGGGCAATGGTACTTTTCTGGCTCTCATCCTCGCGCTGGTTCTCATCCGTGGTGAGGGAACCAAGATATTGATAAGCAATGTCGTAAATCTCCTGTGCACTCTTGCCCGGAACATTCAGATCCAGGGTAAATGCCACTTTGCCATCGGTCACGGGCACAGCCCCGGCCATGTAGCCAGACAGGTCTTCGGTCTTTGTCACCTTGTTGTTGGCCACACGTTTCTCGGCAGCCGGAACGGCAGGTGCCGTCCAACCGTCCGTGTTGGTATAAGTCACCTTGGTGGCAGGCTGCGAGGGAACGGGCTTGGCAGCCTCTGCCTCTTTTTTCGGAGTTTCGGCCACTTTGCCGGCTTCAGCATTCAGACGCTCTGCCTCGGCATTCAGACGGGCGGCCTCTTCCTTGGCTTTACGAATCTGTTCCTCAATGGCGGCTTGCTTGGCAGCTATCTCCTTGGCCTTGGCCTGTGCCTCGGCTTTGGCCTTTGCCTCTGCGGCTGCTTGCTTGGCTTTCTCTGCGTTGGCTTTGGCTGTCGCCACGGCCTTTTGGGCTTCTTCCAACTGTTTTTGAGCTTGCTCTAATTGTTCCTCAGGGGTGAGTGTCTTTACGGTTTGTGCAGTCGCAAACAGCGGAATCAAAGCGAATATCGCTATCATCAGTTTCTTCATAATCCTAATTGTTTGTTCCATTAACTTTACAAAAGTAATAAAATCTCGCGTATGCAAGAAGCAATATGCAATATTTAACGAAAATTATTTCAATGCCAACTGATTCTGTAGCCGGACAATCTCGTCGCGGTACTGGGCTGCTTGGATGAAATCGAGATTCTTGGCTGCCTCTTTCATCAGGGCGGTGGTGTTGGCAATACTCTTTTCAAGCTGCGCCTTCGACATGTGGTCGATGATGGGGTCGGCGGCAAATGCGCCAGCCTCAGGTTCTATATAGGGTTGGTAGCGCGGGCTTTCGGGAGCGGCAGTGCTGTTTTCGCCCTTGCCGTTGGGCAGTAGCTGCTTGATATCTTTGATGATAGGGGTCGGCGTGATGTGGTGGTCAGCGTTATACTTGAGCTGTATGCTCCTGCGGCGGGCTGTCTCGTCGATGGTCTTTTGCATGCTGTCTGTAATGTTGTCCGCATACATGATGACTTTGCCGTGTATGTTTCGGGCCGCCCTGCCCACGGTCTGCGTAAGCGACCTGTGGCTCCGTAAAAATCCCTCTTTGTCGGCATCGAGAATGGCAACCAGTGAGACCTCGGGCAAGTCCAGACCCTCTCTCAGCAGGTTTACACCCACCAGCACATCGTACACGCCACTGCGCAAGTCGTTCATAATCTTCACTCTGTCCAGGGTGGCCACATCGCTGTGGATGTAGTTGGCCTTGATGGCATGGTTGAGCAGAAACTCGGTCAGTTCTTCCGCCATTCGTTTGGTAAGTGTGGTAATCAGCACCCTCTCATTGTGGTGGATGCGGGTGAGAATCTCGTCCAACAAGTCGTCTATCTGGTTCTCGCTCGGTCTTACCTCAATCTCCGGGTCCAACAGTCCTGTAGGCCTTATGAGCTGTTCCACCACCACGCCTTCGGATTCGGCCAACTCGTAGTCTGCCGGCGTGGCCGATACGTAGATCACCTGGTGGATCATCTCCTTGAACTCCTCGAATCTGAGTGGGCGGTTGTCGAATGCGGCTGGGAGCCGGAAACCAAATTCCACCAGATTCTGCTTGCGGGCTCGGTCGCCGCCAAACATGGCATTGATTTGCGGAACGCTGACATGGCTCTCGTCAATGACCATGAGATAATCCTTGGGAAAGAAATCGAGCAGGCAGTAAGGGCGCTGGCCCGGTTGGCGGCCATCGAAGTAGCGCGAATAGTTCTCGATACCGCTGCAATGGCCCAGTTCCTTGATCATTTCCATGTCGTATTCCACACGCTCTTTGATGCGTTGCGCCTTGATGGTGTCGCCTATCTCGTTGAAAAAGTCGACCTGCTTCACCAGGTCGTCCTGTATCGCATGGATGGCCTGTTCGGTCTGTTCCTTGGAGGTGACGAACAGGTTGGCAGGATAAATCTGGTATTCCTCAAATGCGGCAATGCGGTGGAAGGTGAGGCTGTCCGCCTCCTCGATACTATCTATCTCGTCGTCCCACCAGCTGATTCTCAGCACATTGTCGCTGTATGCCATCGCTATGTCTACGGTGTCGCCCTTGACGCGGAAGCATCCACGGTTCAGGTCGATGTCGTTGCGCACATACAAGGCCTCGACGAGCTGGCGCAGAAACGCATTCCGGTCACGCTCCTCGCCCCGTTTTATACTGATTACACTGTTGGCCATTGCCGTAGGGCCACCCATGCCGTAGATGCACGATACCGACGACACCACCACCACGTCCTTGCGTCCTGACAACAAGGCGCTCACCGCGCTCAGCCGTAGCTTGTCGATATCGTCATTGATGGCCAGGTCTTTTTCGATGTAAGTATCGGAAGAGGGAATATAGGCTTCGGGCTGGTAATAGTCGTAGTAAGAGACGTAATATTCCACGGCGTTGTCTGGGAAAAAGTCTTTCATCTCCTGGTAGAGCTGGGCGGCCAGTGTCTTGTTGTGGCTGAGCACCAGCGTAGGCTTGTTGGTATGGGCAATCACGTTGGCTATTGTAAACGTCTTGCCCGAACCTGTCACGCCCAGCAACACCTGTGCCGGATCACCTTGGTCAAGGCCGGCGCAGAGTTGGCTGATGGCATTGGGCTGGTCGCCTGTAGGCTTGTATTTTGATACCAGTTTGAAATTCATAATTGCAAAATTACTAAAAAAAGATAGTTGATAGGATGCTTGTAGGCGTTTTTTTGCTAAAAAAAGTGTCATTTGCTTTGCCCATAAAGGAAATATGTGTAATTTTGCATGACAAATTTTCATATATGAAGAAAACAATTGTTTTGGCCGTCACGGCGTTGGCACTTCTTTTCTCAAGTTGTGCCCACGAGTATAACAAGGTGTACATGAGCAACGACACCCAATATAAGTACGAGTATGCCAAGGAGTGTTTTGCCAATGGCAAATGGCAGAGGGCTGTATCCCTGCTTACCGACCTCATCGTTGTCCAGAAGGGTAGCGAGAACGCGCAGGAAAGCCTCTACATGCTGGCTATGGCCCAATACAACAACAAGGACTATGAGGGAGCATCGGCTACATTCAAGAGGTATTACGCCACTTATCCGAAAGGTTACTTCGCAGAGATGGCGGAGTTTTATGTAGGACAGAGTCTTTACGAATGTACCCCCGAACCACGACTTGACCAGTCGGCAACAGTCGCTGCCATCGCTGCATTTCAAGAGTATCTCGATCTGTATCCCGATGCCATCCAGAAGACAGCGGCTCAGCAGCGTCTGTTTGAATTGCAGGACAAGTTGGTGATGAAGGAGCTCTACAGCGCCCAGCTCTATTACGACTTGGGTCCGTATTTCGGCAACTGTAACTTTGGCGGAAACAACTATGAGGCATGTATCATCACGGCGCAGAATGCACTCAAAGATTATCCATACAGCAAGATGCGCGAGAATTTTGCCATTCTCCTGATGAAGAGCAAATACGAATTGGCGCTTCAGAGCGTTGATGACAAGAAGTACGAGCGTTTTCAGGATGCCGAGGACGAGTGCTATGGTTTCATCAACGAATATCCCGACTCCAAGGAGCGTGCCACGGCCGAGAAATATATAGAGAAATGTAAGGCATATATTTCTACACACACCTCCAGCGAGATGCCTGCTTTCGATTAAGCATCCCATAATTCCTAACGAAATACATATTTATATTATAAAGATGGATTATAAGAAGTCAAAAGCCCCTGTCAACACAGTGACCCGCAACATCATGGATCTCTGCGATGAGACAGGTAACATTTACGAGAGTGTCGCTATCATTTCCAAGCGTGCCAACCAGATTGGTGCAGAGATTAAGCAAGACTTGAACAAGAAGCTCCAAGAGTTTGCTTCTTACAACGATGCACTTGAAGAAGTCTTCGAGAACCGTGAACAGATAGAGATTTCGCGTTATTACGAGAAACTGCCGAAGCCCACCCTGCTTGCTACGCAGGAGTTTGAGGAAGGTAATGTGTATTGGCGTGACCCCTCGTTGGATAAAGAGGAGTAAGTCATGATCCAGCGCATCCAGACATTATACATGCTTGTGGCGGTAATCGTCACAAGTGTTTGTCTTTGTATTCCCGTGGGTGCCATAGAGCCTTTGGGCATGGGTGCTTGGTCGCAGGTGTACAACTTGTGGGTAGACACAGGCGACGCATGCCTCTATGGTGTATGGCCACTCTTTGCCCTCCAGTTGCTTTCCATACCGTGCGCCATTGCCGCCATTTTCCTGTATCGGCAGCGCAAGTTGCAGGCCAGGGTGTGCCTGCTTTGTGTGGGGTTACTTCTGTTGTGGTATGTCTGCTACTTTGCATACGCCTACGGCTTGTATAGCGATTTGGGAACTTTCCATATCTGCTTCGGTGCCGGTCTGCCCATTGTGGCCGTCATCTTGTACCTGATGGCAAGACGCGCCATCTTAGCCGATGAGCGGCTGGTACGCTCGGCGGACCGCATCCGATAACCGTTTTTCCCCAAGTCGGGGAGAACTGGATTCATCATACAGCGTGCTGCAACTCTGTCCATACCCAATATGGCGGTATGAGATTTGGAGTTGCGGCACGCTGTTGTTGTATGAGAAGATATCGTTTGTCGGGGCTAAACGTGGCATTTAGACCAGCTAAATGCCGCATTTAGCCCTCGTAAATGCCACGTTTAGCTTTGTAAAGATGTTGCCTACCCTTGATTTTTTTCTTTTTCGTGTGGGCTAATCATAGATTTTTAGTAATTTTGCATGGATTATTAATAAAGAGAATACAATGAAAGTACGTTTAGCACTGATGAATTTCATGGAGTTTGCCGTGTGGGGAGCCTATCTCACCTGTATGGGCATCTACCTTGGCAACATTGGCATGGGTGGACACATCGGCACCTTTTACGCCATGCAGGGCATTGTCTCCATCTTTATGCCTGCTTTGATGGGCATTATCGCCGACCGTTGGATTCCGGCACAGCGTCTGCTGGGTCTTTGCCATTTATTGGCCGGTATGTTTATGTTTGCTGCCAGTTGGTACGGCTGTTCTATGGGAGAGGCGGCGCAGTTCCCGGTGCTGTTTACGCTCTACGCGCTGAGCGTGGCTTTCTATATGCCCACGTTGGCTTTGTCCAACTCGGTTGCCTACTTTGCCCTGACGCAGGCAGGCATGGATACGGTCAAGGATTTCCCGCCTATCCGTGTCTTTGGCACCATAGGCTTTATCTGTTCGATGTGGTTTGTAGACCTGATGGGCTATAAGAGCGACTACAACCAGTTTGTTGTGTCGGGTGTGCTGAGCATCCTGCTGTTTGCCTATACCTTCACGCTGCCAACGTGTACCGTCAGCAAGGGCGGGTCCAAGAAGAGTCTTGTGGATGCTTTCGGCTTGCGCGCCTTTACGCTCTTCAAGCAGAAGCGTATGGCCATCTTCTTTATCTTCTCCATGCTTTTGGGAGTGAGTCTGCAGATTACCAACGGTTTTGCAACTCCGTTTATCGAGAGTTTCCGAAGCCTTCCCGAATATGCCGGCACTTTCGGTGTGAAGTATCCCGTCATTCTGTATTCGCTGTCTCAAGTGAGCGAGACGCTGTGTATCCTCATGATACCTTTCTTCATGAAGCGCTATGGCATCAAAAACGTGATGCTCATCGCCATGTTTGCCTGGGTATTGCGCTTCGGACTCCTCGGAGCGGGCAATCCCGGTTCGGGCGTATGGATGCTGATACTTTCGATGATTGTCTATGGCGTAGCTTTCGATTTCTTCAATATTTCCGGTTCGTTGTTTGTGGATAAGTCCACCGACCCGGCGCTCCGTTCCAGTGCTCAGGGCCTGTTCATGCTGATGACCAACGGCATAGGAGCTACGGTGGGTTCGTTTGCCGCGCAGGCAGTGGTGACCTCGCATACCGTAGAGGGTGTTACCGAGTGGCCTACCTGCTGGTACGCCTTCGCCTTGTATGCCTTGGTGGTAGGTGTGGCTTTTGCGCTGGTGTTTAGACCTAAGAAGGAGCAGCTGCAGGCGTAAGATGACCTCTTGCTCGTGTGACGAGCAGGACAGCTGTCGTAAACGATAAATACCAGAAGATGAAAGAAGCCCGTTACTTTTATGTGCCCGATGCGGCCAACTGTGCAGAATTGCCGGTCGATGAGGCGGTGCATGCCTTGCGCGTGCTGCGTCTGCAGAGTGGCGATGAGATATTCTTGATGGATGGCGAGGGCAGCTTCTACCGTGCGCAGGTCACCCTTGCCTCTTCCAAACACTGTTCTTATCAAGTGTTGGAGCGTATGGCACCGCCCAAGGATTGGCGTGGGCGTATCCATCTGGCTGTGGCACCTACCAAGATGATGGAACGTATGGAGTGGATGGCCGAAAAGGCCACCGAGATAGGCTTCGACCAGTTGTCGTTGCTCTGTTGCAAATTCTCTGAGCGTAAGGTGGTTAACGTGCAACGGTTAGACAAGATTATCATCTCTGCTGTCAAGCAGAGTCGCAAACCCTATAAGCCGGTTTTGTCGCCTCTGGTTCCTTTCGACCAGTTTGTCAGTACGCCACGAGAGGGACTCAAATTTATTGCCCATTGTTATGATGAGATACCGCGACAAGACCTGTTCTCCACCTTGCAGGCGCAGACGGGCGATATGGAATGTACCATCCTGGTGGGTCCCGAGGGCGATTTCTCCATTGACGAGGTGCATCTGGCCATGACACATGGCTATGTACCCGTGTCGTTGGGCAATTTCAGGTTGCGTACAGAGACGGCCGGACTGATGGCTGTTGCGATGGCCCAGCTCGTCCTGCGCCGATAGTATCTAAATATAATAAGGTATTGGAATGAAAAGGATTTTCCTGTTTTTCCCTCTTGTCTGGGTGGGATTGTTGATGTCATGTAGCCCATCCGATTATCAGAACGCTATTCCCCGCAAATGTCCTGCCGTGATGTCGGTAGATGTGGCGCGTGCGGGCGGTGTAGGCAGTAAGGCGCTGGTTCAGGCCATGCTGCACGTGCAGCGAATCGACAATATGGGCATAGACCTTGCCCGGAAAATTTTCTTCTTCGAGTCTCCCAAAGGCCAGTACGGTCTCTGTGCCGCTGTAGACGATGCCAGTGTCTTGGCCGAGCGTCTTGCAGCTTCGGGAGATGGCCTTACCACCTATAAAGACTATCAGTTTGCCCGTTTGGGCGATGCTTGGGTAGCCGGATTCTCAGACGATGCGCTTCTGGTCATGGGGCCTGTCACCGTAGAGGGGCAGCCTGAGCTGATGCGCGATATGGCCAAATGGCTGGGACAGGATGAGGAGAAAGGCATTAAAGCCTCGCGGCTCTACCAGCGGCTCGACTCCTTGCAGGCACCGGTGGCGCTGGTGGCCTGTCTGCAATCGTTGCCTGAAAAGTTGGCGGCACCCCTCTCTATCGGAGCGCCCAAAGGGGCGGAACTGAGCCAACTCTACTTGGCTGCCACGATGGAGACCCGTGACGCATGTATGCGGATAGAGGGTCAGACATTCTCGTTCCAGCAAGAGATTGACCATAGGTGGCAGGAGCGGAAACGTGCCTTGCGCCCTATAGGTATCACCTATCTCAACACACTCAGTACCGGCAATGTGGCAAGCCTGTTTGTGAATGTGGACGGGGAGCAGTTTCTGCCGCTACTGCGTACCAATGTTGGCATACAGAGCATGCTGGCCGGTGCCAATGCGGCCATCGACATGGACAATATCCTCAAGAGCGTAGACGGAGACATGGCCATTCTTTTCCCAGACTACACGGGCGAACAGACCGCACTCTCCATACTTGCCAAATTGCGCCATAGTCGTTGGACAGATGACATAGACTATTGGAAACGGAGCGTGCCACAAGGAGGAAGTCTTGTGGACGATGGCGACAAGGCGTGGATGTATCGTGGGAGAGGGCTGTCTTTCTTCTTCGGAGTGACAAAGGATAGCCAGTTGTATAGCGGAAAAGACCGTCAGCAAGCCGAGGCGCAATTGCATGCCGCACCCTATGCGGCGCTTGGATCGCTTGGAGTAGAGGGAGCGCGCCTGGCAATGGTGATCAATCTGGCTACTATGGAGGGCTCGTCTACCGATGCGATCGGTAACGTGTTGCGCCCCGTGTTGGGAACAATAAAGACAATCGTTTATAGCATGAGATAATGGATGAGATAGCGTTTCATTCGGTAGTGCCGCAGGTCTTTGCCCGCGTGGAAGATTTGGGTTCAGACGTGTGGGGCCAAGAAATCAGTTTTGTCAAAGGCTGCTGCTATCTGCTGCAGGCCGATAGCGGCCGAGGAAAGAGCACCCTGTGCAGCTATGTTTCCGGTTACCGCCATGACTATAGCGGACAGGTCTGCTTCAATGGCCGCGATGTGTCGGGATACGGTGTGGCCGATTGGGTGGAGACCCGTCGGCGTCATGTAAGCTATCTGTTTCAGGAACTACGGTTGTTTCCAGAACTCACGGCGTGGGAGAATGTTGCCATCAAGAACGCATTGACGGGCTACAAGGCACCCGAAACGGTGAGCGAATGGTTTGAGCGGCTTGGCATTGCAGACAAGAAGGACACGCCAGTGGGGCAGTTGTCGTTTGGACAACAGCAGCGCGTGGCGATGATGCGTGCGTTGGTGCAACCTTTCGACTTCCTGTTGGCCGATGAGCCTATCAGTCATTTGGACGATGACAATGCCCGACAGATGGGACAGCTCATGATGGAGGAAGCCCGGATGCAAGGTGCGGGGGTGATAGTGACCAGTATTGGTAAGCACATGGATTTGGCTTATGACAAAGTGGTTAGACTTTAACAGGATAACGGTATGAGACTTGTTTGGAGATTGCTTCGCCACCATCTGAGTGTGGCACAGCTGGCAGGATTCTTTGTGGCCAATCTTTTTGGCATGCTGATTGTCCTCTTGGGCTATCAGTTTTATTGCGACGTGTTGCCCTGTTTCACGGCCGAAGACAGTTTTATGAAGTCCGACTATTTCATCATCAGCCGTGAGATTGGGACATCGACTGCCGTATCGGGCCGGTCGGCCACGTTTGATGCGGCCGCCATAGACGATTTTAGGGACCAGCCCTTTGTCCGTTCCGTAGGCACGTTTGTCTCCAATGCCTATGCGGTGGATGCTGCGATGGGGATTGGTGGCAGTGAGATACTGCGATCGGAGATATTCTTGGAGAGCGTACCCGACGAGTTTGTGGATGTGAACCGCAAGGATTGGGTCTACCACGAGGGAGACAGCGTCGTGCCGGTGCTGTTGCCGCGTTCGTATATCACCATGTACAACTTTGGGTTTGCCAAGAGCCACTCTCTGCCCAAAATATCTGATGGGTTGGTGGGCATGATAGACTTCAGGCTGTCGATACGAGGCAATGGTTCGGCCCATGCGTACCGTGGACGGGTGATTGGCTTCACCGGTAGGCTCAACTCGATACTGGTTCCTCGTTCATTCATGGACTATACTAACAGCCTGTATGCGCCAGATAAGGCCGAAGCCCCCTCACGTCTGTTGGTTAAGGCTGACAATCCTGCCGATGAGCGATTGGCCCGCTACCTGGACGACAATGGCTATGAGATGGAGCGTGACCGGATGGATGCGGAGAAGACCGCCTATTTCCTGAAACTGCTGGTGACGATTGTGGTGGGTGTAGGCATCGTGATCTCCGTGCTCAGTTTCTACCTGTTGATGCTGAGCATCTACCTGCTTGTACAGAAAAACGCAACCAAGTTGGAGAATCTCTTCCTTATCGGCTACTCTCCCCGTCAGGTGGCGCTGCCCTATCAGGCGTTGGCGGCCTGTCTACATCTCTTGGTGCTGGTGTTGGCTTGTGTCACGCTGGTAGTGGTGCGTCCCTATTATATGGAAATCATAGATACACTTTATCCCGCGCAGCAGGGTGGGGGAGTTTGGCCCGGCATATGGATGGGTATCGGCTTGTGGTTGCTGGCGTGTGTTTCCAACATTTTTATCATCCATCGGCGGATGATGCGCATCTGGCAGCATCAAGCCTAAAAATAAACTGACATTTTAGTGCTTTTGAAACATTAATATGAAATATTTTAATTAATTTTGCAGCTGAAAGAACTTTGTAAAAGCAAGAATGAAGAAATCTATTCATTTAATTCAATACTTATGCTAAGACGATTAAATTTATTGGCCATGATGATGGTGCTCTGTGCAGCATCGGCTATGGCTCAGATCACGACTTCCGGTATCAACGGAAAAGTGGTTTCGCAAGGCGATGAGGTGATTGGCGCTACTGTCACGGCTACCCATCAACCATCGGGTACTGTGTATCGCGCAGTGACCAATGCCAATGGACGTTACACCATTCAGGGAATGCGCCCAGGCGGTCCTTACAAGGTGGAAATATCGTACATCGGACACCAGACCAAGAGTTTCAACAACGTAAGTCTGCTCTTGGGTGAGTCGCAGAATCTCTCCTGCTCGTTGGAAGAGGATGCCAAGATGCTGCAAGAGGTGGTTGTAGCCGGAAAGGCCGGACTCAATGCCACCAAGACGGGCGCTGCCCAAAGTATCGGTGCAGACAGGATTAACAACATGCCTACCATCACTCACAGCATAGCAGATATTGCGCGCCTCAACCCTCAGATTGCCACTAACGAGCAGTCTGGTGCCATGTCTTTTGCCGGTGCCAACAACCGTTACAATGCTTTCCAGATTGATGGTGCCATGAACAACGACGTGTTTGGTCTTGCCTCTAACGGAAGCAACGGTGGACAGGCCAGCACACAGCCCGTATCTATGGCAACCATCGACCAGATTCAGATCAATGTGGCTCCGTTTGACGTGAGACAGAGCGGTTTCACGGGTGGTGCCATCAACGCTATCACCAAGAGCGGTACCAACGAATTTCATGGTAGCGTGTATGGGTTTGGAAATAACGAGAAGTTGGTAGGTCGCCACTACAAGAATGTGGATGGCACGTATGCAGCCCCCTATTCCAAGGAGAAAGAGCACCTGTTTGGCGCTACTCTCGGTGGTCCCATCATCAAGGATAAGCTGTTCTTCTTCGCCAACTTCGAAAGTACCGATAAGTCCTATCCCAATGATTACGGTCTGGGTGCCGAGGGTTCCAAGGTGGATGCCGCCACGGCCACAGCCATCCTCGATGCCATCAAAGATATGGCTAAAGATCAGGGCTATGACTACAATGCACAGTATGCCAACCCCGACATGCGTACCTGGAGCAACAAAGCTGGTGTGAAGCTCGACTGGAACATCAATGACTTCAACAAGTTTTCCCTCCGCTGGAGCTATGTCAACGCTTCGAGCATGAAGGGTGGCGGCGGTATCGCCACGCTCAACACAGGCGACCATCTTTATGAGTTCCGTTCCAATACCAACACCTTTATTGCCGAGTTGCAGTCTCGTTTCTCACCCGAGTTGAGCAATGAGGCCCGTGCATCCTTTGTGCGTGTGCGTGACCGTCGTACCTCTGGCAATCCGTTCCCCTCGATTACTGTGTACAGCGTGGGCAATAACGGTACGGTGAATATCGGTAACGAGTACAGTTCTATGGCCAACGGTCTGGATCAGGACATCTACACGTTCGAGGACAACCTCACGTGGTACAAGGGCAGCCACACGCTCACCTTTGGTACCCACAACGAGTTTTATCAGTTCTCCAACCTGTATATTCCTAACCTCTTCGGCTGTTATTATTTTAACAATACCGACGATTTCTTCAATTACTACGATGGTTACAAGGCTGGCAATGCCAATGGCAAGCTCATCAAGACCTATTATTTCCAGCAGGCCAATGTAGACGTGACCGGTGACCCGAGATGGAGAGCTGCTTTCACCGCAGGACAGCTCGGATTCTACGTCCAGGACAAGTGGGATGTGACCAATGAGTTCCAACTCACTTACGGTTTGCGTATGGATATGCCCCTCTTCTTTGACACGCCGGCAGAGAATGCTCCGTTCAACGAGTGGGCTGCCAATCATGGCTACAACTTCAAGACCAATCAGAAACTCTCCCGTACGCCCATGTGGAGTCCCCGTGTCGGATTCCGTTGGGATGCCAAGGGAGACCACAAGTATATCTTGCGTGGAGGTGTGGGAATCTTCACCGGTCGAATCCCGTTTGTATGGCTCAGTAACAGTTTCTCCAACACGGGAATCCAGATGTCTTCCTACAGCGTGAACAACAATCCCAACGTGAGTCTGATTCTCGATCCAGACAAGCAGTATCTTAACGCGGAGACTCTGAGTGCCGGCGGTAGCCAGACCATCAACGTGTTTGACAAGGACTTCAAGTTTGCCCAGACGCTCCGTCTGAACCTTGGCTTCGATTTCCGTCTCTTAGGCATCGACTGGACAGCAGAAGCCATCTACAGCAAGACGCTCAACGATGTGTATTATCAGAACATTGCCTACGAGGAGACCGGCAAGACCTTGGCAGATGTTACCGGCATGGTTTGGGATAACCGTCCTATGTACCAGCGTGCCACCACCGGCACGGCTTTCAGCAACATCTATGTGCTCAACAACACCAGCAAGGGCTATACCTACAACCTCTCGCTCAAGGCAGAGAAGCATTTCGACTTCGGTCTTGACTTGGCCGCTTCTTATACCTATACCCAGTCGAAGAGTGTGAGCAGTGTGACCTCGTCGGTGGCACAGAGCAACTGGCGCAACACGCACACTTACCGATTCTCCAACGCGCCGGAGTTGGGCAATAGCGCATTCAACCTGCCTCACATCATCAAGGCTTCCGCTTTCTACAACTTCAAGATTGGCCGCAGCGACATGTTCACTACTACCATCGGTCTTATCTATCAGGGACAGAGCGGATCACCGTACTCACTCGTCTATAGCGGCGACGTGAATGGTGACGGCGGTACCTCCAACGACCTCTTCTTTATCCCGACCGACGAGCAGATCGACCAGATGCCGTTCAAGGCTACCTCTGACTACACTGCCGATATGCAGCGACAGAACCTCAAGGCATGGTTGGCCAACACGCCGTACCTGAAGGATCACCGTGGCCAGTATTATGAGCGCTATGCCGACAACCTGCCTTTCGAAAACCACTTCGATCTGCACATCGCGGAGAAGATGAAGGTGCGTGTAGGCAAGTATGTACATGCGTTGGAGTTGTCTATGGACATCCTTAATGTGGGCAACCTGCTCAACAAGGACTGGGGTCGCACTTACAGTTCGAGCTATAACAGCGAATTTGTAACGCCCGTCAGCTACAGCGGCGGACAATATCAGTTCCTGAGCGCTCCCGAATACGTCATCAAGTACCCAAGTTCGTATTACAGCCGCTGGCGTGGCCAAATCGGTCTGAAATATACGTTCTAATCGTTACCTTACGATTTGAAGCTATAAAAAAAGCAGACAATCTGTTGCGGATTGTCTGCTTTTTTCGTATTTTTGCCTATCTGAAACCAACAAAATATGACACGACTATGGTGATAGACTTTGACAAGATTGCAGAAGCCCATATCATGGACTTCAAGGGAGGTAAGGGACCGCTTGATACACGCAGTTATTCAGACGGTCGGGTGAAGATTATGTATTCCACGTTGCGGCCCGGGTCGTCCACGGGATTGCATACCCATGAGCAAAACAGCGAGGTAATTTTCATTATCAGCGGTGAAGCCACCTTCCATTACGACGGACAGACCGAGGTGGTCAGGGTAGGGCAGTGTCATTATTGCCCACAGGGCCACAGCCACTATATGGAGAATCTGACAGACCACGATCTGGTCTATTTCGCCATCGTTCCCGAGCATCATCAGTAAGGGAACGTGGTGCACAGAAGGGTCGGCAAATGGGTGGAAGAGCCTGTTTGCCGGCATTCTTTATGGCGTTTTGTGACCGTACACCAAATGCGATACGAGCGTATTCCAAGTGCGATACGGGCGAATGGCAAATGGAGTACGCCCATATCGCATTTGGTGTACGCCCACTATCTGCCATGTTTAGGGGAGTGAATTGCCATGTTAGGGGGAGACTTTTAGGCCGAGGCGGTGTAAGGGAATGACAACATGGGTAGCTGTTGCACGATGTACGATGGCATGGTGCAGGTCTGCAAAGGTGGAAGACAAGATAAGGGGGAAATGGTCGGGGCGACAGGATTCGAACCTGCGACCACCTGGTCCCAAACCAGGAGCGCTACCGGGCTGCGCTACACCCCGAAATCTGGCAGAAGCGGTGATAAAACTTGTCGGGGCGACAGGATTCGAACCTGCGACCACCTGGTCCCAAACCAGGAGCGCTACCGGGCTGCGCTACACCCCGCGAGTCTGCCTCGCCAGATTGCGAATGCAAAGGTATCACTTTTCACCGAAATAACCAAATGTTTCGTTTACTATTTTTAGGACAGTCCATAAGACCATGAAAAAGGGCCGACGGATAAATCCATCGGCCCCTCTGCCTGTCGGCTTGGTGGGTTGTATGATATTATTTCAGAATACCCAATTCTACAAATGCCTTTTTCAGAATCTGCACACCGCGCTCCACCTGCTCCTGTGTGTGCGATGCCATGAGGGCAAAGCGCACCAGCGTGTCTTGTGGGGCACATGCGGGGGGGATAACCGGATTGATGAAGACACCATACTCGAAAGCTACCTTGGTAACGAGGAATGTCTTCTCGATATCGTGTACATAGAGGGGGATGATAGGGCTCTCGGTGTCGCCAATCTCAAATCCCTCTTCCTTGAATCGCTTCAGTGCGTAGTTGGTGATGTTCCAGAGGTGCTCCAGACGCTCCGGCTCGTTCTGCAATATGTGGAGTGCCTCGAGGGCAGCAGCGGTGGCTGCGGGAGAGTCGCTCGCACTGAAAATATAGGTACGGCAGGTATGGCGGAGGAAATTGATGGTGTCTGCGTCGCCAGCGATGAATCCGCCGATGGAAGCGAGACTCTTGGAGAAGGTACCCATGATGAGGTCCACCTCGTCGGTAATGCCAAAATGATCGCAAACGCCACGTCCCAGACGGCCGAATACACCCAGACCGTGGGCTTCGTCTACCATGATGGAGCAATTGTACTTATGCTTCAGTTCTACGATTTCGGGCAGTTTGGCCAAGTCGCCTTCCATAGAGAAGACGCCATCCACTACGATGAGCTTGACAGCCTCGTGGGGCAACTTCTGCAGCACGCGCTCCAGGTCTTCCATGTCGTTGTGCTTGTAATGCAGCTGGGTGGCAAACGAAAGACGACGGCCGTCCACAATACTTGCGTGGTCGCGGTCGTCGCAGATGATATAGTCGCCTCTTCCCACTACCATTGCCAGTACGCCGGCATTGACCGAGAATCCGGTGGCGAAGCACAGGGCATCGTCTTTGCCCTCAAACTCGGCCAGCTCTTTCTCTAATTGTACATGGAGGTCTAATGTGCCGTTCAGGAAGCGGCTACCGGCGCATCCTGAACCGTATTTGTCTAAAGCCTTATGTGCAGCCTCGATGACACGCTCGTCACCCGTGAGACCTGTGTAGGCATTGGAGCCGAACATCAACACCTTGTGGCCGGCCATCATCACTTCAGGTCCTTGCTTGCTGGTGATGGCACGGAAATAGGGGTAAACTCCTGCTTCCATATATTTCTGTGGCTCACGATAATTCTTATACCTTTCTTGTAATTGTCCCATTTTTTGAACTTTGTTTTGTACAAATTTTCTGCAAAGGTACAAAAAAAACTTATATTGTCGTACATTTTCCTAAGAAATCACTCTTTTTGCATTTTTTTTTGGACAACTCATGGCTTTTGAATAGGCTTTTTCGTAATTTTGCACAAACTTTGGTTGGATGAAGAAGCGGATATTGTTCATAATGAATCCCATTTCGGGTACATCGAGTAAGGCTGGTGTGGCCGCAAGCATCGAGAAGTATCTCGATAAGGAACTGTTTGACAGTACTCTGGTGGCGACGGAGTATGCCGGACATGCTACCGAGCTGGCCAAGCGTGCTGCGGCAGACGGCGTGGATGTGTGTGTGGCCGTGGGGGGTGACGGGACCGTGAACGAGGTGGCCCGTGCGCTTGTACACACCCAGACGGCTCTTGGCATCATCCCCTGTGGGTCGGGCAATGGGTTGGCGCGCCATCTCATGTTGCCGATGAATATCCGCAAGAGTATCGAGATCATCAATCGCTGTGAGATTAAGGACTTGGATTATGGTATCATCAACGACCGTCCTTTTTTCTGTACCTGTGGCATGGGTTTCGACGCCTATGTGAGCCACAAGTTTGCCGAGGCCGGTAAGCGTGGCCCCATTACCTATGTCCAAAAGGTGCTGGAGGAGGGTGTGAAGTATCAGCCGGAGACGTATGAGATACACGATGAGAATGGTACTGCCACCTATAAGGCTTTTCTGGTGTCGTGTGCCAATGCTTCGCAGTACGGCAACAATGCCTACATAGCTCCGCAGGCCTCGATGAGCGACGGGTTGATGGACGTGGTGATCATGGAGCCGTTTGATATCTTGGAAGCTCCGCAGATCAGCATCGACATGTTTAACAAGACGCTCGACAAGAGTTCGCGCATCAAGACGTTCCGTACCAAAAGACTGCATATACACCGCAGCAAGCCGGGCATGATACACTATGACGGTGATCCGGTGATGACCACGGCAGACGTGGATGTGGTGCTGGTGGAAAAAGGTTTTAAGGTGGTGGTGAATCCTGATGCAGACAAGCGGCTGCGCAGACCCAATGCGATACAGAGCGCGGCTGCCGAACTGTTTAATGAAATCAACGTGGTGCGGGACGACTTGTCCAAGCAGGGGCGGCATGTGCTTGCGCTGAGCAAAGTGTTGCAGCGCAAGTTGAATCTCTAAGATGTGGTGCCTTTATATTAAAGGTAGAAGGCTTCGGTAAGTTGCCGGTACCACTCGGTTTTTTCCCCATTGGCTTGCATCAGGGTTTCCTCTTTTCGGATATAGGTGGCCTGCCGGTTCTTGGTAAAGGCGGCAAGCACCCGGCTGGGAGTCTTTGACCCAGTGGTTTTGATGTCAAATCTTTTGCAGTTGTGAAATCCTAAGAAACAACTCTCGGCAATAAACTGTTCGGCGCAATCTGTAGGGATAATGATGCTAAAAATGCCGTTTTCATCGAGCATTTTTTCTGCAGCCATGAATAGGTCGCGTGGAGAAAGTGTATCGGTGTGTCTGGCGGTAGCCCTCTTTTTGTCGGGATTTTTCATCGAGTTGATGAAATAGGGAGGGTTGCTGACAATGGCATCGTATCGCATGGTGGGTTGGAAATGCTGTATCGGGCACTCGTGGATGCGGATGCGGTCGGCAAAAGGAGTGGCAGCGATGTTGCCGGCAGCCTGCCGGCAGGCATCGTGGTCAATCTCGATGGCATCGATGGCCGCGTCGGGAAACCTTTGCGCCATCATCAGCGCAATGATACCTGTTCCGGTTCCTATGTCCAATATCCTGCGTCCCCCATCGGCCCATGCTCCGAGCAGTACGCCGTCGGTACCCACTTTCATGCCACATTGGTCTTGGCAGATGCTGAATTGCTTGAAGTCGAATCGATTTTTCATGTATTCAAAAACGCCTGAAGCCGCTTTTTATTTTGTGTATTCATGGTTTTCGGCCACATATTTTTAAAATAATGGCACCGAGTGCCTATGTTATTGAATTAAATTGAGTATCTTTGCACCCTAAAAAGCATAGTAAGAATAACGGATAATGGATAAGAAGAACAAGACTTCGATACACATGATAGCTGAAGTCGACAGCGATATAAAAGGAATCTACGACAAATACATGGACGGCGAGATGCCTATCTTGGCTACCAGAAACATGGTGCTGTTTCCGGGTGTGATGTCTCCCATCTTGGTGGGCAGGGACCAGAGTGTGCGCTTGGTAGACTACCTCGTGGAGCATCCTGATACGTTTGTGGCCATCTTCTCGCAGGTCAATCCCGATGTGGAGCATCCCTTGCTGGACGACCTGCATCGCTATGGCTGTTACGCCAAGTTGGTCAGGAAGATAGAAATGCCGGGTAAGGAAAACTATACGGCCATTTTCCAGACTTTCGGCAGGTGCTATGTAGACAGCATCGATGGCACGACACCGTATCTTGTAGGCCATGTGTCTGGCAAGGAAGAAGTGTTTCCCGACCCCAAGGACAACCTGTTTAAGACGGCAATGGCCGATCTGCGTTCCACCTGCAAGGAGTATGTGCTGAAGAACGAAGAACTGTCGGACGACATTACCCTCTCCATCGACAATATCAAGGATCCCATCATGAATCTAAACTTCCTCTGCACCAATCTTCCCTTCAGTGTCAAGGAGAAGGTGGCGTTGCTGGCCGATACCGATATGATGGACCGTGTGCTCGATGTGTTGAAACTGCTCAACCGCGAATTGCAGTTTCTCCATATCCGTGCACAGATTCGCCTCAAGACCCGTGAGGATCTGGATGAGCAGCAGCGTGAGTATTTCCTGCAGCAGCAGATCAAGAATATCAAGGAAGAACTGGGCGGGGGAGACGGTACTCCCGAGCAGCGTGAGCTGGAGGAGAAAGCACGTGGCAAGAAATGGCCGGAGGAAGTAGCGGCGACTTTTGAGAAAGAACTTGACAAGCTGGACATGTTCAACCCCCAGAGTCCGGAGTATAGCATCCAGCTGAACTATCTGCAGACCTATGTCTCGCTCCCTTGGGGCGAATACACCCATGACGACCTCGACCTAAAGCGTGCGCAACGCATCTTGGACAAGGACCACTATGGAATGGAGAAAGTGAAGGAGCGTATCTTGGAATATATCTCCGTGCTCAAGTTGCGTGGCGACCTCAAGTCGCCCATCCTCTGCCTCTATGGCCCTCCCGGAGTCGGCAAGACCAGCCTGGGCAAGAGCATCGCCGCTGCGCTGAAGCGCAAGTACGTGCGTGTCTCTTTGGGTGGCTTGCACGACGAGTCCGAAATCCGTGGCCATCGCCGTACCTATATCGGTGCCATGCCCGGCCGTATCATCAAAAGCATCCAGAAGGCAGGTTCGTCAAACCCTGTCTTCATCTTGGACGAGATAGACAAGATTACCCGCAATACAATGAACGGCGACCCGTCGTCGGCGCTGCTCGAGGTACTTGACCCGGAGCAGAACAATGCTTTCCATGACAACTATCTCGATGTGGACTATGACCTGTCTAAGGTGCTCTTCATCGCCACAGCCAATGACCTGAACACCATCCCGCGGCCTTTGCTCGACCGTATGGAGGTGATAGAGGTGAGTGGTTACATCACCGAGGAAAAGGTGGAGATAGCCAAGCGCCATCTCTTGCCGCGCGAACTGGACAACAATGGTCTGAAGCAGGCCGGTGAGAAACTCTCTTTCAACAAGGCTGCGCTGGAGACCATCATCGAGCGCTATACCCGTGAGAGTGGTGTGCGTCAGTTGGAGAAGCAAATCAACAAGGCGCTGCGCAAGTTGGCCTTCCGTTTGGCCAAAGACAGTGTGTTGGAAATCAGCAAAGTGACCCCTAAGGAGTTGGAAGACTTGTTGGGCAAGCCACCATTCTATCGCGATATCTATCAGGGCAACGCCTATGCCGGTGTAGTGACCGGGTTGGCCTGGACAAGCGTGGGGGGTGAGATACTCTTCATCGAGACCTCGCTGAGCAAAGGCAAGGCAGGCAAACTCACGCTGACCGGCAACTTGGGCGATGTCATGAAGGAGAGTGCGGTAATCGCATTGGAATATGTCAAGGCCCATGCCGATGTGCTGGGTGTGGACTATCGCATCTTCGACCAGTACAATATCCATATCCATGTGCCCGAAGGGGCGGTTCCCAAGGATGGCCCGTCGGCAGGCATCACCATCGCCACGTCTATTGCTTCGGCCTTGACGCAGCGCAAGGTGCGCAGCAATACGGCCATGACAGGCGAGATTACCCTTCGTGGCAAGGTCTTGCCCGTGGGTGGCATCAAAGAGAAGATTCTGGCAGCCAAACGGGCTGGCATTACCGATATCATGCTGTGCAGGGACAATAAGAAAGACATAGACGAGATTCCCGATGTCTATCTGAAAGGGGTGACCTTCCACTATGTGGAGAATGTGTTGGATGTCTGGGACTTCGCCTTGACTGACGAGTTGGTGGCTCATCCCATGAAGTTTGATATCGAGACCGAGAAAAAGGAGAACGAAAAGGTATGACATTCGAACTGCAACATACAGACTGTGCCAGCGATGCCCGTACCGGTGTCATCACTACGGCGCATGGACAGATCAAGACGCCCATCTTTATGCCTGTGGGAACGTGCGGATCGGTAAAAGGTGTGCACTTCGAAGAGCTCCGGCAGCAGGTCAAGGCACAGATTATCTTGGGCAATACCTATCATCTCTACCTCCGTCCGGGCTTAGAGGTGTTGCGGGCAGCAGGTGGCCTGCACCAGTTTAATGGCTGGGATCGCCCTATCCTGACAGATAGCGGCGGTTTTCAGGTGTTCTCGCTGACCGGCATCCGCAAACTGCGCGAGGAAGGTTGCGAGTTTCGTTCCCATATCGATGGTTCCAAGCACATTTTCACACCTGAGAATGTGATGGACACCGAGCGTATCATCGGTGCCGATATCATGATGGCGTTCGACGAGTGCCCCCCCGGTCAGAGCGATTATGCCTACGCCAAAAACAGTCTGAGCCTTACCCAGCGTTGGCTCGACCGCTGTATCAAGCGATTCAACGAGACCGAGCCGCTGTATGGTTACCAGCAGAGCTTGTTCCCCATTGTGCAGGGGTGTACGTACAAAGACCTGCGCAGGGAGGCGGCCAAGTTTGTGGCCGACAAGGGGGCTGACGGCAATGCCATCGGAGGTCTGGCCGTGGGCGAGCCTAAGGAGGTGATGTATGAGATGATAGAGGTCGTCAACGAGATTCTTCCGAAAGACAAGCCACGCTACCTGATGGGAGTGGGTACTCCGCAAAACATCTTGGAAGCCATAGAGCGTGGTGTGGATATGTTCGACTGCGTGATGCCTACGCGCAACGGCCGCAATGCCATGCTCTTCACCTATAATGGTACGATGAACATGCGTAACAAGAAGTGGGAGATGGATTTCAGTCCTATCGACATCGACGGATGCGAGACCGACCGCATCTACACCAAAGCCTATCTGCACCATTTGTTTAAGGCGCAGGAGCTGTTGGCCATGCAGATAGCCAGTATCCATAATCTTGCGTTTTACCTACGTCTTGTCACCGATGCGCGCCTGCATATCGAGCAGGGCGATTTTGTACAATGGAAGCGTGGAATCATCGAGCAACTTGGAAAAAGAATATGAAATCTGTAGATTATAAGAAGCTACGCAAATATCCCAGGTATTACAGACTGGCCAGATGGATCTCCAAACATCCGGCATGGCTGCATCGCCTCTTCTCGTGGATAGGTCGCCATACAGGATGGCTCCGTAGGGGGATGGCATGGTTGTTCGGATGGTTGCGTTGGCTCCGTTACCTTAGCCCCAGTACTTATCTCAAGCGGTTAGACTGGTACATTGTCCGCAAGTTTATCGGCACCTACGTTTATTCTATCGTGTTGATTATCTCCTTGTCTATCGTTTTCGATGTCAACGAGAATCTTGCCAAGTTTACACAGTTCCATGCGCCGTTGCATGCCATCGTCTTTGACTATTACGCGAACTTCATCCCGTATTTTTCCAACCTGTTCAGTCCGCTGTTTGTTTTCATCGCCGTCATATTCTTCACCTCCAAGTTGGCTGGCAATTCAGAGATCATTGCCATGTTGGCCTCTCGTGTATCCTTCAAGCGACTTCTGCGGCCCTACATGTTCTCCTGTGTGCTCATAGCCATGCTTTCTTATTACCTCAGTGCCTATGTCATTCCGCACGGCACCGTCAT
>SFKY01000087.1 GCA_004554665.1 Bacteroidales bacterium
TTATGTATTCTCCTTAGCTTTAATTAATCTACGACATTACCCTCTGCGATAACCTTGATATCTTTCCAATCGCAGTAGCCCTTAGCAACAGCCTGCTTAAGAGCGGCGTCCAGCCCTACCTTATTGATCATGCGGAGACCTGCTGCGCTAATCTTCAGGCTGATCCAGCAATTCTCTTCTACATAGAAGAATTTCTTGCTGAAAAGGTTTACGTCAAAGCTGCGCTTTGTACGATGCTTTGAGTGAGACACATTACAACCTATCTGTGCCTTCTTTCCTGTAATTTGACAAATCTTAGACATTACTATCCTTAATTTTTGATTCTAAATTAGATACTTATTCCAAACAGGGTGCAAAATTACAAATTATTCCCGAATAAACAAAATATTTCTGTAAAGAATTGCGGAATTAAGTTTTTTTATCTTTATTTTTCCTCATCCCTTACCATCGGGTTTTTCTCTTTATAGAAATCCAGGAACAAGCGCAACGCCTCGATGGTCGCAACCGAAAGATTGATATCGCGTCCTTGGTCTTCTGTGAGTTTCAGCGTGCGCACCTCATCTTTAGAGCCGTATCCTATCCAGATAGTACCTACTGGATTTTCAGGCGTGCCGCCTCCTGGGCCGGCAATACCTGTCGAAGCAATGGCATAATCGCAACCCAACGTTTCGCAAGCACCCTTGACCATCTCCACAGCCACCTCTTCGCAGACAGCCGTCTTTTCTGCCAAGACCTGCTCCGACACGTTCAGCAATCTGATTTTCACGTCATCAGAATAACACACGATGCCTCCTTTGAAATAATTTGACGCACCTGGCACTGCTATAATGGTCTCAGCGATTCGCCCACCCGTACAACTCTCTGCCGTACCCAGTGTCTTACCATTGGCATAGAGATGGTGCAAGATTTCCTTGCTCAATATTTTGCTTTGTAGTTCCACTTTATTGATATTTATTTTATTGATTTTACTATTCGAAAGTGACCTTGCTGAATGCTGGAAGGTCGATGCTGGCGAAAGCCTTGTCCCGATATTTGAAAGTGCCGACACAGGCTATCATCGCCGCATTGTCTGTCGTAAAACTGAACTTCGGAATGTATATCGTCCAGCCATAACGACGTGCGTGGTCATGGAAAGCATTGCGCAGTCCGTTATTGGCAGACACGCCACCCGACACTGCCACATGCTTAATGCCTGTCTCCTTCACCGCCTTGCGCAATTTTTTCATCAGGATATCGACAATGGTAAACTCCAGACTGGCAGCTATATCCTCCTTGTGATGCTCGATGAAGTCAGGGTCTTCGGCCACCCACTCACGCATATTGTAAAGAAACGAAGTCTTCAGTCCCGAGAAACTATAGTCGAGACCAGGGATGCGGGGCTCAGCAAACTGATACGCATGCGGATTTCCTTGCCGGGCAAGCCGGTCGATGATAGGGCCACCGGGATAACCAAGCCCCATCACCTTAGAGCACTTGTCGATGGCCTCACCTGCCGCATCGTCGATGGTCTGCCCCAACACCTCCATGTCGTTGTAGGCATTGACTTTCACAATCTGTGAGTTGCCGCCCGACACCAGCAGGCACAAGAAGGGGAACGGAGGCTCATGGTGGTCGTCCTCACTCTCCTTGATAAAATGCGCCATGACATGCCCCTGCAGATGGTTGACATCAATCAGCGGGATATCCAAAGCCCTCGACAGTCCCTTGGCAAAGTTGACTCCCACCAGCAGCGACCCCATCAGTCCCGGGCCACGTGTGAATGCGATGGCCGACAACTGTTCCTTGGTGATACCGGCACGACGGATGGCCTGATCCACCACCGGCACAATATTTTGCTGGTGTGCCCGCGAAGCCAGTTCCGGCACCACGCCGCCATAAGCCTTGTGTACTTCCTGCGAAGCTGTGACATTGCTCAACAGCACCCCATTACGCAACACGGCGGCCGACGTGTCGTCACACGAAGACTCTATACCTAATATAATAATGTCTGCACTCATCAGTATGTCAAGATTTCCACGCCATGCTCCGTCATCACGAAGGTGTGCTCCCACTGTGCCGAAGGCTTCTCGTCACCGGTAATCACTTCCCATCCGTATGGGTCATCGGCATCGATAAACACTTTCCAAGTACCCATGTTCACCATCGGCTCGATGGTGAAAACCATGCCAGGCACGAGCAACATGCCAGTCCCCCGATGACCGTAATGCACCACATCGGGCTCTTCATGGAAATCAAGCCCCACGCCGTGGCCACACAAGTCACGAACGATGCTGTAACCATGTTTCTCCGCATGCTTCTGGATAGCATGACCGATATCACCTACAAACGAGTAGGGTTTGGCTGCCTCCATGCCTATCTCCAGACACTCCTTGGCCACTCTCACCAACCGCTCTTTCTCGGGTGTGGTCTTGCCTATGATAAACATGCGCGAGGCATCAGCATAATACCCGTCCACGATGGTGGTCATATCCACGTTGACGATATCGCCCTCCTGCAACACATCGGTCTCTTTGGGAATGCCGTGGCACACCACCTCGTTAATAGAGGTGCACACACTCTTGGGATAGCCTTCATAACCCAGACAGGCGGGTGTGGCATTGTGCTCCTGGCAGTATGCCATACAGATATCGTCTATCTCTTGCGTGGTCATCCCCACATGTATCTGGCGGGCCACCTCGTCGAGACAACCCGTATTGACCAGTCCACTCTTACGGATTCCCTCTATCTGTTCGGGAGTCTTGATGAGCGCCCTCGTGGGCACCTCCTTGCCTTTAGCCTCCCAATACATTACCTGCTTGTCCAGCTCTGTCGGCTCCTGTCCGGGCAGACAGTGCCAGCATCTTTTCTTATGAAACATCTATTAATGCTTAAAAAACTTGTGCAAAATTACTCCAAAACCGCTAAACCGCCAAGGATATCACGATGTTTTTGACGGTTCACTCAAACAAATTCAACTTGTTTTTACGCGCTTCTTCTATCGAAAGCAGCTTTTCCTGCTCCTGCCGATATCCTTGGCGCAACTCCTCGTAGCGGGCTTCCAGTTCGGCCACATAGGCATCGCGCTCCTTGGGATTGAGCAGCCTTGCAGCCGTCAGCGAGTTTTGCGATGCGTCTTTCATCCACGCCACAGGACCAGCATAGACCGGTGCCACCTTGAGCGCCACATGCAACTGCGAAGTGGTGGCCCCACCTATGAGGATGGGAATATCGAGCCCGGCCTTGCGCATCTCCACCGCCACATTCACCATTTCCTCCAACGACGGCGTGATCAGTCCCGACAGTCCCACTATGTCAGCTTTCTCGCGGATGACAGTCTTCACGATCTGGTCGGCCGGCACCATCACCCCAAGGTCAATAACCTCGTAGTTGTTGCAGGCCATCACCACATGCACAATATTCTTGCCGATATCGTGTACATCCCCCTTGACCGTGGCCAAGACCACCTTGCCGGCCTTGGCCGATGCCGCACTCTGTTCCGCCTCGATATGCGGTTGGAGAAAGGCCACAGCCTGCTTCATAGTGCGAGCCGTCTTCACCACCTGCGGCAGAAACATCTTACCGGCTCCGAAGAGCTCGCCCACTTCGCTCATGCCGTCCATCAGCGGCCCTTCGATAATCTGCACGGCACGGGGATAGACCGTCAGTGCCTCGCTCAGGTCTTGCTCCAGATAGTCGCCGATGCCTTTGCGCAGGGCATACTTCAACCGGTCCACGAGGGGAGCCTGCCGCCATGCCTCCTCGGCGGCTTGCGCCTCGGCCGGGGCACCCTTGTGTGCCTCCTGCTCCATCTTCAGCTTGCCTGCCAGTCCGATCAGGTCTTCTGCAGCCCCCCTCCTCCGGTTGAGCACCACATCCTCGATGATGCGCAGATGCTCCCCGGGGATATCGGCATACGTCACCTTGGTAGAGGGGTTGACAATGCCGAAATCCATACCAGCCCGAATGGCGTGGTAAAGGAATACGGCGTGCATGGCCTCACGTATATAGTTGTTACCGCGGAACGAGAAACTCAGGTTGCTCACACCTCCGCTGACATGGGCACCCGGGAGATGGGTGCGTATCCACTCGGTGGCACGGATAAAGTCTACCGCATAACTATCATGCTCCTCCAAGCCGGTGGCAATAGAGAGGATATTGGGATCGAAGATGATGTCGAGCGGATCCATGCCCACGCGCTCTGTCAGTATGCGGTAGGCACGCGCCGCAATCTCTATCCTGCGCTCGTAGGTAGTGGCCTGTCCCTGCTCGTCGAAGCACATCACCACCACCGCCGCGCCATAGCGCTTCACGTCCAGGGCATGCGCCACAAAGGTCTCTTCGCCCTCCTTGAGCGAGATGGAGTTGACAATCGACTTGCCCAGACAGCACTTCAGTCCCTCTACGATGACTTCCCACTTGGACGAGTCGATCATGATGGGCACCTTGGCCACATCGGGATCCGAGGCCACCATGTTGAGGAAATAGCGCATCTCCTCACGGGCATCGAGCAGCCCGTCGTCCATGTTCACATCGATCACCATTGCCCCGTCGGCCACCTGCTTACGGGCAATGGAGAGCGCCTCTTCGTAGTTTTTCTCCTTGATAAGACGGAGAAACTTGCGCGAGCCGGCCACGTTGCACCGCTCGCCCACATTGACAAACATGCCCGGACGGACTGCCAACGGCTCCAGGCCGCTCAACTGCATGTACGGCGAACGGTCATGGGGACAGTAGGGCACCTTGCCCTGCGCCAATTCGGCATAGCGGCGGATAAAACTGTCGTCGGTTCCACAACATCCACCCACGATATTGACCAGCCTGCCATCTATGAGTTGCTGTATCTGGGGTGCCATCGTCTCGGCCGTCTCATCATACTGCCCCATCGAGTTGGGCAATCCGGCATTGGGATAGGCCGATATATAATAAGGTGACTTACGGGCCAGGTCTTCGAGAAACGGGCGCATCTGCGACGGGCCAAACGAGCAGTTGAGTCCTACGGAAAAAATATCATACGGACTGATGCTGGCCAGGAATGCGTCCAGCGTCTGTCCGCTCAGCGTGCGCCCGGCCAGATCGCTCACCGTCACACTCAGCATGATGGGCAGCGCTACGCCTCGCTGCCGCATCTCGCTCTGCACTGCATCGATGGCGGCCTTGGCGTTGAGCGTGTCGAAAATGGTCTCTATGAGCACTCCGTCTACCCCACCCTCTATCAGGGCACCGGCCTGCTCGGCATAAGCCGCAAACAGGTCGTCGTACGCCACATCACGGGCTGCAGGGTCGCTCACATCGGGCGACATGGAACAAGTCTTGTTGGTAGGCCCCATCGAACCGAGTACAAACCGGGGCTTCACGGCGGTCGAATAGCAGTCGGCCACCTCGCGTGCAATCCTTGCTCCCTGCAGGGCTATCTCACGACTCATCTCCTCGAGATGGTAGTCGGCCTGCGACACGCGCTGTGCCGAGAAGGTATTGGTCTCTATCAGGTCGGCCCCCGCCTCCAGATAGCGGCGGTGGATGTCTGCTATCACATCGGGGCGCGTCAGGCACAGCATATCGTTGTTGCCGGCATACTGCACATCGTCGCGCAGCGGCAGACTGCCCCTGAAATCGGCCTCGGTGAGCCCATAGCCCTGGATCATGGTGCCCATAGCACCATCCAGAATGAGTACTCTCTGCTTTACAAGTTGTCTGATATCCATATTATCCTGTATTCGAGGCCCTCCCGGCCTCTGTGGTTAGAACCGCTTGATGGCACGGTCCATCTCGCGGCGGTCTTCTTTCTCCTTGAGGGTCTGACGTTTGTCAAACTCTTTCTTACCCCTTGCCAGCGCTATATCCATCTTGGCGCGTCCGTGCTCGTCTATAAAGATAAGGAGGGGCACGATCGTAAAGCCCACATCCTTGGCAGCAGCCTCCAGACGGCGTATCTCCCGCTTCTTGAGCAGCAGTTTGCGGTCGCCCTTGGCCTCATGGTTGGAGAACGATCCATAGAAGTAAGGACTGATATTCATGCCCTTGACCCATATCTCGCCCTTGTCTATCACACAGTACGAGTCGACCAGCGACGCCTTGCCGGCGCGTATCGACTTGATTTCCGTACCCGTGAGCACCATGCCTGCCGTATAGGTGTCTACAAAGAAATACTCAAACGAGGCTTTCTTGTTTCTGATCTGTACGGGGCTCTTCTTTCTTATCTCTTGTTCTTGCTTGTTCATGTCAATCTGTCACTTCTTATTCGTCTTGCTTCACCACCGTGCAGAAGCGGTCGAGATGCTCGTCCACATAATGGGCCACACTGTCGGTAAACGCTTCCTCACACTCCACGAAACGGTCGTCGATTTCGTCAAATTCGGCAAACTGCTCGAAGAGTGCCATAAATTCCTCGTCGGTGCAGTCGACCTCCAGTTCACGATGATACTTGTCGTAGAGCTTATGACCACGGCGAATGATGCTGCACAGTTCCTGCATGCCCCAGGAACGCACGGCCTTGTCGAAGGGATTGCGGAAGAAGAAGGCACCCCATCCATTGTGTATGAGCTGCACGAAGCCTCCGTCCATCACCTCGTCGCGCAGGGCATGGTAACCCAAGAGCGTTATCTGGTCGCTGTTGAGCTGTGCCATGGTCTCAGCCGTCAACTGTCCGCCGATCGCCTCGTAGATGGCGTCTACAAACACTTGGATAAACTCATCCATCCCTGTCTCGGCTGCGGCTATCAGCTGCGCCTCTTTCACCTTAACTTCTATCATAATGATGCAAAATTAGGCAAAAAAAACGAGAATGACAGCTTATAGCCCTTAAAATCACAAAAAAACATCATGTGTTCCGGAATACTTGCCGCCAATCATCAAGTTTTTTCATACTTTTATCCGTCTGCAGCAGTTGTATATTTATGCAAAACAGGCACGTCAAGCGGCACATTCTCCCCCTTGTCAATGCGAACAACCGCCAAAAACGCCATCTACCGAGTCGGCAAAAATGGCTTTCAGAGGGCTAAAGGTGGCATTTACGGAGCCAAAGGCCACCTTTAGCCGCGAAAGTGCCCCATTTGGAGGATGCAGCCAACTGCTACAACCAGGCACAGAATAGGGTTTGTTTGTAAATATTTATTACCACCAGACGGATTTACAGCACTTGTTTTGCACAAATCGACCATCAAACTGGGGAAAAACAGGACTTTCGCACCGTTTTCTGTTCGTTTTCCCACCCTTTTCAGCCTTGGATTTACGCATAAATATGCAGTTTTGAGATCTATATACAGTTTTTCACCCTACTATCAATGTAAAGATTTCCGACTTTATCCTAAATCCACCATCAGGATACAACCACATACATTTCTTGCCCACCATCGCCAATCACAGATTGACGACAGAGGGAGAGGGATAGGACAAGGGCACGACAAAAGAAACTTGCCAAATTAACAACAAAAGGGGACGCTCTCTGTGAAAAAATGTGACGTGCACGCAAAAAAAGCATCACCATCATTAGGTAATTTGCAGAGATTTTTATAACTTTGCGGAGTGAAGAGGCTTCATGGCGGGACAACCGCCTGGCCGACACGAAGGTAAAAATTTTAATACTTTATATTTTATTTTTTACAAATATGATTTATTCTAAGGAAGTCGACAACATGTGCGTTGTCAAAAAAGGTCCAAACCACGGACCAGCTCCCATCCCTGAAGAGGGAAAGTGGATTCAGGCCAAAGAGATTAAAGACATCTCAGGTTACACTCACGGTGTGGGTTGGTGCGCTCCTCAGCAGGGAGCCTGCAAACTGTCTCTCAACATCAAGGAAGGTGTCATTCAGGAGTGCCTCGTCGAGACCATCGGCTGTACAGGTATGACCCACTCTGCCGCTATGGCTTCTGAGATTCTGCCCGGCAAGACCATTCTGGAAGCACTGAACACCGACCTCGTGTGCGACGCTATCAACACCGCTATGCGCGAGCTCTTCCTCCAGATTGTCTACGGTCGCAGCCAGAGCGCCTTCTCTGAGGGCGGTCTCGTTATCGGCGCTGGTCTTGAGGATCTCGGCAAAGGTCTCCGCTCACAGACAGGTACACTGTATGGTACTGTGGCCAAGGGCACACGCTATCTGGAGCTCACCGAGGGCTACATCACCAAGATGTTCCTCGACAAGGACAGCCAGGTTTGCGGTTACGAGTATGTACACCTCGGCAAGATGATGGAAGCCATCAAGAACGGTATGGACGCCAACGAGGCTGTGACGAAGTTCACTGGCCGTTATGGCCGCACCACCGCCGAGCAGGGTGTTGTGAAATCTATTGACCCACGTAAAGAATAAAGGAGGACCATAGCTATGATAAGAAAAGTAAGTTTTGAAAGCCAAGAGCGCCGTATGGCCCAAGTCCTCGCCGCTCTTCAAGCCAATGGCATCAACAGTATCGAAGAGGCTAACGAGATTTGCGAGAACGCAGGCGTTGATCCCTATCAGATGTGTGAGGACACACAGCGTATCTGCTTCGAGAATGCTAAGTGGGCATACGTTTGCGGTGCCGCCATCGCTATCAAGAAGGGCGTGAAGACCGCTGCCGACGCTGCCGAGGCTATCGGTATCGGCCTGCAGAGCTTCTGCATCCCCGGCAGTGTGGCCGACGACCGCAAGGTGGGTCTGGGTCACGGTAACCTGGCAGCCCGTCTGCTCCGCGAGGAGACTCAGTGCTTCGCTTTCTTGGCTGGCCACGAGTCGTTTGCTGCCGCCGAGGGTGCCATCAAGATTGCCGAGATGGCCAACAAGGTGCGCAAGAATCCGCTCCGCGTTATCCTCAACGGTCTGGGCAAGGACGCCGCACAGATCATCAGCCGTATCAATGGTTTCACATACGTTCAGACCAAGTTCGACTACTACTCAGGCAAGCTGGAGGTAGTACAGCGCATCCCCTATAGCGACGGTCCCCGCGCCAAGGTCAACTGCTACGGTGCTGACGACGTACGCGAGGGTGTTGCCATCAACTGGAGCGAGGATGTAGACGTTTCCATCACCGGTAACTCTACCAACCCCACACGCTTCCAGCACCCGGTTGCAGGTACTTACAAGAAGGAGCGCGTGCTCGCTGGCAAGCCCTACTTCTCTGTAGCATCTGGTGGCGGTACTGGCCGTACCCTGCACCCGGACAACATGGCTGCAGGTCCCGCTTCATACGGTATGACGGATACGCTGGGCCGTATGCACTCTGACGCTCAGTTTGCCGGTTCTTCTTCAGTTCCTGCACACGTAGAGATGATGGGCTTCCTCGGTATCGGTAACAACCCGATGGTAGGTGCAACTGTAGCTATCGCTGTAGCTATCGACTTGGCACTCAACAAGAAGTAAGCCAACATCCATTTTAATATGACAACAACTTGCCCTGTGGTTTTACAGGGCAAGTTTGTTTTCCTTAATAATCATCAAGATGAGAATAAACATTATCACACACCTGTTTGCACCCTGTCTATTATTGTTAATTACCGTAAACATCTCAGCCCAACGTATAAATTTTCAGACGATAAAAGGACACATGATAGCCAACGTTTCCGTATTTGACAGTATCGAAGCAAAAGCTTTCATGGATTCGGGGTGCCCCACATGCATTATTGACTATTCCATTGCCCAAAGAGCCAAAGTCCGTTTGGACACATGTAGCTACAGCATGTTTTTCTTGGACTTCAACAAAGCAATAGAATGCAAACACAAATTATTAGACACGCTCACCATAAATGGTTTACGTTGTACAAGTGCCGTC
>SFKY01000088.1 GCA_004554665.1 Bacteroidales bacterium
GCAGTCCAGCGCCTTGCAGATTTTGGTGAGGATCTCCGTGCTGACATGCTCGTTCTTGCCCAGCTTGGCAAGGGCAGTGGTGGACATGCCGGTGGCTATGCGGAGATCTTTCTTTTTCATGTCTTTATCAATCAGGAGTTTCCAGAGCTTATTATAACAAATCGTCATCGTAACACCTCGTGTCAGAGTATACACTAATGCAAATTAATTCTAACACGACAGTTTTAATTTGTCTATTGAAAATCCAGTTTTTAGATTGGGATGGTCATTTTTAGATTAGGAATTTCCAATTATACAGCAATGTGAAACAGCGGATGAGCCCTAATTAAGTATCCGTGTCCGGATTATTCTTTGCTTACAGCTGCTCAACTTTTGAGCCGCCACCCACGCTGAAACCACATGTATAGTAATCTCTCCACAAATACAACTTGATTTTATATCACTTTAGTGATATAATTCGCGCAGGGACACTTAGGAGGATACGGAAATGGATCAGAAAATCACCCTAAGGGATAAAAAAGATACGGAAAAAGGGAGCCGCTGCAGAATGAGTGATTCTGCAGCGGCTCCCTTTATGATGTGTTGTTTAGTCGTCAAGTTCGCGTTCCGCGTGCAGGATATTACCGTTAGCGGCGTCGATGTCATAGCTGTACTCATAACCGTTGTACATAAACTCGATCTCATAGATCGTCTTGCCGTTTTCGTAATCCTTGCAGAACTCATAGCGGGAGATCTGAGAAGCGGACAGACCTGCGTGCTTCAGGGCAGCAGCCTTGGCGTCCGCTGCGGAGATGGCGGAGGAAGAAGTGCCGGTGTTGGCAGAAACCGCATCGTCGTCGTGTTCGCGGTCATATGCTGCAACCTTACCGGTGGCCGCGTCGATGTCATAGCTGTACTCATAGCCGTTGTACTTGAACTCGATCTCGTAAACAGCCTTGCCGTTTTCGTAATCCTTCTGGCACTCATACTGAGAGATCTGAGAAGCGGACAGACCGGCGTGCTTCAGGGCAGCGGCCTTGGCATCCGCTGCGGAAATGACGAAGGAACCGGAGCCGGAAGAAACAGCGTCATCATCGTCATTGTCATCGTAGTCATCATCGTCGTCATTGTCACGCTCGCGGTCGGCCTGAATGACTTCGCCGGATCTGGCGTTGATTTCGTAGTCATATTCGTAACCGCCGCAGGTAAACTCGATGTCGTATACCATTACGCCGTGCTCAAAATCCATCTCCCACTCGAACTGCGCGATTTCGGAAGCGGACAGACTGGCGTGCTTCAGGGCGATGGACTTAGCCTTTTCGCTGCCGATGTAGGCCTTATCGCTGGCAGAACCGGTGGAGTCTACCTGCTCCAGTGCCAGATTGCCGGACTGGCACATGAGATTGAGCTGATTGATGGTCAAGGGAGCCAACTCTTCAAAGGTGTGCAGGGGGTTCTTTTCGATGATCCGGCTGATCAACTGTGCCTTGCCCAGGGTGATGCCGTAGGCATCGGCCTTTGCCTGCAGATCGCTGTTCTCGGCAACGGTCTGGCTCAAAACGGCGCCGTCAAAAGCGGAGGTGCGCAGCAGCTTGGCGATCTCCTCGGACAGGCGTGCTTGCAGCTCGGAGGTGTTCTTGCCGTCCACGCTGACCAGGATGGAGTTGTTCAGCTCGCTGAGATAGCCGTTTCGCAGCATGGAGCCGATCAGTGCGTTGACAGTCACATCCAGAGAGCTGCCGCGGAAGTCCATGTCGCCCACGACGATCTTGCCGTCGTCGTTCAGGGGGTTAACGGCCAGAACGTCTTCTTTCTGGTTGACCTGAATTTCAACGCTGGGATTGACGTCCAGAGAGATGGTGGAGGCAACTGCACCGGCGGTGTAGCGCTGTGCACCGAAAACACCGGTAACAAGCAGGACCAGGGCAGCGGCGATGCCGGCAACGCGGCGCTTCCAGGGGTTTCTTTTCTTGGTATCAGTCATGGCAATTTTTCCTTTCTGTTCTTTGCAGTCAGCGAGAACAGAATCCAGGACGTCCGGCGTCATATGGGTGACGGCCTGTTGGATCTTGCTTTCTAAACGATCATAATTCATACTCTGTTCTCCTTGCTTATGCGTATTTTTGCAGTTTCTTCATAGCGCGGTGGTATTTTGACAGAACCGTGGCCAATGCCATATCCATCATGTGTGCGATCTCGCGGTGCTTGAATCCGGCTACCGCGTGGAGCATCACGATCTCTCGTTCCTCGTCGGTCAGCCTTTCCATGCACTCCTTTAAGAGCAGCTTTTCCTCAAGGGTCATGGTCTCCGAGCTTTCCAGATAAGGCTCCCAATCCTCTTGCGGGAGATCGTACTGCTTTTTTGCCTGCCGCATTTTTTGCAGGCATAGATTTCGGACGATGGTCAGGATCCATGCCATGGGCTTTCCCGTGGAGCGGTAGCTTTCCGCTGCACTGCAGATGTGCAGATAGCAGTCATGAAGAATGTCTTCGGCATCGTGGGTGTTCTTCAAAATGGAGAGGGCGAAACCGTAGACAGAAGCGCTGGTTTCACGATACAGCGGCTCCAGTGCGGCCGTTTCACCTTGCGCAAGGCGGAACAGGCAGTTGTCTAATTCCACGGAAACAGCCGGCATAGCATTTACTGACGTCATGTAAGCCATCTCGGTTTCACCTCCTTTCATAACATTAACGCACGAGCAAGGGATTTTATTGCACAAAAAGATAAAAAATTTTTTGCCTTGTCAATTATACCGAAAAAACCGTAGATATACAAGTCACCGCCCCTCGTTTTTAAGGTTGTTTTTTGTCGAAATTCCTCGTACAATATGGGGGAGAATATAATAATAGGAGGCTGCCTATGCCGCGGAAATTAACCATTGACGAAAAACTGCGCCGCAGGAATGTGACTGCGCCGCCTAAGGTGCTTTATTGGCTGCTGATGCAGGTGATCAGGGTCTTAAATCGCCTGAACCATACCCATTTTACCTATAATGCATACCCTGCCGAAGAGAAAGGCCCCATTGTGATGATCGCCAACCACGCCTCCCGGGTGGACTATCAGTTCACCGCACCGGCCTGCTGGCCCAAAAGGCTGAACTTTGTGGTGGGCTATAATGAATTTTTCCGCTTCCCCACGAATTGGCTGCTGCCTGCCATGCAGGTGATTCCCAAGAAGAACTTCACGCCCGATTCCTATGCCCTGCGCCAGATGCTGCGTGTGGCAAAGGAGGGCGGCAATATCTGCATCATGCCCGAGGGCATGAGCTCCATTACCGGCATGGCACAGCCGGCCATTCCGGGCGGAGCCAAGCTGCTGAAGAAATTGGGCCTTCCCGTGTATTATGCCAAGATCTCCGGCGGTTATCTGACCTATACCAAGCACTGTCTGGACGAGCGCAAGGGCCGCATTGAGGTCAGCGTGAACCGTATGTTCACCGCCGAGCAGCTTTGCGACATGAGCATCGGGGAAATAGAAGACACCATGAACCGTCTGCTGGCCCACGATGACTATATCTGGAATAAGCAGCGGCAGATACGCTTTCACGGCAAGGGCCAAATGGCGAAGAAACTGGACACGCTGCTGTATCGCTGTCCCAAATGCGATGCGGTGTATCAAATGTCCTGCCGGGGCAACACCATGCGCTGTACGGCCTGCGGCAATACGGTGGAGCTGGACGAGCGATATAATCTCCGCGCAGTGGGTGATTCCGTCTGTCCGGAGCTGGTGAGTGACTGGACGATCATGGAGCGTCGGCGCGCCGCCGAGGAAGTGCGCAAGCCGGATTTCTGCCATAGCGGTCATGTCCGCGTGGGCGTACTGCCGGCGTATAAGGCGCTCAAGGGCGATGCCACGTCTGTGATCGGCGGAGAGGGTACACTGACGCTGAATCATGAGGGGCTGCATTTTGACGGCCTATTGGACGGAGCGCCCCTCCGCTTTGATATGGCGCCTGCCCAATTGCCGACCTATGGTATGTGTACCGACATCAGCCGTTTCTACACCTTTGTGGACGGCCGCTTTCTGGAATTTTATCCCGATAACGGCGATGTGCTGCTGTGGGATCATCTCACGGAGGAGCTGCACCGCGCCGCAGGCGGCAAGTGGCAGAATACCGACTATCGGCATAGTGAGCCGTAATATATATAAAATAGGAGGGGAGCCGTACCCGGAGAAATGATGTGCAAAAAGCGGCCGCTCACACGGGAAGAATACAGCGCCGTTCTGAAAAGCGAGTTGCGCGGCGTGCTGACCGCACAATCCGGGGCGGCTCCGATGATCAGGGTGCTTTTTCGTGCGATCGACCTGCGCTGCAGGAGAAACGGCGCGCGGCTCATTGTATAAAGTGATCGTGAAAAATGCACGAAATGTCAAAAGCTGTCGAATATTGTCGAAAAATGCCAAAAAATGTTAAAAATGTGTCGATTGTCTGAAATTTAACAGCAAATTTGCATGAAATCTAAAGATAAACCTTGCCAAAACAGAACATATGTGTTATGATGAGCACAACAAAAAAACGATGGATGGCCCGTCATAAAGCTGGCGGCGGCGCATAGAATTATCGAGTAATCGCTTGGGGAAGGGAAGTACATAAATACCAATGAAAACAACGATAAAAAAGATCGGGAATGTGGTCACCACGGTGTTGGTGGTTGCGGTGGTGCTTTTGGCGATAGCGCTGGCGGGTGTCCGGCTGTTTGGCCTGCAGGTGTATACCGTGCTTTCCGGCTCTATGGAGCCTGCCTATCATGTCGGCGCGCTGCTCTATGATAAAAAGGTCGATCCCGCCCAGTTGCGCCCCGGTGATGTAATCACCTTTATGCTGGATGAGGAAACGATTGTCACCCACCGTATTGTGGAGGTCGTACCTGATGAGGAGGATCCTTCCGTTATCCGCTTCCGCACCAAGGGCGATGCCAATGCAGCGGAGGACGGCTCTCTTGTCCACTATAAAAATGTGTTGGGCACCCCTGTGTTTGCCATTCCCAAGTTGGGCTACTTTGCCAGCTTCGTCCAGCAGCCTCCCGGCCTGTATGTAGCCATTGCTTTTGGCGCGGTGCTGGTTCTGCTGGCGTTCCTGCCCGACCTGCTTGGCGACGATAAAAAGAAAAAGGGCAAGCGTGTGTCTGATTGACCCACACTCGGCCCGCAGGATTTGTCAATAGAAAGCCTGTTGTGATCACGGTGCTTTTGGGGAGGTGTCAGCATTTAAATCACCATTTAAATAGTTGGTGATGATCTTGTTGGCGGTCTGCGCGATGCTCCATTCCTTCTCTGCGGCCAAAGCGGCCAGCTTCTGTTTTGTGTCGGCCGTGATGCGTATGGTGATGACCTCCGTTTTCTTATCCATGGCGTTCACCTCTCTCATAATTATGCACAAAATTATGTGTAATCATTGTATACTTTGCCGCTTGCGTTATCAATGATTGCAATGTATACTTTGGTTACAGATAGAACTCTTTTTTTGCCCTGCACCTGTAGGGCATTTGTTCACCGCGAAGTTGTATTTCGGTGACGAACATAATAAACGCGCAGTGTTCTGCTGCGTTTATATAAAATTGTTTTTCCAAATTTTTTAAAAAATGTAAGGAGAATCGAAATGAAGAAAAGAACGTTAGCATTGCTCCTGGCACTGGTGCTGGTCTTTGGCGCAGCCGTCGGCGGCACCATCGCCTACCTGACCGACACCACGGACCCTGTCACCAACACCTTTACCGTGGGTAAGGTGGACATCACTCTGACCGAAACCTTTAACACCGATACGAATAACGACCAAAAGAATGATGCATGGCAAGCACAATTGATCCCCGGCACCACCTACGCCAAGGATCCCGTTGTTACCGTTACTAATGATTCTGAGGACTGCTGGCTGTTCGTTAAGTTCGAGGAGAAGAATAACCCGACAAACTATCTGGACTATACCTCTAATCTGACTGAAGCAAACGGTTGGACACAGGGCGATAACACCAACATTCCTTCTAATGTTTGGTATCGTGCAGTGGCTAAGGATGCTACCGTCAAGTCCTTCCAACTGCTGGCGGGCGACAATATCTATCCGACCGGCTGCATCAGCGTTAAAGATACTGTAACCAATCAGAACATGAATACCGCTTCCGCTGCTCAGTTGGTTTACACCGCTTATGCCTGCCAGTCTGCCAACATGAGCGTTGAAGCCGCTTGGGCCGAAGTCAACAAGTAACCCCTCCACAGTAACTCCGGGGACAGCCCCCGTAATTACATTATAAACAAAACAAGAAAGGAAGTATCACCATGAAGAAAAAAATCGTTTCTCTGGCTTTGGCAGTCTGCCTGATCGCCATCGGTAGAGAGAAGTCCTATCTTGCGTGCCAGAGTAGAGAATGAATAGCGATAGTTGAATATGTATGAAGCACCAGAATTACGGCTCAATGGACCTTCGCTGGTGCCTACCACACCGAGGGTACCTAACTGCACGGCATGGCTGAAGCTGTGGGCATCACCAGCCTTCATGTGCATATCCATCACACCCGAGAGTGCGTTGCCATACTCTGCTGTCATGGCTCCGCTATAAAAGTCGGAGTTGGCAAGTACGTTGGAACTCAATGCACTGACTACACCTGTACCCATTGCAAAGGCATCGGCAAAGTGGTTTGGGCTGTTGATTTCAATACCCTCCAAACGCCATGAGAGACTCTGTGGAGCATTACCATGCACCGAAATACCGTTGTTGTCAGGAGAACCTGCCACACCAGCAAACGATGTGACCAGACGGGCTGGATCGCTGTATCCACCGGCATAACGGCTGGCTTCCTCCATGCTGAGCATACGTGCGCCAACCAGAGCCATACGGTTGATTGACATTTCTTTCGACACTGTTGGGCGAATCTCCACCTCGCCTAACATGTTGTTGCTCTCCTTAAGGCTGAAGTTGACTACCACCTCTTTCTTACCGGCTATCAGCACTTCCTGCACCTCCATTGGGTCGTAGCCCACGAACTTTGACTCCACGTTGTAGCGTCCTGGTTCTATATCCTTAATTTCATAGTTACCATCCGCATCTGTCACAGTTCCGATGGTAGTGCCTTTCAATGCCACGGTAGCTCCGAAGATAGGTTCGCCAGTTTCGGCTTCAGTTACTACACCGCGCATTGTCTGAGCAAAAAGATCAAGACCTCCTTGCAAAAATAGTCCTACCATGAGCAGAACTAAAAAAAGTGTTTTCTGTTTCATATAAATTTTAATTTATATATTGTTATTGCGCTCAAATTTACTGTTTTGCTCGTCAATTGCAGTCATCTAAAGGGTTTTTGTCGATGTAATGACCCTATTTTCTAATTTTTATCCTCCAAAAAAGCAACTCTACATGTCAAAATCACAAACAAACAAGAAATGCAGAAAAAGGAAGGAAACACCGAAGCTTCCTTCCTTTTTCATATTATATGTGACTATCGTCATCCGGTCATGCATTGTATTCCTGCCAGCTCTTGATCTTGATGTCTTCGAGCTTGAGGGCGCAGAACGCCTCGATGAAGGCCTTGGCAAGGCGGGCATTGGTGATCAATGGGATATTGTGGTCGATAGCGTTACGACGGATGTGATAGCCATTGGTCAGCTCGCGCTTGGTCTGGTTCTTCGGAATGTTGATGATGAGATCGAACTTATGCTGAGCCATGAGGTCGATAACGTTGTTTTCGCCATTCTCGTCTGGCCAGCTCACCGTAGTACACTCTACGCCATTGTCCTTGAGGAACTTGGCAGTACCTGCCGTAGCATAGATGTTGTAGCCGTTCTTCACGAGGTTCTGTGCTGGCTCAAGGAGCTGCACCTTGCCCTTGGCGCCACCCGACGAGAGAAGGATGTTCTGCTTAGGAATGCTGTAGCCAGTGGCGATGAGCGCGTTGAGCAATGCCTCGTTGAGGTCGTCGCCAAGACAGCCTACCTCGCCAGTCGAACTCATATCCACGCCGAGCACTGGGTCGGTGTTGGAGAGACGGTTGAACGAGAACTGTGAAGCCTTGACACCGATGCGGTCGATGTCGAACTCGCTGCGGTCAGGACGGCTATATGGCACGTCGAGCATGATCTTGGTCGCTGTCTCGATGAAGTTGCGCTTCAGGATCTTCGACACGAATGGGAACGAACGTGAAGCACGGAGGTTGCACTCGATGACCTTGACCTCGCGGTTCTTGGCAAGGAACTGGATGTTGAATGGTCCAGAGATGTTGAGCTCGGCAGCAATGCGACGGGCAATCTTCTTGATCTGACGCACGGTCGAGAAGTAGATGTTCTGGGCTGGGAAGACCATAGTGGCATCGCCCGAGTGAACACCGGCATATTCGACATGCTCAGAGATGGCATATTCCACTACCTCTCCCTTGTCGGCAACGGCATCGAACTCGATCTCCTTGGTGTCCTGCATGAACTGTGATACGACAACAGGGAAGTCCTTCGACACTTCGGTAGCCATGCCGAGGAAACGCTCAAGCTGCTCGTCGTCGTAGCAGACGTTCATCGCAGCACCCGAAAGGACGTACGACGGACGCACGAGCACAGGGAAGCCCACCTTGGCAACGAAGTCCTTGATGTCGTCCATGCTGGTGAGGGCACGCCATGCAGGCTGGTCGATGCCGAGCTTGTCGAGCATTGCCGAGAACTTGTCGCGGTTCTCTGCACGGTCGATGTCGAGTGGCGATGTGCCGAGCACAGGCACTCCCTGACGATGGAGCTTCATCGCGAGGTTGTTAGGGATCTGTCCGCCCACCGAAACGATGACGCCTCGTGGCGACTCAAGGTCGATGACGTCGAGCACGCGCTCAAGCGAGAGCTCGTCGAAATAGAGACGGTCGCACATGTCATAGTCGGTCGATACGGTCTCAGGGTTGTAGTTGATCATGATCGACTTGTAGCCCTGCTTGCGAGCGGTATTGATGGCATTGACCGAACACCAGTCGAACTCAACCGATGAGCCGATGCGGTAAGCACCCGAACCGAGCACGATGACCGACTTCTCGTTCTTGTACCATTCGATAGAATGTTCCTGTGGCTTGAGGCAACGTGCCTTCCACTCTTCGGTAGTGAGGGTGTCGGTATTGGTTGGCTCAACCTCACCGAGATATGTGAAATAGAGATAGTTGGTGAGTTCTGGATGGTCGCCTGCCACGGTCTCGATGCGTCGTACTGTAGGGAGGATGCCACGCTGCTTACGGTTGCGACGCACCTCAAGGTTGGCCTTCTCCATGCTGTCCTTGCTCTTCAGGACAAAGCGTGCGATCTGGAAGTCAGAGAAGCCGCAAGCCTTGACTTCGCGCATCTTCTCGTCCGAGATCTCGTCGAGCGAGTTGTAAGCAAGGAGCTCGTTCTTGAGGTCAACGATGTGCTTGAGACGAGTGAGGAACCAAGGGTCGATCTTGGTGAGCGACTCGATCTTCTCGATGCTGTAGCCCTCTTCCAATGCCTGAGCAATGGCGAAGATACGGAGGTCGGTAGGGTTGGCAAGCTCCTCGTCGAGGTTCTCGAAGCGAGTGTGGTCGTTGCCCACGAAGCCGTGCATGCCCTGGCCTATCATGCGCAGACCCTTCTGGATCA
>SFKY01000001.1 GCA_004554665.1 Bacteroidales bacterium
GTCGTTTCCACTTCGACGGGTATCAAATCCTGGTCCATCTTTTTTCCAAAAACATCGGCGATACGCTGTCTGAGACCTCCGGCCTTCAAGTTCAGCATCTCGGTACCATTACTGTACAATGTAAAGGCAATGTCAGGATAGACCAAAGCGATACGTTCGAAAGCCACAACGATATTGGTGAGTTCTGTAGAATTGGATTTCAAGAACTTCCGGCGTGCAGGCACATTGTAAAACAGGTTTTCTACCAGAAAATTGCTCCCAACCGGACACGAACAGGGTTCCTGCCCCATAAACCGTGAACCAGAAATGGAGAGATGGGTGCCTACTTCTTCCATCGGCTGCCGCGTCTTCAGTTCTATCTGAGCCACAGCAGCTATCGAAGCCAACGCTTCACCACGGAATCCCATCGTGCGCAAGGCAAACAAATCGGACGCATTCTTGATTTTGGAGGTAGCATGCCGCTCAAACGAAAGACGTGCATCGGTCTCCGACATGCCTTTTCCGTCATCGATTACCTGCATGGCTGTACGCCCAGCATCGGTTATCAACACTTGTATAGACTTGGCGCCTGCATCCACCGCATTCTCCACCAACTCCTTAATGACACTGGCAGGGCGCTGTATCACCTCGCCTGCCGCTATCTGGTTAGCCACCGAGTCAGGTAAAAGTTGTATAATATCACTCATAATACATCTTCATTTCAAAACAAATACAACCAGGCAAGCAATACCGCTCCCAGCACGAAGATCAACAACATGCCCTCCAATATGCGGCACACGAGATCCTTGGATGAATATCGCCGATTGCGACGCTGAGAGAATGCGCCCATCAACGGATGGCGTCTGGTGTCGGCCCCATCCTCCTTATCCGTATAGATAAACGTATGATGGAAGCCTCGTGGTTTCCATGCAGAAAACAAGCCCATCACTCTTCCAAACGCTGCAAAGGTGCCTCGTGACGCTTCCCGACAACCAGGCCGTCACCTTGTTTCTTGCCACGCCATACGAAGATATCGTCCTTGTCCACGGGGCGCAAGTCGTCGAACCAAGCAAAGACATCCAATTTCTCTTTCATGGGCGGAATCTGCGTCATCGGGTACATTGTACTCTGGAACTTGCACGTCCAGATTTTTTCCAACCGACGCTCTTTGGAAAGAAACATGCGCATCGTATCGGTCTCCAGATAGTTGAGTCCTATCAGCGAACTGTCACTGTCGTCCACCGGATAATAGATGGTGCGCACATTGCCAATGGCTTCCGACCGACGCATGGCACCATCCACGAAATAGGCATTCATCAGTTTCGACGACACCTGATTATAGTGTTTCTGGTCGGGCATCTGCTCTACAGACAAGGCCTGTCCCACCACATTGGCCAACCGTATGGTAGAATCGTTCATATACACCTTGATGACTTCTCCGAGCAACTGACGGTTATCGTTCCACACGATGGGGTCGCGATACATCGTCATACAGGAATCCTGGCTGTTAAAGACCACCGAGTCGCAGATGGCCTGCACATCTGTCCGATACACCCTCACCTTGTTAAAACAGTGTACCTTGCGGTAAACCGAGTCGGTATTGATATTGAAAGTAAACAGTTTGATGGTGTCGGCATGGGCATAGAGCGTGTCTGCACTCTGCGAGAAATCCTTCAGCACGGCTCGCTTGGTCGCATAGCCGCTACCCGTCAGTTCGTTATATTTCAGCTCATCGCAGACCAGGGAGTTCTTATTCTCCTTGTCCACATACACCACATTGCCATAGCCATAGCTGTCGCCGTCTTTCACATAGTAGAGGCTGTCGCCCACTATAGACTTTTGCTTGTCCGTCATCATCGACCTGCCAAAGAGCTGGGCCTGATCCGTCTTGGTATCGTAATAGGCATCTTCTGTATCCACCACGCTTTCTTTGGACGTGATGCGCGAATTGGGTCCCACCACATGCGCCAACGACTTCCGGGTATCATAATAGAGGGTATCGGTCACGATGAGGCGGTCTTTGCTCCTCATCTTCACGTTATAGTAAAACACCGCCTCGCGCGTGTCAAGATTATACTTGCCCCAGTCTGACACCAGTTTGTCCTTACCATCGGTGAGCGTTCCACCCTCCTCAAAGTAAGCATAGTTATACAGTCGGTCGTAGTTGAGACTGTCGGTCTCCAACACCTGCTTACGATGGGTGAGCACCACCTTGTGCCGGGCGGCCATTTTCTGTTCCTGACCGTCGTAATCGGCATACAGACAGGTCAACGTGAGTGTATCGCCCTGCTTGAATCTGACCTTGCCAAAAGCCTTTACCGAGTTGGACAGCTGGTAGAAATAGGCACTGTCGCACCAAAGCGTCGCACCCTTGTGACGAAACTGCACATGACCCTTGGCTATCTGCGCCTCGGGATTATCGCTAAAGCGGTCGTGGATCAACTCGTCCGAGTGTATCAGATATATCTTCTCGTCCGTATCCTTGCGTTGCCGCTGCTTGGAGGGGAAGTGCGACCATACACATAGGCCAAAAAAGCATAGAATCACCACCTGTGTAATTCTATGCCCACATATCATTGTCTTGAAACTGTCCTTCAATGTCATTTCACCCAACCTTGATATTCATAATTGCAATTCTTGTAACGGTCTGTCATCCACACGTACGTATGCTTGATTTTATCGACCACCCAATTATGCAATTTCTGCTCACGCCGTTTAGCCAGCACCATATTCTTCATCACCTGATAATCCTCGGTGATGGTAGCCTTATGACTGTCTATCCGGTTTTTCAGTTTGACGATGGCACACACCGTCTTTCCTTTCGAATTTACCATCTCAAAGGTTTCCGACACATCGCCCACCTTCATGTTCTCCACCTGACGGGCCACCTCGGTCGGCAGGTCTTTCATCTGGAATTTCGACGTACGGCTCTGCGTCTCCTGATTCATAAACGCCATCAGACCGTGATTATTGCGTGTGTCCTTGTCATCGGAGATATACATCACCGCCTCCTCAAAACTGAATTTTCCGCTTCTTATGTCTGCCGCTATCGAGTCGAGTCTCACCCTCGTCTCTTCGATAGCCTCCTGAGAGATACGCGGTTTGCGCAGGATGTGGCGCACCTTAATACGATCTCCGCGCTTGTCGACAAGCTGGATGATATGGAAACCGAATTCCGATTCCACGATTTTTGAAATCTTCTTAGGATCGGTAAGGTTAAAGGCAACATTGGCAAAAGCCGGGTCGAGCAGTCCGCGGCCTACATAGTCCATCTCACCTCCTTGGCGGGCAGAACCCGGGTCCTCCGAGTACAGGCGAGCCAACGTGGCAAACGTGGTCTCTCCCTTGGTCACGCGGTCTGTGTAGCTGCGCAACTCGTCTTTGATACGGGTTATCTCCTCCTGTGTGGGTTTCGGCTGGCGGGTGATAATCTCCACCTCCACCTCGGTGGGAACATAAGGGATACTGTCTTCCGGGAGCTTGGCAAAGAACTTGCGCACATCGCTCGGTGTCACCGTGATATCCTTGACCAGTTCCTGACGCATCTTGGCAATCAACTTCTGGTTACGGAAATCATCGCGCATCTGCTGTCTCATCTGCGTCACCGTCTGGTTGCGGTATTCCTCCAGTTTCTCTTTCGAGCCTGCCATTGAGATCCAATAGTTGATCTGCTCATCGATACTGGTGGTCACCTCACTCTCCGACACCTCGATCGAGTCTATCTCTGCCTGATGCAGAAACAGTTTCTGCACGGCCATCTGCTCGGGAATAGAGCAGTCGGGGTCTCCGGCCCATCGGATTCCTTCCATCTGGCTCTGCAGGCGCATTGCCTCCACGTCCGACTTCAGGATAGGCTCGTCGCCAACCACCCAGATTACTTCATCGATTACAGCTTCTTCGGGCACTACTTCCTCTTTCTCCACCTTCACAGTGTCTTGGGGAGCCTGCTTTACAGTTCCCTTAGAGGTCATCGCATGACCTGCCATCACCAGCGGCAGGGCTGCCACGCCCAACAATACCTTATAATATAGTTTATTCATCTATCTAATGTTTGTTAACTGTTTTCAACACATTCTCGTCCACGGTCACAGGATATTGCTGGCGCAGGCGGGTCACCCATTCCTTTTCCAATGCCTCCTGATAGTCAGACAGCACGATGCTCTTCACGTCCTCCAGTTGCTGTGGGGCTTTCAGTTTCTTGCCATACACAGCATCGATGGGGAAATCCTTCATCGGCATCACATCACCCTTGGCTTTAAACACCATCTTGTCCACCGTGCCGTTGTCCCCTTTCTTGAAGATGCCCTTCTCCACACGTATGCGGAGCACGCTGTCGCTGTTGAAAGTGGTGCGCAACTTGTCGCCCCACTGGTCGAAAGACAATCCCTTCAACACCTTTTTCACGGCCTTGACATCATCTTTTACCTTGACATGATAGGCTATTCCTTTATATCGGGGCTCGTCCCACCGATATTTCTTCTTGTTTTTCGCAAAGTAGGCCTGCAGCCCGGCTTCATCATTCTGGGCTTTTTCCCATACCTCGCGATTGCTCATCTCATAGAGCAGCAACCCGTCGTGATACTCCTGTATCAGATACTTCAGGTCCGGATCCTTGGCCACCATCTCAGTACGCATACGTTCCAACACCTCCGCCGGAGTTGTCTTCGGCGAAGTGGCCTTGGCCATCGAGTCGAGCCGCTGGTTAATCAACTGGTCACGCAATCCCCGCTGATCGATGAAGCGCACAATATTGGCACGCAACGAATCGTAGGGGAAACACTGACTCTTATCGCGCAGCAAGACGATATGCCATCCTGCCGGCGAGACAAAGGGGCGGCTCATGCCCCCTACTTCCAGACGATAAGCCTGGTCTTCAAACTCTTTGAGCGTCTGTCCATGCTCTATCCAAGGCAGTTCGCCACCCTTGGCAGCCGACCCCTTGTCATCCGAGCACTTACGTGCCAACTCAGCAAAGTCAGCACCTGCCTTCAGAGCCTGATAGATAGAGTCTATGCGCTGTTTCGCCCGCTGCTGCTCCTCGGCCGAAGCCTTCTGCCGCATCAGCACCAGGATGTGGGCCGGTCTCACCAGTCCACCCGAGCCATCCACCCGCGCCTTATACTCATCGTATATCCGACGGGCCTCACGTTCCACATCGGCATCCGTAATCACCGACGGGCGTATCTGCTGGTCGCGGTAGGTGGCAAACTCTTTCTGAAACGAGGCCAGCGTATCCAGACGTGCTGCAAGGGCGGCCTCCACTTTCAGTTTGTAGTTTACAAAGAGCTCCACATACTCCTCCACAGTCTTCTTGTCTATCACACTCTCCGTATTGTTCTTATTGTAAGAGTATTCAAACTCAGACCGCGTCACGGGCTTCCCGTTCACTGTCAGCAGCGTCGGGTCGCTCTGGGCGAATGTGTGGCTGCCATACACGAGCATGGCAGCCATCCATATCATAGACTTCATAGTTTCTTTTACATTACACGCGCTTACTCAGGGCGGCTGTAGTTGGGAGCCTCGCTGGTGATGGTGATGTCATGCGGATGGCTCTCCAGCACGCCGGCATTGGTGATGCGCACAAACTTGGCCTCATGCAGGCTGTCGATGGTGCCGGCACCACAATAACCCATACCCGAACGCAGACCGCCGATAAGCTGGTAGATGACCTCCTGCACCGTACCCTTGTAGGGCACACGGCCAGCGATGCCCTCCGGCACCAGTTTCTTCACATCCTTGGTATCGTTCTGGAAATAGCGGTCTTTCGAACCGTGCTCCATAGCTTCCAACGAACCCATGCCGCGGTAGCTCTTAAACTTACGGCCGTTGAAGATGATGGTGTCCCCAGGACTTTCCTCGGTTCCAGCTACCAGTGAGCCAATCATCACACACGATCCACCTGCTGCCAATGCCTTGACGATATCGCCCGAATAGCGCAGACCGCCATCGGCAATCAGAGGCACACCTGTACCCTGCAGGGCAGAGTACACATCGTACACCGCGCTCAACTGGGGCACGCCCACTCCGGCTACCACACGGGTGGTACAGATGGAGCCCGGACCGATACCCACCTTGATGGCGTCGGCACCATTCTCCACCAGTAGTTTGGCGGCGGCACCTGTGGCCACATTGCCCACTACGACATCAATACCGGGGAAAGCAGCCTTCACCTCGCGCAACTTCTCTATCACGCCCTTCGAGTGACCGTGTGCCGTATCGATGACAATAGCATCGGCACCGGCGCCTACCAGTGCACTGGCACGCTCCAGCGTGTCCACCGTCACACCCACACCGGCAGCCACACGCAACCGGCCTTTCTCATCCTTGCAGGCCATAGGCTTGTCCTTGGCCTTGGTGATATCCTTATAGGTAATCAGACCCACAAGCCTGTTCTCGCTGTCCACTACGGGCAGCTTCTCTATCTTATGTTCCTGCAGTATCTGGGCAGCTGCCGCGAGGTCGGTCTGCTGGTGAGTGGTCACCAGATTCTCACTGGTCATAACCTCGTCAATGGTCTTGTCCAAGCGTCTCTCAAACCTCAAGTCACGGTTCGTGACAATTCCCACCAGATGGTTGTCGTCGTCCACCACGGGGATTCCGCCAATATGGTAATCGTGCATCATGGCGAGCGCATCGCTCACCTTGCTTCCCTTGCGTATCGTCACGGGATCGTAAATCATACCGTTCTCGGCACGCTTCACGATGGCCACCTGACGGGCCTGCTCCTCAATCGACATGTTTTTGTGAATCACACCAATACCTCCCTCACGGGCAATGGCAATGGCCATCGACGACTCGGTCACTGTATCCATAGCCGCTGTAACAAACGGCACGTTCAGCCCGATATTGCGGGAAAACTTGGTTTTCAACTCTACTGTCTTGGGCAGCACTTCCGAATAAGCAGGGATTAAGAGGACGTCGTCAAAAGTCAAACCGTCCATCACAACTTTATCTGCAACAAATGATGACATATATGTACTTCTAAAATTTATTGCATGCAAATTTAGTAATAAAAATCCACATCTGAGTGCCTTTTCCCGATTTTCTGCCCTATTTAATTCAATTTAACGCTGCACCCTGCACCGCTTTCGCTTGCCATCCACAGGATGTATATACCTTATTATATATATGCCATTTGGCTTCATTCCTCCACGAGGGGGCGCTGCCCCTCGTACGACATGGTACCAATCAGACCTGCCAATCTTTCAATCTCTGTCTTGTTAGTTGCTACACCACTTGTGTTCAGACCGATGAGTGTCTCCAAATCGGTCTTGAGCTGAGCCAATTCTGTAGCGAAAGAGGTAGAGAGTTCTTCATTGGCACTTGCAATCTGAGATACAATCTCAGCCTTCAGCACACCAATCTGAACATTGGTATAGTCCTTAGCATCTGTCAGCGCGCTCTCTACAGCCTCAGCCTTGAAGTTGTCAAGCGTCCGCTTCAGTGCATCAATCTCTGCTTTGTTGGCATCTGCCAGACCCTTCAGCTCGGCATCACCAGCCGAAATCATCTCAGCCAGCTTGTTGTAGCTATCCTCCAAGTCAGTGAGTTTGGCAGCCTGGCTCTCATACTCAGCCAGCGTAGCCTCAAGTTCTGCAATCTTGGCAGTAAACTCACCCTCGAGTGTAGAAATCTGCTCAGCCATGGTACCGAGCGTAGCCTTTACCTCACCCATCTCTGTGGTGATACCCTCAAGAGCGGTCTTCAGCTCGCCAATCAGCTTGGCATTGGCAGCAGCAGCCTCATTGGCAGCATCTGCACTACCCTGAGCTTTGTCGGCAGATTCCTGACCTTGTCGGCAGCAGCCTGGGCAGCGTCGGCCAACTTCTTAGCGGTCTCGGCGAGCGCGTAAGCCTCGTCGGCACGCTTCTGAGCAACCTGTACACCCTCGGTCAGGATAACGTTGGCAGCGATCAGGCTGGCAATGTTGTTGCCATTCTCATCAATTTTCTTGTTGGCAGCATCCAGACTTGCCTCCAACTTGGCCACTGCATTGTCAACCAACTTCTGGGCACTGGCTATAGCAGCCTTCTGAGCCTCAGCGGCCTGAACGTCTGCATAACCCTTGGCATCGTTGGTGGCTGTAGCGATAGCGTCCTCAAGCACCTTGTCGGCTTTCTTGTAAGCCTCCTCCAAAGCGCTCAACTGGCTCTTCAAAGCTGAGAGCTCGGCCTCCACGTTCTTCATCTTCTCGTCAACGAGCGATTTCAAATCAGTGGCGTTTGTGGATATGGCTTTCCTGCGCAAGACAAACCTTCACGGTGATATGCTGATCTACAACCGTCGCAAGACAGGACACCTGATGTGTGTGAAATGGGAACCACCCATGCAGCGTATCATCGACCGATACCCCCTCCCCCATTCACCCTATCTGCTCCCCATCATCTTTCCTGGTGATGTAGATCCACGCAGGCAACACCTGTACAGGATTCGCTCCATCAACCATCACTTGCGCAACCTCTCGTTCCAAGCCGGTATCAGTTCGACCCTCACCACATACGTGGCGCGCCACTCATGGGCCAGCATCGCCCGGGCCAAAGATTTCCCGCTGAGCGTCATCAGCGAGGGATTGGGGCACGAGAATGAGGCTACCACCCGTATCTACCTGCAGTCTATCGAATCCACCCAAGTAGACATTGCCAACAAGGAGATATTGGGAGAACTCTAAAAAGGATGATTTGCCCATAACGCAATGTGCCCTTGCCCGCTTAAGCCCTCACCCTATCCCTCTCCCACGGGGCATGGGATAGTGTGAGGGCACACTTGGACAAGGGCACTACCCGTACACATTCCATTGACACGAGATAGATTTTTAAAGCCCATCCGTTGGGCAAACGAGGAGTTTTTGTTAACTTTGCATCACTTTGCACAAATATTGAAGACAATGACACGATATAGATACACACACACCCTTGCCATTGCCCTGATGGCCGCCATGAGCCTTGTGGGCTGCTCCTCGGGACAAGAGACACCAGACACCACAGCACAAAAAGCAGAAAACAAGATACCGATAGACACGGCACTGCGAAGCAGGCTGAAAGACTTTGCCGAGCGCCCACGCCCTGCAGGCAAGTTTGCCTTTCATGTCTACGACATCACCGCCGAGAAGACGGTGTACGGCCACAACGAGGATATGTCCTTGCCCTCGGCTTCGTGCATGAAACTACTTTCGGGCGTGGCCGGACTCCACCTGATGGGTTGCAACTACCAATACAGCACAGCGCTCTACACCCGAGGCACCTGCAAGGCCGACGGGGTATGGGAGGGCGACATTGCTTTTCGCGCCGGACTGGATCCACAACTGATGCCTGCCGACCTCACGCCTTTTGCCAAGACGCTGCGCCAGAAAGGAGTCAAGCGGGTGTCGGGGCGCATCATCGTAGACCTCACCATCACCGATCCCGTACAGAGCGAACAGCACTGGTATCCGTGGGATCTTTCTTTCTCACGCTACGGACTGCTCTACAAGGGGGCTCCCAGGGTGATGAAACATCTGAAAGCTGCCCTGCGCGCACAGGGCATTGCCGTGGCCGACAGTCAGATGGTACTGGGACGTACCACCCGCAACTTCCAATGCCGCTACGTACACCGCCTGCCGATAGACGAGGTGGTGAAACGCATGTGGAAAAACAGTTCCAACACCCAAGCCACCTCCATGCTCTATACCATTGGCCACCGCGCCAATCGAAAGGCACACCCCGTATCGGCCGGAGTGGCCTATCTGCGCCATTTCCTGCAACAGGAATTGGGACTGAAAGACTCGACCCTCGTGATACACGACGGCTGCGGACTATGCACCCATAACCGCCTGTCGCCCCGCGCACTCACGGCCATTCTGGAATACGGCTATGCCGACAGCGGCATCCGCAGTTCGCTGGAGCGCAACCTGTCCATTGCCGGTGTAGACGGTACGCTGGCCCGCGAGATGGGAAGCAGCAAACTGCGGGGAAAGATACGGGCTAAGACGGGCACCCTATCCCACCCCTACGGCATCAGTTCGCTGGCCGGTCTGTGTGAGGGTTCCAACGGTCATGTGCTGGCCTTTGCCATCATGGACAGCGAGATGTCGGTGCTCGATGCCCGGGTACTGCAGCGCAAACTGTGTGAAGCGCTGGTAAAGTAGCAGGATAGCGCAGTGGTGCCCTCTCCCTGTGTTGCCCTCACCCTATCCCTCTCCCACGGGGCGAGGGATAGGGTGAGGGCAACACAGGGAAATGACGAAAGAGACTATGAAAAAGAGGCTGAGCCGTCATTGATACTTACGGCTCAGCCTCTTTATTTGTTTTATACTTCCAACGACCTTACTCGTCCACGCCGAAGAGGGGATCTTCGGGCATGACCATCGTGGGCTTCTGGTCATACAGCTGCTGCACATCGGCAGGCACATACGCCTTGTCTACCACCAGACGGAACATATAATCGTTGAACCAGCGGTTGGTCATAATCAGGCAACCATTCACCCCGTTGGTTGCGCCCCAACTGTTTTCCACCTTCCACTTGACAGGTTTGCCATCGGCATCCAAGTCTACGGCAGTGAGCGTCATGGCATGTGTAGAGCCACTGTCGAAAGTCTCGATGCGCTGCGCCTTGTCCATGCCAAAGGTAGTGCCGAAAAGGCTGCCATAGTCATAGTTCTCTGTGTCGAGATAGCCACGCTTGCGGTCAAACTGCTTGCCCACATCGTAGCTGGAATACAGTTTGGTGCCAGCCTTGAGGCTGGTGATGGCCAGTGAGGCAATCTCCTCCATCGGCAGGTTTAGGTATTTCCAGTTGTGTCCGTCATAGGTATGGCGGTCGTACTCCACTTCGTAGGTCTTATGGTAAGGGCGGCGCGGGTCATTCATCACCATGATAAACGTGCCGTTGAGCTGTCCTCCCACCGTAGCCTCATAAAATTCGCGCGGCGTGTACTTGCGGGCCGGAGTCTTTGCCACACCTTTCTTGTCGGTGAAGGCATAGGTAAACTCTTGCACGGGCTCACCGAGCGTAAGCGACAAGATGCGATATACCGTGGACAGCATCTCCACCTTGCGGGCCTGCACGGCCTTGGAAGATTTGCCGTTGGCTACCATCGCACGCAGTTCGAGTCCAAACTCCCTCAGCTTTGACGACACAATCTTGGCCATGCGGCCTGTATTCTCGGCCGAATAAGTCTCAGGCATCACGCCCATAGGCACCAGTCCGTACTTGCCGGCCAAGTCGGCCACGCCACAGAAGGTACCTCCATCGCCTATCGGACTGCGGAAAAAGAACTGCACCCGCTGGTCGTCGATGGGCTTCTTGGCACAGTCTATCACACCCTGAAGCATCAGGTTGGCCTTCTCCAGCTGGTCATAAAAGAAGAGATAGTCGTGCGAGAACTCCACACAGAGGCTGTCTGCATGGCGCTTGGCAAAGTTGGCGCGCAGCACATTGAGTCCTGAGAACATCCAGCAACGCCCCGAACTCTTCTGGTTGTGGATGTTCTGCTGGGGTGTCTCCACACTGAAATGGTTGTCTACCGGCCCCTGGGCGGCAAAGTTTTTGGCCAAATCGTCGATAGCATTCGATGCGATGGCATTAAAAATGGCCTTGTCGGCCACACCCACAGGCTGTGCCTTGCGGATGTCAGACAGCATCTGCTCGGAGATACCGCCATCTTTGGTCTGCGCCTGCATGCCAAGGGCAAATGCCAGCGAGAGCGATACGATAAAGGATGTCTTTCTCATATATGTTTGCTTGTATGGTTAATTGTCTGTGTATGTAAACAGGATATGGGACAAAGGCAAACGCACTATGCCCTATGACTTTGCAAAGATAAGAAAAAAAGGCGATTTTAAAAGGTAAAAAGGTAAAAAAGTAAAACGGTAAAGAGGCGGACGCACGAACGTGCGTCCCTACACGTGGTTATCAGTCTTGGAATAACACGTTTTACCCTTTTACCTTTTTACCTTTTAAAATCGCCTTTTTACCTTTAAATTAAAGTGGGTACTCATCAAAGGCATAGAGGACAGTGGAGAGATAGCGCTCTCCTGTGTCAGGCAACAAGACCACTACGCGCTTGCCCTCGTTCTCAGGACGGCGGGCAATAGCGGCGGCGGCAAAGGCGGCGGCTCCCGACGAGATGCCGACCAGCAGTCCCTCCTCGCACGCCAGTTCCCGCCCGGTGCGTATGGCATCATCATTGTCCACATCTACCACTTCGTCTATCACCGTGGCATCATAGGTCTTAGGCACAAACCCTGCCCCTATACCCTGTATCTTATGGGGACCGGGCTTGCCGCCATTGAGCACCGGCGACGAAGCCGGTTCTACGCCCACAATGCGCACCTGCGGATTGAGTTCCTTGAGGCGGCGACCGATACCCGACAGGGTGCCACCCGTACCGACACCCGCCACAAAGATGTCTATCGCTCCGCCAGCCTGCTCCCACAGTTCAATGCCCGTGGTCTCGTAATGCTTATGCGGGTTGGCTGGGTTCTCAAACTGCTGCAGGATGACACTTCCGGGGATGGTGTCGCGCAACCGCTCGGCCTCCCTGATGGCTCCGGGCATACCGTCCCTGCCATCGGTGAGCCTCACCTCGGCACCATAGGCCTTGACCAGATTGCGTCGCTCCACGCTCATGGTCTCCGGCATGGTGAGTATAAGTTTGTATCCCTTGACCGCCGACACCAAGGCCAGTCCCACCCCCGTGTTGCCGCTGGTGGGCTCGATAATGGTGGCTCCGGGTTGCAGCACGCCCTTGGCCTCCGCATCCTCAATCATGGCCAAGGCGATGCGGTCCTTGACGCTGCCGCCGGGATTAAACGATTCTATCTTGGCGATGATGGGCGTTCCCACGCCATGCAGTCGCGAATACTTACCCAGTTCCAGTAAGGGTGTATGTCCGATCAGTTCGGTCAGTTTGCTTGCTATCATGTTGTATACGGTTGAATGTTAGCTTATCGTTTATTACTCCTATACCGCAGCCAGTGCCTCGTCGAGCGCATCGATCAGGTCGTCCACATGCTCCGTACCGATACTCAGACGGATGGTAGAGGGATAGATATGCTGCTCCTCCAGTTCCTCGGGCGACAACTGCGAGTGGGTGGTGGTGGCCGGATGGATGACCAGACTCTTCACATCGGCCACATTAGCCAACAAGGAGAAGATGCGCAGGTGGTCTATAAAGGCCCATGCCTCTGCCTGCCCTCCCTTGACCTCAAAGGTGAAGATGCTGCCGCCGCCATTGGGGAAGAGCCGGGTGTAGAGGGCGTGGTCGGGATGTGTGGGCAGCGACGGATGGTTGACCTTGGCCACCTTGGGATGCTTGGAAAGAAAGTCCACGATGCGGGCGGTGTTGTAGGCATGGCGTTCCACACGCAGGCTGAGCGTTTCCAGTCCCTGCAAGAGTATCCATGCGTTGAACGGACTGATGGTGGCACCAGTGTCGCGCAGGATGACGGCGCGGATGCGGGTGACAAAGGCGGCCGGACCGGCTACGTCGGCAAACACGGCTCCGTGGTACGAGGGATCCGGTTGGGCGATGGAGGGATACTTGTCGGCGTTGGCCTTCCAGTCGAAACGCCCAGCATCCACGATGACACCTCCAAGCGAACTGCCGTGGCCGCCGATAAACTTGGTGGCAGAGTGTACCACCACATCGGCTCCGTGCTCAATGGGACGTATCAGATACGGCGTGCCAAACGTGTTGTCTACGATGACTATGGTGCGGTGGCGATGGGCAATCTCGCTGATGCGGTCAATATCGGTCACGCTCGCATTGGGATTGCCAAAGGTCTCTATCACCACAGCCTTGGTGTTGTCCTGAAAAGCAGCCTCTACCTCATCGAAGTTTGAAGGGTCTACAATCGTGGCCGTCACTCCCTGGGTGGTGAGCGTGTGCTCTATCAGATTATAGGTACCGCCATAGAGATTGTTGGCCGCGATGATATGGTCGCCATTGCGGGCAATATTTTGGAGTGCATAGGTCACAGCAGCGGCACCCGAGGCCACAGCCAGTCCGGCCACTCCGCCCTCCAGCGCAGCCACCCGGTCCTCAAACACGCCCTGGGTGGAGTTGGTGAGACGCCCGTAGATGTTGCCAGCGTCGCGCAGGCCAAAACGGTCGGCCGCATGCTGCGAGTTGCGGAACACATAAGAGGTGGTCTGGTAGATAGGTACGGCACGTGCGTCGGTGGCAGGGTCGGCCTGCTCTTGTCCTACATGCAACTGAAGGGTCTCGAAACGGTACTTCTTTTCACTCATAATAGTTTTCCTTTCCTTTGGTTTTGGCTCATCTGTGGACCTTAATGAGAGGGCAGACTCGCGCGGTTGATACATTTATTGATATTCACAGTGGCAAAGGTACAGACTTTTCCCGACATGTGAAATCGCATAGTAAGGTGATTTTACATACCACGATTGTGGTAGATTATTACTTTCCCCCAAAATATTAACGACAACTCAGACAACTTATACAGCCTGTACAGCGGAAAATGTTGTCTCGCCTCCATAGTTATATAACGATAACCAAGACAACCTATACAACGGAAGTGTTGTTTAAGCTGTCTCTGTTGTCGTTAAAAAAAATAATTGTTGTCCATTACAAGAGCTAAACGTGGCATTTAGCCGGCTAAAGGTGGCGTTTAGACCTCGTAAACGCCACGTTTAGGAATGGGAAAGGTGCCGATGCCTGTTTCCGGGGGCGCAACCCGCCCTGAGTGGGGGCATCATTTTTTGGCATGGCGGCCTCCTCTGCTTACCAACCAGACTCCGGAGAAGACGAGGATGATGGCCATACCCTGACTGAGGGTGAAGATGCCCAGTCCGGTGAGGACGGAAACGGTCACTGAAACGATGGGCTGCACATAGTTGTAGACACTCACCACCGTGGGGCGCAACACTTTCTGGCCTACCATCGTCAGCAGGTAACTGACAAAGGTACCGAAAAACACCACATAGCCGGCTTCCACCCACGTCTGCATGCCCACAGCCTGCCAAGGGAGCGCGCACAGATGGGGTGTGGACATCGGGAGGATAATCAGAGAAGCCCAAAGAAACATCCACTTGTTGACGGTGAAGACCGAGTAACGGCGGATGAGCGGACTGAACAGGGCGAGATAAAGGGCGAAAGACAACTGGGCGGCCATACAGAGCAGGTCACCACGCAGGTCGCCCACACGGTCGGACGAGGCGGCTGCACTGGTGAGTATCAGTATGACGGCTCCGGCGCAGCCCATCATCACACCGCCCACCTTGCGCAGCGACAGGGGCTCGCGCAGGATGAAGAACGAGAGCACCATCGCAAAGATGGGCATGGAGGTGGTGACGATACTGGCATTGATGGGCGAGGTGAGGCTCAGTCCGATGGTGTACATGCACTGGTTGCAGACGATGGCCAACAGGGCGGCCACGCCCAGCAGCAGTTTGTGACGCATGGGCACGCGCTCAGTGGGTACAAAGAGCGAAGTTATCCAGAAAAGGGCTGCCGCTCCGGCCACCCTGAAAGAGACGAGTGTCACCCCGTCGAGCCCGTGGGTCATGGCATGCTTGCCCACAGGCGCCATGAGTCCCCAGAAAACTTCGGCCATGAGCATGCTCAAGTGCGCCTTGAGCAGTTGGCGGTTATCCATTTTTTACCTTATTATTCGTTAAATTCGGATGCAAAGGTAATAAAAGATGGGGGAACGTGCGCCAGTTTTCCTGATTTTTTAGTAAGTTTGCAAATACCAATATCATGTATTTCAGGCCTATGGACAAAATAAGATACATCAATATGTGTATAGTGGAATTTGGCAGAAAGTTCAAAATGCCGTCTGTGATAGCATTCAACTATCTGAAAAAACACCATGCGCTTGTATTCCTTAACCGGCACTACGAGGCAGAGCATTTGTTGCCACTGTCTGAAACTCTCTCTGCCATGCAAACTATCTGCAGAAAAAACGGAGGAACTATATAATGAAACTTTATCATGGCACAAATGTAGACTTTGGGGCTATCGATTTCAGGAAATGCAAGCCCAATAAAGATTTCGGAAAAGTTTTTTACTTAACCGATCTGAAACGTCAAGCCGTTCAAATGGCTGTACGCAAGTGTGATTTGGAGCAGTCTGGAACGCCCGTCGTACAGGTTTATGAGTTTGACGAACGAATACTTGGTGATGAAGGGTTGAAAGTTAAGATTTTTGAGCAACCTTCGAGAGAATGGGCATTGTTTATTCTGAACAACAGAACATCAAGGAGCAAGACACCACATGGATATGATATTGTTATCGATCCTGTTGCAGACGACGGTGTGGTATATCAACTGAACCAATTCAAGCAACATCTCATCACCATCGACCAACTTGTAGAAGGACTGAAATACAGGAAACTCAACAGGCAATATTTTTTTGGCACACATAAAGCCATCTCAATGTTACATAGAATATGACCATTACACAGCAACAACTGAGATATATCATTAACTGCGATGTAGAAGAATTGGTTTTACTATTGCAGGAGGATTATCAATATACACTGGTAGATGCATTTGATGTGGTTTACAACTCAAAACTCTACGGCAAACTAACAGATACCAAGACGGGGCTGTATATACAAAGCCCCTTGTACCAATATCAGTATCTGAAAGAGGAACTGGGACTGACATAGAACGGACATTAAAAGAAAACTACGATGCAGAAATTCGCAGACTATATCGAGCAAATAGAGATTGACTCGCTCTGGAGCGGGCAAAAACATGTGATATGGAACCTTGACCGCAAGGTAAACGTGCTGAGCGGCATCAACGGTGTGGGCAAGAGCACCATCCTCAACAAGGTGGTGAAGGGATTGTCTGCAGGCGGCGAGTTCCCCAGCCACATGCTCAAAGGGGTACGCCTCAAAGTGTTTCCAGAAGATGCCAAATGGATAAGGTACGACATCATCCGCTCGTTTGACCGCCCCCTCATCAATGCGGATATGATCGCCAAGATGGACCTGAGTCTGGTGACCGAACTCGACTGGCAGCTCTTCCAGTTGCAGCGCAAGTACCTGGACTATCAGGTAAATATCGGCAACCGCATCATTCAGGCCCTACAGACGGGGTCGCCCGACGCTGCCGCCGACGCACAGCGTATCAGCGAGCCCAAGAAGAGGTTTCAGGATATCATCGACAAGCTGTTTGCCGAGACGGGAAAGAAGATTGTGCGTACCGAAAACGAAATCTGCTTCACACAGATAGGCGAAAGACTGTTGCCCTACCAGCTGTCGAGTGGTGAAAAACAGCTGCTGGCCATCCTGCTCACCGTGCTGGTACAAGACAACAAGCCCTATGTGCTCTTCATGGACGAGCCCGAGGTGAGTATGCACGTAGACTGGCAGCAACAGTTGATAGACCTGATTCTGGAGCTGAACCCCTCGGTGCAGATTATCCTGACCACCCACAGTCCGGCCGTGATCATGAACGGCTGGATGGACAAGGTGACGGAAGTGTCGGACATCACGGTATAGATATGGGAAAACGTTTGCAGGAGAGTCTGTCGTCACAGTACTTCGAAGCGGCCAACAAGCTCAATTCGAAGACGGCCCGGCACCGCATCGTTGCCTATGTGGAGAGCTACGATGATGTGTTTTTCTGGCGCTCGGTGCTCTCCGGACTGGAGACCCCACAGGTCTACTTCCAAGTGACGTTGCCCTCGCGCTCCCAGAAGCTGGAACGGGGCAAGAAGGCGGTGCTGATGAACCTGCTGCAGGAGCGGGTGGGCGAAGATATGATAGCCTGCGTGGATGCAGACTACGACTATCTGATCCAAGGGGCTACCAATACCTCGAAAACGATACTCGCCAATCCCTATATCTTCCATACTTACGCCTACGCCATTGAGAATCTGCAATGCTATGCGCCCTCGCTGCACGACCTGTGCGTGGCAATCACGCTCAACGACCATGCCATCTTCGATTTTGAGGAATACATGCGCCAATTCTCGCAGGCCATCTTCCCGCTCTTTGTATGGAGTATATGGCATTACAGGTCGCCCAACTACAACAAGTTTACCATCTCCAATTTCTTAACGGTCATAGAACTGGGCAACTTCTCCCTCGCCCATGCCAACGAACTGATGCAGCGCCTGCGCCACAAGGTAGCCCGCAAGGTGGATATGCTGAAACGGCAAAATCCGACGGCACGCCAGAGCTACCAAGCGGTAAAGGAAGACCTGAAACGGTTAGGGGTAACGGCCGACACCACCTATTTATATATACAGGGGCATCACCTGTTTGACAAGGTGGTGGTGCCCATCATGAACAAGGTGTGCAGCCAGTTGGTCAAGGAGCGCGAAGACGAGATAAGACGTGACAGCATGCACGGTACGCAGCGCCGCAACGAACTGAGTTGTTATTCGCACAGCGTGACAGACATCACGATGATGCTCAAGAAAGGGACAGGCTACACTCTGTCAGAGCCTTTCAGACGCATACAGGCCGACATCGCTGATTTCCTGAACAAGAAATTCGGCGACGAGAAGCTATCGCCACCTGCCGAGTCGGCAGGATAACCCACCGGTATATCCCCAATACGCAACGCGCCCTACTGCCTTTTCCTGTGCAGTAGGGCGCGATAGTTTTGTCCCCTGTCCTATTGACGGGTGGAGAAGACAGGATTATACGTAGGTTTCAAGAAACTTGACAGTTCCCTCTACCTTCAGTGTCTGTGTGGTGGCAGGTACCAGCATTGACTCGCCGGCATTGAGCGTGAGGGTGTTGCCCTCGCCGTCGGTCACAGTACCCGAACCCTTCATGCCGATGAGGATGACGAAGCTGTCGAGCTCGCTGTAGTCGAGGGTCATAGGCTCATCGAGGTCGTAGACAGCTGTGCTGAAGTAAGGACAGCTGACGAGCGCGATGCCCTGGTTCTTCACCGGCACATACTCGGTACGATAGTTGTTCTCCACCGTGTAGTTGATACACTCGGCAGCCTCCTTGGTGTGCAGCTGTCGGTAGTTGCCGTCCTTATCCTTGCGCTTGAAGTCGTAGATACGGTAAGTGACATCGCTGGTCTGCTGGATCTCGGCGAGGAAACAGCCTGTACCGATAGCGTGGATGCGTCCGGCTGGCAGGAAGAAGCAGTCTCCCTCCTTGACAGCGTACTGGGCCAGGGCGTCGCAGATGGTATCGTTTTCCACCATCTCCTTGTACTGCTCGGGCGTAATCTCTTTTTTCAGACCACTGTACAGTTTGGCATCGGGATCAGAGTCCATGATGTACCACATCTCTGTCTTGCCGCGATCCTTGCCCTGCTTCTGGGCAATCTCATCGGTGGGATGCACCTGGATAGAGAGGTCTTGGCGTGCATCGATGAACTTGATGAGCAGCGGAAACTCGTTGCCGAAACGCTCGTAGTTGGCCTTGCCCACGAGATCAGCCTTGAGCGCGATGACAACATCGTTGAGCGACTGTCCGGCAAACTCACCCTCGGCCACCAGAGTCTCGTTGCCTTTTACGCCCGATATCTCCCAACTCTCACCTACATTCTCCAGTTTGTCACTGAGGTGCTTGAAGGGGATAATCTTGTCGCCTCCCCACAGCGTCTGCTTCAGCAGTGCATTAAACTTTAATGGTTTCATACGCTAAAAATGTTTGATTGATATATTGATAGACTTAATTCTTTTTCCAGAATGCCGGGGTGAGGATGACCAGCACGGTGAATATCTCCAGACGGCCGACCAACATCATAAACGAACACAGCCACTTGGCCACGCCGGGCAGCATACTCCACGACATCGTCGGTCCTATCTCCAGTCCTAACGACGGCCCCACATTGCCGATGCAACTGAGCGAGATGGTAATGGCATTGGTATGGTCGATTCCGCACGCCATCATGGCAAAGGCCACTATCACCAGCATGCCCAGATAGCTGGCCAGAAAGGCCAGCAGCGTGACACGCTTCTGCATGGGCACGTTGAGCCCGTTGAGCTTGAGCGGCAACACGGCGTTGGGATGCAGTATCTGCTGCAACTCGTTGCGAATCACCTTCAAGACCATCACGCCACGGATGCACTTGAAGGCTCCGCTCGTAGACCCGGAGCACGCTCCCATAAACATACAGCCTGCCAACACCACCCAAGTGGCATGAGGCCACAGCGCGGCATCATCACTGAAAAGGCCGGTGGTAGTGAGAAAGGCCACAGTCTGAAAGATGGCGCTGCGGAAGGCATGCTCCACATCGTAGCCGTTGTGCAGCATGAGCTGCCACATGATAAACAGCGTGCTGCCGACTATCACAGCGATATAAAACTTGAACTCAGCGTTGCGCAGCAAGTCCTTCACCTTGAGTTTGGCTACCGAGAAATAGAGCAAGGTGAAGTTGATGCCCGACAAGAAGCAGAAAAACGTGCATACATACTCCAATGCAGGCGATTGGAAGGTCGCAATGCTCGAATTGTTGATGGCAAAACCTCCCGTAGCCGTGCTGGTCATGCCATAGTTGATGCTCTCCCACCAGTCCATGCCAAAGACCATGAAGCAGCCCATACACGACAGGGTGAGCAGGAGATACACCATCCATATCCACTTGGCGCTCATGGAGAGCCGGGGATGCAGTTTGGTACGGATAGGCCCCGTGGCCTCGGCGGCAAACACCTTGGTCGAGCCGCCCACCATCGACGGCAGTAGCGCAATGGTAAAGAATACGATTCCCAGACCACCGATCCACTGGGTAAACGACCTCCAGAAGAGCAGCCCGTGCGTGAGCCGCTCCACATCGTCGATGATCGAGGCACCCGTGGTAGAGAATCCAGACATGGTCTCGAAAAATGCATCGGTAAAACTGGTGATGTAGCCGCTGATCATAAACGGCAGCGTGCCAAAAAGACTGAAGATGATCCAGGAGAGCGTGACCACGAGATAGGCTTCCTTGCGTGAGAGCGTGTTGTCTGCATTGCGCCCCATAAACTTGAGTACGAAACCGAAAAAGAAGATAATCACTATCGACAAAAGAAACGCAAACACGTCGGATTCGTTGAAATAAAGCGCCACACCGAGACAGATAAGCATGAGCAAAGCCTCGATGAAGAGCAGCGAGCCCAGAATCTTGGCGATAATCCTCCAGTTGATCATATAAAGAACTTCTCTATTTTTTTCATATTGATACTATGGCAGAACACCATGACCGAGTCGCCGGCCTGAATCTGCGTATTACCAGACACCAGCATGCCCTCTCCGTCTCTCACCAGACCACCAATGGTCATTCCCTGCGGCAACCCCAAGTCTTTGACAGGTTTGCGGGTGATCTTGGAATCCTCCTTGGGAATAAACTCGGCCACATCGGCGTTGGCAGACATGAGGAAGGTGACATTCATCACATCGGCATCGAGCATCATCTGGTAGATTCGACTCGCCGCGATGGCTTTCTTGTTGATGATGGTGCCTATGTCCAGACTCTCGGCCATGCTCACATAGTCGATATTCTCTACCATCGCCACCGTCTTGCGTACGCCGAGGCGCTTGGCAGTAAGACATGCCAGGATATTGGTCTCGGCATTGCCCGTCAGCGCCACAAAGGCCTGGGTATTGTTGATGCCCTCCTCGGTGAGCAGGGCTATGTCGCGTCCGTCTCCGTTGATGACCAGCGTGTCGCTGTCTTCGAGCAGTTCGTTAAGCCGGTCACAGCGGTCAGCGTTTTGCTCAATGATTTTCACGTCCATGTATTTGGGCATGATGCGCACCGCATTGACCGCCGTCTTGCCGCCTCCCATGATCATGACATTCTTCACATCCACATAGTGCTCCTTGCCCACAATCTTGCGGATGTAAGGAATATACTGGCGTGTGGTCATGAAGTAAGCCAAATCGTAGAGCTTGAGTTCGTCGTTACCACCGGGAATGATGGTTTCGCCGCCACGCTTGATGGCCACCACATGGTAAGGATCCTGCGGACCGCAGAGCGTGCGGAGCGGCTGGTTCAGAATCTCACATCCCTCGCGCAACTTGATGCCAAGCATCACCAATGCGCCATTGTGCACGTCCCAGCGCTGCCTGACCCACGACATCTTCAGACCGCTGTTGATGTCCTTGGCCGCCAAGGCTTCCGGATAGATGAGCGAGTCTACGCCCAGCCGGTTGATAAACTCCTCTGTCTCTGGTGCCTTGTACTCCGAGTTGTCTATGCGCGCCACTGTCTTTTTGGCACCGAGTGCCTTGGCCAAGATACAGTTGTTCATGTTGACGCTCTGGTCGGGAGTAACGGCAATATAGAGGTCTGTATGGGCGATACCCGCCTCTTTGAGCGCACGGATGCTTTCCGGCGACGCCTCCATAGTCAGCAAGTCATAGTCACTGCCTATCTGTGCCAGTCTCTCGGGATCCTTGTCGATGATGGTGATATCCTCGTGGTTGCGTGAGAGCAACCTTGCCAGATGCGTACCTATCGCATAGGCCCCTGTAATGATGATTTTCATCTCAGTATTTCGTTTTTAATCGATTCTATGTCCAGCCCCACCAACTTGTGGAGCTCATTGACGGTGCCGTGTTCCACAAAAACGTCGGGCAGACCCATCCGCTGCACCCTGCAGCGATAACCGTGGTCGGCCATCCACTCCATCACGGCCGAGCCCATTCCGCCATTGCGCACGCCATCCTCGATAGTGATGACGCGGGAGAAGAGCTTGCCCACCTCATGCAGCAGCTGCTCATCGAGAGGCTTGACAAACCGCATGTCGTAATGGGCCACCGTGGGCGCACCTGCCACCGAGGAGAGTTCCTCTATGGCCTTGGCCACGTCGTTGCCTATGGGTCCGACGCTCAGCACGGCCACATCGCTGCCCTCGTGCAGCTTGCGACCCGTGCCCACTGCTACCTTCTCCAACGGGCAACGCCAATCGGACTTCACCCCGCGTCCGCGCGGATAGCGTATCACAAAGGTACCCATGCCCGGACGGCAAGCCGTGTACATGAGGCGGCGCAACTCGTGCTCATCCATCGGCGAACAGATGGTAAGATGGGGGATGGGACGCAGGGCGGCCAAATCGAATGCACCATGATGCGTCGGGCCGTCTTCTCCCACCAGTCCCGCGCGGTCCAGACACAGCACCACGGGCAGGTTGAGCACCGCCAGATCGTGGATGATGTTGTCGTAGGCCCGCTGGGCAAAGGCACTGTAGATATTGCAGAAAGGGATAAGCCCGTCTTTGGCCATGCCGCCCGAGAAGGTCACGGCATGCCCCTCGGCGATACCCACATCAAAAGCCCGGTCGGGCATCTCCTTCATCAGGATATTCATCGAGCAGCCCGAGGGCATGGCCGGGGTGACACCCACCACATGCTCGTCGAGCCGCGCCAGTTCGAGCAGAGTCTCGCCAAATACGTCCTGAAACTTCGGAGGCATGCCCTCGCACTCGTTCACGATGCGCTCGCCCGTCTCGGGGTCAAACTTGCCTGGCGCATGCCAGATGGTAGCCTCCTCCTCAGCCGGCTTATAACCCTTGCCCTTGACGGTATGCAGGTGCAGCAGTTTCGGACCTTTCATGTCTTTGAGCTGACGGAGCATGCGGACAATTTCCTTCACGTCGTGTCCGTCGAAAGGGCCGAAATATCGGATGTTCATGCCCTCAAAAATATTCTGCTGATGACTCAGCGCCGACTTGATGGCATTGTTGAGCCGCAAGATTCCCTTTCTCCGCTCGTCACTCAGGTACCCCCGGGCATGCAGCCAGCGCGACGCCTTGAAGCGCAGCCGGTTGTAAGTCTCGTTGGTGTCCAGGTTGAGCAGGTATTTCTCCATGCCACCCACAGCCCGGTCTATGCTCATGTCGTTGTCGTTGAGGATAATGAGCAGGTCGTTGGGGCTCGACGACACATTGTTGATCCCTTCGAAGGCCAGACCTCCGCTCATCGCCCCATCGCCGATCACCGCCACCACATGCCGGTTTTCGTTTCCCGTCTTCTTCGCCGCCACGGCCATACCCAGCGCGGCAGAGATGGAGTTGGAGGCGTGGCCGCACGTGAATGTGTCGTACTCGCTCTCCAAGGGCGTGGGAAAAGGCCGTATGCCACCCATCTTGCGGTTGGTGCAAAACTGGTCCCTGCGGCCGGTGAGAATCTTGTGGCCGTAAGCCTGATGGCCCACGTCCCACACCAACCGGTCGTAAGGTGTGTCAAACACGTAGTGCAGGGCTACCGTAATCTCCACCACCCCCAAACTCGACGCGAAGTGGCCCGGGTTGGCCGACACTTCTTCTATGATGTCCTTGCGCAGTTCATCGCACACCTCGGGCAACTGGTCTATCGACAGCTTACGCAGGTCTGCGGGATCCTTAATCTGGCTCAGCAGTCCAAATTTTTCCTTGTCCACGTCTGTAAAATCTACTTTTTCATCCTATTTTCCGACTGGCTTCCCTCCGTGCATGGGGGCAAGCCCAGCATGCCCGTGCAACCTATCTTCTGCAAAGATAGTGCAAACCGAACGCAACAAAGCTTGCTCTGGATTGCTGAGGTGCAGCCTATCATGTGCAAAGATATTCAAAAAATGTGAGAACGAATACAAATTCAAGAAAAAACACCTTATAAAAAAAATCAGACATTATATATATAAAACAAAGAACCCCTCTCATGCGAATGAAAGGGATTCCTTATTGTGACTCCGTTGGGATTCAAACCCAAGACCTTCAGAACCGGAATCTGACGCTCTATTCAGCTAAGCTACGGAGCCATGCTTGCGGGTGCAAAGGTAGGCATTTCTTTTGAAATAGACAAATAACCGAGGGAGATATTTTTTGTAGTTATAAAAACAATCATCACATACGCGGTTTGTAAAGGTGGCGTTTACGAGGTCTAAATGCCACCTTTAGCGCGCCAAAGGCCATGTTTGGCTTCCAGATATGCCATACACGCTTTTCAAATCCTGCCCCTGCGAAGTCGGGAGTGCCCCCTGCCCCACAGCAAACGAAGCTGTAGCGGAAACAGAGGCTGCCTACAAAGCCAAAATGTATACAAAACACAAACTTTTATTGACTTTTTGGCAAAATAATCGACATTTTCCTTGCAGATTCATTATTATTGTTTACCTTTGCATGCAAAATTGATTAAAAAGCATGAGCAAACTGATTATCAACAAAGGCTATAAACGCCTGCTCGACCGGCAACAGACAGAGCAGGGAATCAAACTGATAAAGGATTTTTTCCAGCAAAACCTATCCACTGAGTTGCGCTTGCGCCGTGTCACGGCACCCCTCTTTGTGCTGAAGGGATTGGGTATCAACGACGACCTGAACGGTGTGGAGCGCCCTGTCACCTTTCCCATCAAGGATTTGGGCGATGCCAAAGCCGAGGTGGTTCACTCGTTGGCCAAATGGAAACGGTTGACACTGGCCGAGTATGAGGTGGCACCGGGCTACGGTGTGTACACCGATATGAATGCCATACGCTCGGACGAAGAACTGGACAACCTACACTCGCTCTACGTGGACCAGTGGGACTGGGAGGCTGTCATCACCCGCGAAGACCGCACGCTGGCTTTTCTCAAAGACGTGGTGCGCCGCATCTATGCGGCCATCCTGCGCACGGAGTATCTCACCTGTGAGACCTATCCGCAAATCAAGCCATTCTTGCCGCGCGACATCCACTTCATACACAGCGAAGAACTGCTGGCCATGTACCCAGATATGAGTCCGAAGGAGCGCGAGGACGCAATCTGCAAGAAGTGGGGAGCCGTATTCGTGATAGGTATCGGCGGCAAACTGGCCAATGGAGAGAAGCACGACGGCCGCGCCCCCGACTACGACGACTGGTCTACGGTGGCCGAGAACGGGCTGGCCGGTCTCAACGGCGACATCCTCATCTGGTACCCTGTACTCGAGCGCTCGTTTGAGCTTTCCTCGATGGGAATCCGTGTGGACGAAGAGTCGCTGCTGCGCCAGTTGGCACTCGAAGACAAGGAAGACCGCAAGAAACTCTACTTCCACCGCCAGCTGTTGTCGGGCAAACTGCCGCTAAGCATCGGTGGAGGTATCGGACAGAGCCGTCTGTGTATGATCATGCTGCACAAGGCGCACATAGGAGAGATTCAGGCCAGCATCTGGCCCGAGGATATGCGCCGGCAATGTGAGGAATGTGGCATGCCACTCATCTGATCAACAAGAGAAGTACCAATATAAGAGAGAGATCCAAACACCCCTAAAACCGACAGCGGTGAGGGATAGAGACCCGTCCATAGATTTAGACTCCGGGGTCTCTCATTCCCTCACCGCTGTTTTGTATCTGTTGTCAGAACGGCCGATAGAGATTGTCGAGCGTCAGGTCACGATACAGTTCTGCATAGCGTGCGGCCACTGCAGCAGCAAAGCGCTTGCCCTTGTCGGCGGTGGCACTACGCGGGTCGCCAATGCCTGTATCGCGGCTCACCAGGCCCCAGTTGCGAGGAATCCAAGCCACGCCCTGCCGCAAAGTCTCGGGCGCAAACCCTCCTGCCTGACCGTCGCCTGCCGTAGAGAGGTCTACCAGTTCGGGATGATAGTGCATCATGACCGAAGTCTCCAGCTCGTCGGCATGGTCATCGGGATGGTCAAAGAAGTCTTTGGCCGGCATCACCTTAAACCATTCGCTCGTGGCAATGAGCATATCGGGCATGTCGACCGCCAGATCGCGTATCATGCCCTTAAACATGTTGCCGCCATGCCCGTTGACGATGAGCAGACGGCGCATGCCCTGATGATAGAGCGAGGTGGCAATGTCGGTGAGAATGGCCTTCTGGGTCTCTTGGCGCGTATGGATGCAAAACTTCAGGTCGCGCTGACCGGGATTCTGCGCTCCCATCGCCACCGGTGCCAGCACCATCGCCCTGACACCGTACTTTTCGAGTGCTATGGCTGCCGCGTCTACCGCCACATCGTGCGAGAGGATGGCATCTGTAAGATAGGGAAGATGCAGATTATGGGGCTCGGTGGCCCCCCACGGCAATACTGCCAGTGCATAATCGAGCGACTTGGCTGTGCCATAGTTGCTCACACATAAATCAAGGGTCTTGTCTGTCATATTGAAGATGTGAAAGTTCACTACTACGTACACGGGGCTTGAGTTCGCCGCCGTAGAGATAAAAATCGTTGTGTGTACCGACAAAGATAGCTGCGCCGGCACGTGCCGTGGCTTCGGGTTGGGCATACGCCACCGACCATGAGGACGTGGCTGGATGGAAGACCACAGTATAGGGATTGAACCGATACCAAGAAGGCTCGTGCGTGAGATAGTCGGGTGCCTGCTTGCGCAACGCCTCGATAAAAATGTCCTTGTTTACACCGCCACACACGGCAATGTCGCCACCCGTAAGGGTACAGGCAGCTCCACCCCCTACTGCCAGCGGTTTGCCCTCGGGCGTATGCGGCCCTGCCACCTTTAGCCATTTGCCGGACGAGGGCACATAACACAGACCGTTGAGTTCCAACGTGGGTTCGTGTCCATCATGCCGGGCGGCAAATCCACCAAATACATACAGACACTCCTCGCCCGATGCATGGCGGCCTACGGCCATCACGGGCTGCACACGCGGATTGCCGGGCATGTCTTTGAGCCGTTGCCATGTAGGAAGAGCGGCATCCAAATCGAGCATAAAGAGCGTACGAGAGGGTCGGCCGTCTACATTGCCTCCGGCCAGATACACCCTGTTCCCGATGGCTGCGGCATAGGCATTGTCTACAGCCACAGGCAGATGGGGCAAGGCTGTAAGCACAGGTTTGCCATCTATGATGCGGAGCAGGTGGCAGTCGGTCAGCGGTCGGGTAGCCGTGGTACCGCCCACCAAGACCATCCCCCGAGGCGTGACGGCAGTAGCACCATAGGCCATCGGCGTGGCCAGCTGCCCCATCAGTCGCCACTCTCCATCAAGGGTGTCGGCGATGTAGATTCCTTGGTAAAAGCGTTTCTGGGCATCCGCTGCCAGAGGACTGCCGGGGAAATTACATCCGCCGGCCAACACCAGTTTGTCTCCGATGCGGGCCGCGAAACAGCCAGAGAGTCCGGCCTCAAAGCCCGGTTCCGGCACCATAAGCTGCACGGGGGACACCGCTATCTCAAACGTGGAGGCTGGGAGCGCTTGACCATTGGTGAGATTGGCCCGCGTAAAGGGTTGCCAGGCATAGCGCACATAGCGCGGACTGAAATCGCCATAGCCCGTGATCCATACGGCACTGCCGTCATCGGCGACACTTGCCTTGGCACTGTGCCACACACGGTTGTCGCCCGCCACTTCAAAAGTCCGCGGCGTGGCACCATCTGCCGTCGTGAGCCCTTGGGCATGGTCGAACGTGAGTCGGATGCCGTCAGCCGTCAGCGTAGCAGTAACAGGCTCCGGCCCATGCGCCTCGATGGCGAATCCGTAAGTATGCTGCAAAGCCAACCGGGCAAGTCGCTCGCCCACCGGTCTTTTGTGTACAGGATGCACGTTCAGGCTATCGCCATGATCGTGGGTTACCGCCATCGCCGTATGGGGAATGGCCTGTGCCAGCAAGCGCTGCGAATGACGGAACGCAGGCCACGACGGGCGCGACAGGCTGCTGAGTTGGGCAAAATAGAAAGGAAGTTCGGGAGCCTGGAAGTAATTACGCCAACTCCCTACAAGGGCTTTGAAGAGAACTTCGTGCAACTCTATATTGTGCGCATTGCTCTCCCCCTGATACCAGATGACACCATCCACCGGATAATGGTCAAGCGGGGCGATTCCAGCACTGAAAAGGTAAGAAGGTTCATAAGGATGGCGGCCCTCCCGTCCGCTGTTGGTCACCGCACGGCCTTGCGCCCACGGCTGTACATAATCATTGGTACGCCAGTTGACCAGCAATTCGGGCATCACCTCCTCCAGCGTGTTCACATCCACCCACGACCCAGTGGTGGCTCCACCCACTGCATTCTGGATGATTCCCACCGGCAGGTGGAGCGAGTCGCGCAGTTGTCTGGCGAAGTAATAGGCCACCGCCGACAGTTGCCGGGCGTGGGCTGCATCCACTGCCTGCCACACTGCAGGACGGAAATACTGGAGACGATTGACAGTATCCACCTGCTGGGGATTCCAACGGCGGTTGTCAGTCATGAACCTTGGCTGCATGGCGAAGAATCTCAGTTGGGAATCTGCCGCATCGGCAATGGCCTTTGCGCCCTCCGCATCCTCAGCCAAGGTAAAAGCCATATTAGACTGCCCGCTTGCAATCCATACCACACCTGCCAGAATATTGTCGAATACCAACATATCCTTGCCATCGGTCACCCGGAGCGTGTACGACTTGCCGGGAAAGAGCGGTGGTATCGTCACCTGCCACCGGCCACGGTTCGAAGCCTGTGCACGATAGGTATGCCCGTCGATAGTGATCGCGATACGGGCATGGGCATCCGACTTGCCATGCAGGGTGAGGTATCGGCTATGCGGCAACACCATGCCCGACGAGTATATGGGTGACATAGAGAGGGGACCATAGCGGCCTGTAATGCCCCGATAGACCTCGTCTGCCAGCAGTGCAGCACCCTCTGCATTGGGATGGATGCCATCGTGCAACAAGTCTTGGCGGTAACGCAGGGGTTCATCAAAATCGATCAGTTCTACATGGGCATCGCGTGCCACCCGCTCGATATAGTCCTGTGCCTGCAATCGCCAGATGCGTGTACCGGAACGGAAACGCTTATGAGTGGCGCGCAACGGGGATAGGCGGACGATGAGAATACGCACGTCGGGATTCACCACACGCAACTGGGCAATGATGTGCAGATAGTCGGCCGTAAAATCTTCATGGAAATTGGGCCACGACCGTGGATCGGTATCATTGACACCGAGATGGATGACAGCTATATCAGGTCTGAAAGCCAATGCCGCCGCATACTCTTGGGTTTGGGTATAAGGATGGTGCCCACGGATGAGAACAGCCGCTCCCGCGTGTCCGAAATTTTCCACCTTATAGCCATCGCCCAGCAGTTGTTGGAGCACAGCCGGATAACATTGTGTCTGCGGATCGGGCAGCGCCGTCCCATAGGTGATGCTGTTGCCCAGGCAAGCCACTCTCAACTGTGCCCCTACCCTCGCGGGGATGAGCGACCATAACAACATGGCCATCAACGCCGCACTGTAGCCATTGTATTTCATGTATCTACCAATTAAAAAAATCCGGCAGAAAACAGGCATGGCATGCCCTTCTGCCGGAGATAAGAATTATTGTTTGAGTATTTCGGTCAGGAGAATATGACTCTTGATCATCATACGCGGGATATGGAACGGTCCCTTGAAGATATTACCTTTGGCTGGCTGTGCCACCGTACCGTCGCGATGCAGGTAGCCGTACCACTCTCCGTGCTCCGGGTCTGCCAGATGATTGTAAGCCCATTCGTTGACCATGCGATGGCGCTCCAGATACTTGGTGTCGCCCGTCAGTTGGTAGGCATAGAGCGTGGCGATGATACCCTCTGTCTGCGGCCACCAGAACTTCATGTCCTGCGAATAGTCCTGCGGAGGCAGGTTCTTGCAGTCGCGGAAATTGATGATACCGCCGTACGTCTCATCCCAGCCCCAGTCCCACGACCAATCGAGGATTTGCAGACCGAGATTGACCAAATCTTTATCACCGCCACGGTACATGGCCTCGTCGAAGATAAACCAAGAGGTCTCAATGCAGTGTCCGGGATTGATGACACGGCCATTGAGCGTGTCTATCAGCTTGCCATCCGGGGTCACCATCTCCAATACAGCCTTGTATTCGGGCTGGAGGAAATAGTGCTGGATGGCATAGAGCGAGCGGTCTATCTGCTCTTTCAAGATAGTGGAATCGCCTGCCGCGGCGCGCACACGGGCTGCCGTGTTGATGAGAATCATGGTCACCGAGTGGCCAATCGACGGCTGGGTAGGAAGATACTTGGGAGCCAGCACACCCGGTGTCTCGATAAAACGAAGGATGGACTCGAACATACGCAATGATTTCTCCGCATAACTCCTGTCGCCCGAAGCTATCGCATACTCGGCCATGGCAATGGCAGCAAAGCACTCGGAGAACACGTAGCGGCGCTTGCGCAAAGGCTGTCCGTCGCCCGTCACCTCAAAGTACATTCTGCCGTCGGTGTCGATACAATGAGCCTCGATAAAGTCGATGCAGCTTTTGGAGAAATCGAGATACTCCTGCTTTTTTTCTATGTTGTTATAGGCATAGGCGAAGATAAAGCCACAGCGGCCTTGGAACCATACAGACTTGGTGGTGTCCATCAGATTTCCGTCTCGGTCCACACAGGTGTACACGCCACCGTGCTCCTGATCCCATCCGTGCTTGAGCCAGAACGGAAGGATGTCTGTGGTCAGGTCTTGGGCGTAACGGCTCCGCCATTGCTCCAAATATTGTTGTGTATCAAGTGTCCACATAGCTATTTCTTGTATTTGATGACTATCTTATCGTGTGCTTGCGTTTACAGCACGTTGCAACGGTCGAAGAATCCGATGGCCTCCAGCTCGCGCTTCATGGCCTGTTCCTCCTCATCGGTAAGATTCTGGAACGGCGTACGGTTCTTGCCCAAGTCAAGACCTATCAGTTTCATGATGCGCTTGCCACCCACAATATTGCCACGGTAACGGCAAATGACGTTGATGACCTCTTGAGAGAAGTTCTGGTGCTCGCGGGCAGCCTCCAGCTCACCTTTGTTCCAGCAATCGATAATGGCTGTCAGCTCCCGGCCGTTATAGTTGGTCGTACCGCCAATTCCGCCACGCGCTCCGCCCATCGCCAGCGAGGGAAGGATAGTCTCGTCCTGACCGTGGAGCATGTCAAACTTGCCATCCTTGTAGAGCCGGCACTGGTTGTACTCGTAGATACTCTCGAAGGTATATTTGATACCTGCAAAATTAGGCACCCTACCATCCACCGCCTCCAACAGTTTCACCATCGGCAGGAATGCGCCGTTGAATGCCGGGATGTGATAATAATAGAACGGCAAGGTGGGCGCACCTGCGGCAATCTCCTCAATATACTTTACCAGTTCCTCGATACGTCCTATCTTGGGGAAAGGGGGTGCCATCGCGCCGATTCCCCATGCCCCGATTTCGGCAGCATGTCTGGCCAACTCTCGGCTCGACTTCACACAGCAACTGCCCACATGCACGATTACCTTGAAGTCTTTGTCTGCGTGCTGTATCCAAGTCTCGGCCAGACGCTTGCGCTCGTCATCCGTAAGCATGTACCCCTCGCCAGAAGAGCCGTTGATAAACACGCCCTTCAGGCCATTCTTCTTCAACATCTCCGCATAGGCGGCAATGGGCTCATAGTTTACCTCGCCATCAGGATAGAACGGGGTAAACGGAGCATCTATCAGTCCTTGTATCTTTTCCATACTGCAATAAATATTTGTTATAGGTTCTATGTTTAGCTTATCATTCCATATTGAGTGTCTTAGGTTTGAGCACCACCAACTGGGCAACCAGCGCCAGGACCAGCGCTCCTGCCATAAAGACGAATCCCAATCCCATCAATCCTTGATCGGCCAGCGTTCCCAGCACATTGGTGGCCAAAGCGCCAATAAACAGGCCCGACATATTCATGATACCATAGGCCGTTCCACGGGAGCGATCGGATACAAACTGGCACAGGATGGGCATATTGTTAGCGTCGAACAGACCATAGCCGAATCCGAACAAGATACCGGCACCTACCGCAGCCACCAGCGATGTGCCATAGCCCATGAGCACCAACGACGGTATCATCAGCGACAAACCGATGCTACTGGTATAGATACGTCCCTTAAGATTCTTTCTCGACCAGCGGTCGGCCATAGGCCCACCCACCATCACGCCGACAAACGAGGCGAAGGCAATGGTGATGGTTGCCACGGGGCCTGCCCACACCATATCGATGCCCAGACTGTCGGCAAACAGGGTGGGAAGCCAGTTCTTGGTGGCCCAACCGGGAACCGAAGAGGTGGCAAAGAAGAAGAGGATGGCCCAATAGGCCACACAGGTAAGCAACATGCCCAGCGAGCGTCCGACAGCCCGCAGATTGCCGCGGAGCACCTTGCCCAGCGGCTGCTGCTCCCCACGGGCCGCACCTGCCGATGCAGCGACACGCTTCTCGTGCAGGAAGAATATGAGCACCAGCGCATAGGCGATACCCACGATGCCAAACCAGTGGAACGTAGACTGCCACGACAGATGGGCGGCGACAAAAGCGCCGAATCCTCCGACCGCCTGACCCATATAGAGACCCGTCATGTGGATGCCGATGGCCAAGGATAGTTGCTTGCCGGTAAAATAGTCGGCAATCAGCGACAGGGCTGCAGGGATATACAGCGCCTCCGATACACCCATGGCGGCCCGGAGCCAATAGATTTCCTCATACGTAGTGGCGTAACCCATGAGCAGTGTCACCGTAGACCATACGGCCAGCGATGCCACGATAAGCCACTTGCGGTTGATACGGTCTGCCACGATGCCTGAAACAGGACTCATAAACCCGTAAATCCACATAAAGGCAGCCATAATCTTGCCAAACATGACCTTGCTTTCCAGATCTGCAATGTCGACGGCCATAGCGTCGCGCATGGTGGAGAGCATCTGGCGGTCCATATAGTTCAACAGGGCCACCACCCACAACAGGGCTACCACCAGCCAAGGATAGAATTTCTTTTGCGAAAGTGTCATAAAGTTTTTGTTTATAGGTTCTATCGGTACGAGAGGTGAATGCATTCATAGATTCAAGGCACCCACTTGTGCCTACAAAGATACATTATTTTCTGATACACCACCCTATTTTCCCATGATTTTTTCGCCTCCTACCCTCATTTATCACTTGTTTTTCTCAAAATGCTGGTAGTCCTTTACACTACGCCATGCCCCACCCCACACAAATCCGTGCTGTACAAAGAGGCGGTGACAGAGATCGCCCCGCCGGAGCATGTACGCATGGGCGCGCCGACGGTCGGCATAGGCCCGGCCTGCAGCAGGACGCACACGCAGTCGGCCGTCCTTGAGGGTCTTCACATAGGGGTTGTAGAGCGGATTGATGTCTATGGCCATACCGATGGCGTGTGCAGACACCTTGGAGGAGCCGGCCACGGTACGGTAGCAAAAACCGCTGCTATTGTTGGCAGCCATCGAGCGCTCATCATCGGCATCATAGTTGTCGATGAGCACCATCCGCTCGATAGGGTAGCGCCCCTCGTAGAGCGCCCGAAAGATGGCCACCACATCAGCGGCGATACGCTCGTGGCATACCAATTCGCCGATGTGGATGCACCCCTCGGCATCGTAGTGCAGGGCGTGCACATAGCGCAAACGGGCACGGGAGACATGGGGGTTGGGACGAAAAGACCACCCCTGCATACGTCTGAAGACAGCGTCGGGGATGGGGACAGCGCAGAAACAACTGTCCACCCCGTATGCTGCCACAGCCGCAGCGCTCACCACCGCGCCAGCTCGCCACTCGCACAGCTTCTGCCGCTCGCCCGCACCACTATCATGATGCCGGTTGGCAGCCGTGGTCAGTACCATCCCGGCCACGATGGCCACACAGGCCACCACACTTTTGCTCATTCGCTGGATTGTTGTCATCGCCATAATTATACTGCTATACAATTACTCAATAAGACTATCGCCATCGGGTTGGACAACCGTCCTTGAGGCAGCCAACAGATAGACTGGGGCGCTGTTGGGGCCGGTCTTGACCAGCACCCCACTCTCCGTGAGGCGTTTCAGCCATTTGCCGGCCATGCTGCGGCGCAGTCCGAACTCGGTTTCCATGATACGGCGCGTGACACAGGGATTGGCCGAGAGGTAGGCGGTCACGGCATCGGTCATCTCGTGCTCGGTATAGGGTCGTGAGGCCGTGGTATAGGGTGCCCGCTCAAATCGGGTTTGGCGCCTCACCTCGCCCACCAGTTCTGCCTCGGGTCTGAAATTGACGTTTCTCACGCTGATTCGGTTGCCTCTCACCTTGCTGGAAGGCACCTCCTGAGGCACCTCGCAAGCCACCGAGAGGGAGAAATAGCCAATGCCGGGCATGTAAAACCGGTGACCGGCGGCCAGTTCGTGGAGCATGCAGTCGCGGACCGTGGTCAACACGGCCTGCACCTCGCCCCGGGTCAGCATGGCGTGGGTGTGGAGATGGTCCTCCAACTGCTTTTGGGTCATGGCAGTTTGGTCCAAAAGGTGTACATAGCGGCGTTCAGAGCCTGTGCCCTGCACGTTTTTGATGGTGTGGATGTTGTACTTGATACTCATAGAATAAAGATTTTGGTGCCCAAAAGTACGAATTATTTCTGAAACCCACAAAAATCAGGCCTCGCTAAGAAGCGGTTTTGCACCGCCAACCACCCACTCTTTTCGCCCGAAGGCCTGTTCTGCCCTCCCACGAGGCACAGATGGTGGGCGTACGGCAGATGGAGTACGGGCGTATGCCAATTGCGATACGGCCGTATGGCAGTTGGTGTACGACCGTATCGCAGTTGGTGTACGGTCGTCATCCGTCCCCTTTGCCCCCGCTATCCGCCACAAGCACAATGGGACAGATGGTGAAAAAGAATGGCTTACAGGGCGAAAGATACTTATAAATCATAAAAAAACAGGTCAATCATCGGCTATTTGGATTTTTTTCTCTAATTTTGCACCTTGTAAAAGAATGTATTGACGAAAACTATCCAAACAGATATGAAGAAAAAGATCCAATTCAGTCTCGTATATAGAGATATGTGGCAGAGCTCCGGTAAGTTCCAGCCACGTAAGGACCAGTTGGAGAAGATTGCCCCCGTCTTTGTAGAGATGGGTTGCTTCTCACGTGTAGAAACCAATGGCGGTGCCTTTGAGCAGGTAAACCTGTTGGCAGGCGAAAACCCCAATGAGGCCGTGCGCGCCTTTACCGCCCCGCTCCACGCCGCAGGCATCAAGACCCACATGCTCGACCGTGGTCTCAACGCGCTCCGCATGTATCCCGTGCCCGATGATGTGCGCCAGCTCATGTATCGTGTGAAGCATGCACAGGGAACCGACATCACCCGCATCTTCGACGGTCTGAACGATGTACGCAATATCATCCCCTCTATCCACTGGGCCAAGGAGGCCGGCATGACGGCACAGGGTACGCTCTGTATCACCACCTCGCCGGTGCACACACTCGAGTATTACACCGCTATCGCCGACCAGCTCATCGAGGCCGGTGCGGAGGAAATCTGTCTGAAAGACATGGCCGGTATAGGTCAGCCCGCCCTGCTGGGCCAGCTCACCAAAGCCATCAAGGAGCGCCATCCGGAGATTCTCATCGAGTATCATGGGCACTGCGGTCCCGGTCTTTCGATGGCTTCTATCCTGGAGGTATGCAACAATGGTGCCGACATCATCGACACAGCCATCGAGCCGCTGTCATGGGGTAAGGTACATCCGGATATCATCTCGGTATTGAGCATGCTCAAGAACGAGGGTTTCGACGTGCCGGAAATCAACATGAGCGCCTATATGAAGGCCCGCGCCATGACCCAGGAGTTTATAGACGAGTGGCTGGGCTACTTCATCAATCCCGCCAACAAGATCATGTCGTCACTGCTGCTCGGCTGCGGTCTGCCCGGCGGCATGATGGGCAGTATGATGGCCGACCTGGGCGGTATTCGCCAGACCATCAACAACCTGCGCAAGAAGAAGGGCGAGGAGGAGCTGTCGATGGACGACATGCTCGTGAAACTCTTCGGCGAAGTGGAATACGTGTGGCCGCGCGTGGGCTATCCTCCACTGGTTACTCCGTTCAGCCAGTATGTGAAGAACATCGCGCTGATGAACCTCCTCACCATCGAGCAGGGCAAGGGACGGTTTGTGATGATGGACGAGGCCATGTGGGGTATGATCCTCGGCAAGAGTGGCAAGATACCCGGTACCATCGATCCCGAACTGGTGGCGCTGGCCGAGAAGCAGGGTCGCGAATTTACAGATGCAGACCCGCACACGCTGCTGCCCAACGCGCTCGACGACTTCCGCAAGGAGATGGACGAGAACGGCTGGGAATATGGTCAGGACGACGAAGAGCTGTTTGAGCTGGCCATGCACCCCGAGCAGTATCGCAACTATAAGAGCGGACAGGCCAAGAAAAACTTCCTGGCAGACCTGCAGGCCGCCAAGGATGCCAAGATGGGCAGCAAACTCACACCCGAACAGGTGGCTGCATTCAAGCACGCCAAGGCAGATGCCATCGTGGCTCCTGTCAAAGGACAGGTGTTCTGGGAGTTCCAAGGCGACGGAGAGGCAGCGCCTGCTGTGGAGCCGTTTATCGGCAAGGAGTACCAGGAGGGTGATGTGTTCTGCTATATCCTCACCTCTTGGGGCGAGTTTGTAGCCGTTCCCGCTGCGCTCGGCGGCAAGCTGGTAGAGATTGGTGCCAAGCAGGGCAGCAAGGTGGGCAAGGGCGACGTGGTAGCCTACATTGAGCGTCCCGGTGCCGATGATTAATACACTGATTGACAAGTACTATCCGGAGCACAACGAGCTCCGGCATATACTGATAACGCACAGCACGCTCGTCATGGAGCGTGCTGTGCGCATTTGTGATGCCCATCCCGAACTGGGCATGGACAGGACTTTCGTGCAAGAGGCAGCCATGCTCCACGATATCGGCATAGTGCGCTGCGACGCGCCGGGCATACACTGCCACGGCACCCAACCCTACATACTGCATGGCCGCATAGGGGCGGAGATGTTGCGGGCAGAGGGTCTGCCGCGCCATGCACGGGTGTGCGAGCGCCACACGGGAGCCGGACTGACACGCGAGGACATCGTGAGGCAGCAACTGCCGTGGCCACCGCAAGACTTCCTGCCCGAGACATGGGAAGAGCAAGTGATATGCTATGCGGACAAGTTTTACTCGAAGACACATCCTGAGCGCGAGAAGACTCTGGAGCAAGCCGAGCGCAGCCTCGCCAAGTTTGGTGAAGAGGGCCTGCTGCGGTTCAGGCACTGGCATGAGGTGTTTGAAGGCACATGACATCAGGGCGGGCACCCCTCGCTATCCCCGATGGGGGGATGCTTGTGCCCTCTATATATAATAATAAGGTGTGGGCACAGTCCTGTTTCCCGGTATCATCTGTGATTGAGACGTGGGAAGAGGGAATGGCCCAAAGCGTTAAAAAATGGAAATATATAGGCTGTTAGCCATTATTTCCTTAATTTTGTAGGCTCGATGAGAACAAAATCGGTCATAATACTGCTATTGGCGGCCTTCGCTTTTGTGATGGCCGGTACCCGCACGCCCGTTTCTGACAAGAAAAAACGGGCAGCAGCAGACACCACCACACTGGCCAAGGACTCGATCCTGCGGGACTCGTCGAAGGTGCACATCGGGCCAGACACCACGAAGATGGACTCGCTGCAACTGGCCATCTACCGCCACAACAAGGCGATAGACGACTCTATCAGGCTCGACTCCATCAACCGGACCAAGAAAAACGGTATCGATGCGCCGGTCATCTACACGGGCCAAGACTCACTGATATACGATGCCAACACCAAGACCGCCCATATCTACGGGTCGGCCAACGTGAAGTATGAGAACATGGACCTATCGAGCGACAAGGTGGCCATGAGCCTCGACAGCAGTCTGGTGCGCGCGATGGGAACGCCCGACTCGACCGAGAAGACGGGCGTGAGGAACAAGCCGGTGTTCAAACTGGGCGACGCGACCTATGAGAGCGATACCATGTTCTTCAACTTCAAGACCAAGAAGGGTTTCATCAACCGTGTATATACCCAACAGGAAGACGGATTCCTCTCCAGCGAACTCTCAAAGCGCAATGACAAGGGCGAAATCTTCCTCCAGCACGGCCGCTACACCACTTGCGATGCCGAGCACCCCGATTTCTATATCGCCCTGTCGCGTGCCAAGGTGCGCCCGGGCAAGGATGTGGTCTTCGGACCGGCCTATCTCGTGGTGGCCGACGTGCCGCTGCCCCTGGCCATCCCCTACGGTTTCTTCCCCTTTACCAAGAGTTATTCGTCGGGCTTCATCATGCCCTCGTATGGTGACGAGCAAGACCGCGGTTTCTACCTGCGAGACGGTGGCTACTACTTTGCGATGAGCGACAAGTGGGACCTGAAGCTGTTGGGCGAGATTTATACCAAAGGCTCGTGGGGCTTGTCGGCAGCCTCCAACTACCGCAAGCGCTATCGCTACAGCGGCAGTTTCCTGGCCAGTTTCCAAGACACCCGTACGGGCGACAAGGGCATGCCCGACTATAGCCGACAGACCAGTTTCAAGATACAGTGGAGTCACCGGCAAGACGCCAAGGCCAACCCCTTCAGCACGCTGTCGGCCAGTGTCAACTTCGCCACCAGCAGCTATGAGCGCAACAACCTGACCAGCATGTACAACCCGCAGAGCATGACGCAGAGTACTCGTACCTCGTCGGTGAGCTGGAGCACCACGCTGTCGAGCATCGGCATGACCATCAGTTCGACGGCCAACCTGAACCAGAACATGCGCGACTCGTCGATTGCCCTCACGCTGCCCGACCTGAACATCTCGGTGAGCCGTTTCTACCCTTTCCGCCGCAAGCATCTTGTCGGCAAACAGCGGTGGTATGAGAAGATAGCCATGAGCTATACCGGACAGTTGTCTAACTCTATCAACACCACCGAGGACAAGCTCATGCACTCGAACATCATCAAGGATTGGCGAAACGGCATGCAACACAACATCCCCATCTCGGGTTCTTTCACCTTGTTCAACTACATCAACCTCACGCCCTCGTTCAACTTTACCGACCGCATGTACACCCAAAAGGTGGAGCGCTCGTGGGATGAAGTGGCACAAAAGGAGGTTAACGATACCACCTACGGATTCCACAACGTGTACAACTGGAACCTGTCGCTGTCGGCCAGCACCAAGTTCTATGGCCGGTGGATTCCAAACCGCAAGATATTCGGCGACAAGATTCAGGCCATACGCCACGTGGTGACACCACAGGTGAGCTTCAGCTATGCCCCGGACTTCGGAACCGAGCGCTACGGCTACTACCAGACCTACCAGCGCACCAATGCCGACGGCAGCGTGGACTTGGTGGAATATTCTCCGTACGCCAACGGACTGTATGGTGTGCCGGGAAAAGGAAGGACGGGCAACATATCGTTCAGCCTGGCCAACAACCTGGAGATGAAAGTAAAGAGCGACAAGGACACAACGGGAGTGAAGAAGATCAGCATCATCGACAACTTTGCCCTGCAGATGTCGTACAACATGGCTGCCAAGGAGAAGCCCTGGAGCGATCTGGGTATGGATATCCGTCTGAAATGGTGGAAAAACTATACATTTAACATGCACGCCGTGTTTGCCACCTACGCCTACGAGCTCGACGAAAACGGCAATCCCTATGTGGGCAACCATACGGAATGGGGCTACGGACGGTTCGGCCGATTCCAAGGAATGTCGCAGAACGTGTCGTTTACACTGACACCCGAAAAGCTGAGAAAACTCTTCAGCGGCAGCGATGACAAGGACGAAGAGGAAGAAAACACCGACAAGGAAGGCATTGACACCGATATAGAGAGCAACGTGGACGATGACATGATCGAAGGCCAGCGCGGTGCCCGCAAGAAGAGCGGCGGTGGCAAGGCCGAGACCGATGACGATGGCTATATGGCCTTCTCGATGCCGTGGTCGCTCACCTTCGGCTATGGTATCACCATGACCGAGAACAGGGATAAAAGCAAGTTTAACTATGAGAAGATGCGCTATCCGTACAAGTTTACCCAGACCATGAACGTGAGCGGAAACGTGCGTATCAGCGATGGGTGGAACATCAGTTTCTCCTCGGGTTACGACTTCGACAACCACAAGATCAGTATGACCACCGCCTCGCTCCAACGCGATCTCCACTGCTTCAACATGTCGTGCTCGGTGGTACTGGCACCCTATACCAGCTACAACTTCACGTTTCGCTGCAACGCCTCTACGCTGACCGATGCGCTCAAGTACGACAAACGAAGCGGCTACTCGAATGCGGTGAAGTGGTATTAAGGGCTGGATGCAGCGACATGGGTGCCGCATGCGGTACCAAGAACCAAACTGCTGTAAGGAGACTCATTACTGTAAATTAATAAAAAAAGGTAGACACGCCCTATCATCTTCAGGGATGTGTCTACCTTTAGCCTTTCACCCAACCTCGCTTACAGATCGTGATTCATAAAACGATGCTCTGCCAACTGCTCATAGCGCGTACCGGGCAGCCCGTAGTTGGCATAGGGATAGATGCTGATACCGCCACGTGGCGTGAAGATACCCGTCACCTCGATATATTTGGGCGACATGAGGCGTATCAGGTCCTTCATGATGACATTGACACAGTCTTCGTGAAAATCGCCGTGGTTACGGAAACTGAAGAGGTAGAGTTTCAGACTCTTGCTCTCCACCATCCGCTCGCCGGGAATGTAAGAGATGCGTATCTCGGCAAAATCGGGCTGGCCGGTAATGGGGCACAGCGATGTGAACTCGGGACAGTTGAACCGCACCCAGTAGTCGTTGTCGGGATGCTTGTTGACAAACGTCTCCAAAACCTCAGGAGCATAGTCGTCTGCATACTTGGTGGCCGAGCCAAGCTGTTTGAGGCCTTCGTCTTTTCTTTCCATACTCTTGTTGTAAACACACCGTGGAACCGACAAAGGGTTCCCGGCTACTATTTATATATTAAAAATCTTCATCACACCATAGTCCACACCCTCGTCATAGGCATCCTCGCCCTCGTAGCGCTTCACGCGCCGTACCACCCTGATGGTGAGGGGCAGGGCTACCATCTCGTAGAGCGTCTTGAGCACCACCTGCCACAACATGAGCACGGGCAACTCGTCTGTGGGAACCACACCCCAAAGCGCCAAGGGGAAAAACAGGAGCGAGTCGATGCCCTCGCCCGCCACCGTGCTGACAATGGCGCGTAGGGAGAAGTGCTTGCCCTGAGAGTGGAGCTTCATGCGGCTCATCACGTAGGCATTGACAAACGAGCCGGCCAAAAAGGCCACAAACGAAGCTGCCGCTATGCGGGGTGCCAAGCCGAAGACGGCATGGAATCCGGCATCGTTGTCCCAATAAGAGGCACCGGGAATCCAGTCGCACAGCGCACCGAGCAACACAAAAAAGAAGTTCATCGCAAATCCCATCCATATCAGCAGCCGCGCCTTGGCATATCCCCACACCTCGCACACGCAATCATTGATGATATAGCTGACCGGGAAAACTATCAGGCCACCCGTCAGACTGACAGGACCCACACTGATCTGCTTCGTCTCCAACACGTTTGCCGCAATCAGGCAAACACAGAAGAGCGTACTGAGAAGCATAAGCAGCACACTCACCTTGGGCTTGTTACTGTTCATTGTCTTGTTTTGTTAAAGGGGGTTGAGCAAGTACCCCTATCCATATCTTCGGGTGCAAAGTTACGGTTTTTATCTGATATTACAACTTATCTTGATAAAAAACAGATAGCATCTGATGAAAAATGCGCACTATCAAGGTTATCTCATCCTTTATCACTATCTTTGTATCGATAGCTATCATGCCTGCTCAAGCAGCAATGGGATGCCAACAATAATAACCAATAATATACAATGATGTACATAAGAAGAAAAATGTGTCTGTGGGCACTGGCGGCGATGATGAGCGCAGCCGGACATGCCCAAGGCGTGCAGTTTGCCGAGGGCAAAAACTTTCAGCAACTATTGGACAGCGCCAAGAGCGTGGGCAAACAACTGTTTATAGACTGCTACACCTCCTGGTGCGGCCCCTGCAAGATGATGGCACGCGATGTGCTTCCGCAAAAGGTGTGTGGGGACTACTTCAACCCAAGATTTGTATCGGCCAAGTTTGACATGGAAAAAGGGGAGGGAAAGGAGCTCAAAGACCGATTCGGTGTAAAGGCTTTCCCGACATTCCTGTTTGTCGGCCCTTCCAGCGGCAAAGAAGTGGCCAGAGTAGTGGGTGGCAACAAGAATGCAGAAGCCTTTATAGCCACGGTAGAGAAGACCCTGAAGAGCGAACCACTATCAGAACTCACCGCCCAGTTTGAGGCCGGCAAGCGCGACAGCGCATTCTTGCAAACCTATATGGACAAGCTGGCCAGCGCTTATATGCGAGACCAGTTGGGAGAAGTGGTAGAGGTGTACCTGAAAGGTCATGAGGAGAAGATTCTTACAGACCGAAAACTCTTTGAGTATGTGTTATACATCAAAGACCCGACCACAAGTTCCGCCTTCCGGTATGCTTGGGAGCACCGCGACCAGCTCAATCCGCTCTACGGGCAGTATGCTTCCCAACGGTTGGCATACACGTGGGATTCGTTTGCCCACAATCGGTTTATCCGTAAGGATGCCCCTACCCCACTCGATGCCGAAGGACTGGCTGCGTATGTGGAGCTGATGAAGCAGCAGGAGGTAGAAAATGCTGAACGCATAGGTTTGGATGTGCAGATACGGGCAGCCCTGATGGCTAAAGACTGGCAACAACTGTGGAAAGACATCATGATTTACGACAAGCGTTTTCAGGCAGCTAACGAGCAAGCATGCTACTGGCTGAAAGCCATAGAGGAAGGATGCAGCGACAAAGGAATCCGCAAGCAGGCAGCCAAATGGGCTTCAGCACGCGCCAAACTGTCGAAGAGCAACGAGGCGAAAGAGGCGGCCAAGACCGAAGCAACCCGCAAAGCGTTACCTGCCGGAGTGGTTCCCGCAGCCAAGATTGGCGCAAGCAACGTAGTCTTCTCCGAAGAGTTCCAGAAATTCGCCGACAAGCTCAATGCAAAAAAATAGTCATCCCGTAACATTTTTTCAGTTTTGCAACAGCGGCAACCGCCCATCCTAAACGTGGCCTTTACGGGTGCCAAATGCGGCTTTTAGCTCCCGTAAAGGCCACGTTTAGGTTTGCCAAACATGATTGTGGGAGAGAGTGAGGGCAAAACACCTACAATCGGCCAACAAAGGAAAAAAAGGAGAGGGAAGTATCTTGTGACCATCGTCATCAGGATATTTCCCTCTCGTTATGATTACTGCAGCCCCACGGTGGGGGCAGGCAGCTTATTCGCCATAAATCTTCTTGAGCTCGGCACCCAACTCCTCGCCCATCAGCTCACAAGCCACAATCTTGCCTTGCGGATCCACGAGCACGTTGCAAGGTATGGAGTTGACACCGTACACCTCGTTGGCGGCACACTGCCATCCCTTGAGGTCAGACATTTGCGGCCAATTCATACCCAGTTCTGCCACTGCTTTCTTCCAGTCGTCAGCCTTCTGGTCGAACGATACGCCCACTATCTCGAAGCCCTTGGTGGCGTGATAGCGGTTGTAGGCAGCCACTACGTTGGGCATCTCGCGACGGCAGGGACCACACCAGGAAGCCCAGAAGTCTACGAGCACATACTTGCCTTTGCCTACCCACTGGCTGAGCTTGACGGTCTTGCCGTCCATATCCTGCATGGTGAGTTCATGGAAAGGCTGGCCAGGCTGGCGCTTGCCCTTGGACTCGAACATGCTGACAATGCGCTTCATCGCGGGATGCGTGTAATAGGTGGCAGAAGCGTCGCAAACCTGCTTCAGCTGCTCGTAGCTGAGTCCATAGACATTGTCCATCAGCGGAACGATGGGCAGCATGGTGGTACGGTTTTCTTTGACGAATCGCATCACCTCGTCCATCTCTGTCTTGCCGGCAGCCTCCAGTTTTTCCATCAGCGCTTTCTTGGCAGCCTCATCGATGTTGGGCTTTTGCATTTGTCCATAAATCTGGTTTTGCTGCAACTGTATCTTATCCAGTCTGCCATAGAAGTCGTGCAGCTTCTTATTCTGCTCAGAAGCCTCCAGCTTACCTGTCTTGAAGTCGATATGCATGGGGGTGCCGTCATTGAGCATCTGTGCCTTCCCCAGCTGTTTCTTGGTGCGGTAGTACACAATAAAAGCCGTATTGGCCGGTTTGCTACCGGTAAACTCAAAGGTTCCGTCTGCATTCACGTCCTTGCGCACGGCATTGCGCGCATCACCATTACATACGAAGAGCACTTGTTTAATACTGTCGGGCACCAAGCCCGTGATTTTGTATTCCACATCCTGTGCGAATACCGTTGCTTGTGACAGAAGAGCCACAAGCATCATCAGTCCTGTTTTTTTCATATCCTGTTTTGTTTAGGTTTTATTCTTATTGGTTTTCACGGTCATCCACATTGTCACCCTCTGTAGGTGCCAAGATGGCCTCAAAGTCTGTATAACCATTGGTTACCAATATATTGTACCACTGCAACAGCTTCTTGATGTCACTGTCGTGTACACGATCCTGGTCAAAGTTGGGCAATACAGATGAGAAATAGGCTCTCAAATCTTTAGAAGAGGCTTTCTTATAGTCAAACTGACAAGGACCATTCTGCTCCTTTTCTCCTACGTTTTTGAGCACTTGCCACAGTGGGATGTCGTCGGCATCGGTATACATGGCAATGTCTGCCAGACTGGTCACACGGTCTGTGGCAAATGCCGGCATCCGCCTGTGATTATCATCGAGTGTCTCAACGATCAGATTCATCTTACCACGAGACACCAACTTGTAAAGGCCGGGCTTGCCGGCAATCGAAAGGATTGTTTCCATTTTGTTTGTTTCGCTTATTGATTTTAAAATTTGATTGATTTGCTTGTCTATGTCCTGCCTACCATCGTTTACGATTACGTATTGACTCTGAGCCGCCACCTGTTCCTGTGGCATCTGACGCTCTATCCACTCCATCGCCTGTGTGCGGCCGATTCCGTCACGCTGCACAATGCGGTTGATCCGTGTCTCAAGCGGAGCTGTAACACAGATGACCACATCAAAATGCACCCGCTGATGAAATCCACTCTCGAAGAGTATGGCGCTCTCTAACCAAGTATAGCCCGATGCCATAAAGTCGGATGCCACCGCCGGATGCACGATGGCGTTTACAGCCTGCTTATTGGCCTCGCTTTCCACTATAAACCGTGCCAACACATGCTTGCAGAGTGTGTCGCCCAGATACACTTCGTCACCGACCAACTGGCATAGTTGCTCACGAAGTACCGGTGAGGTGCGCATCAGCCGCTTGGCCGCTGCGTCACAGTCGTACACCTGAATGCCATGCTGCGCCAGTCTTCGGCACACATACGATTTGCCGACACCAATTCCCCCTGTAATAGCGACTCTCATTGTTGCTCGATAAGGTAATCCACTAAAGGAGTGACGATGTGACACTTGGTAACAGTATGGGGATACGCTCTGAGATACAAGTTGCACTTGTCTGCCGGATGCGCTATCAGCTCCAGATAGTCTGCCACAACCCTGAACTGGTCCGGACGCACATGCCTGAACATGGTAGCTCCTACGGTAAACCTTACCATCACCCGCGAGGGAAACGTACGGAGCACCTTGCCTTCTGGCATATTGACGGCTGTGACAGGTACTTCCACCGTCTCTTCGGTAAGGATATCGGGATAAAGGGCTATCTTCACCTGAGCAGGAACCGCCTTAACACCTTTGAGTTTTTGCAACTCAACAGTCTGGATGACCGTGTCCTCAAAATTGACGATATTGAGTTCGCGTGTAGTGACGTAGGCTATACTGTCGAGGAGATTCTTATGGGCGTAGACCACGACGGTGTCGGGTGTCACCCTGGTGCCTGCAAGATAATAAGCCTTGCCCGGAACTATTTTGCCGGCCAACTTGACGGGCACGCGCTTGGACTGTCCGTAGTTGAAATAATACTCCAACCGGTCAGGCTTGATGCCACTGATTCGCGATGAGCCATAAAGCTGGAGATAAATCAACTTGGTAAGTTCAGCAACACTCACCGTCCCCTTGCTCGTAATCTTGTTGGCATACGTCTCGAAATTGATATTCAAAGGCAAACGCTTGTTGGACATATATGCCAACAAGGTAAAACCCTTGTCTTTGACCGTTACAGAGAGTGTATCGGCATTTTCAGACGTAATAACCACATTCTTGGGCACATTTATCAGGCGTATAGGAATCCTTAGTTCTTTCTCATAGCTTTCGTTAAGCGTAGCAAGCAGCCAAAAGATACCGCTCAGTGCGAGAAAGAACAAAAAAATCAAGAACTCCTTGTTGACGAAAAGGAACAAGAAGTTCTTAAATCGTATCGTTTTGCGTAGGTCCCTGGTCATTATGCCTGCGGCATACGTGCGTTTGCATCAGCAAAAACATAACCCTTATCTACCTCGATCACCACACCACGGGCAATCTCCACTTCCACCTTGTTGGTGGCCATGTCGATTCTTTTTACCGTACCGTAGATGCCTCCGCCAGTGACAACCTTGTCACCCTCACGGAGCGAATTCTGGAAATTACGGATTTCTTTCTGCTTTTTCTGCTGCGGACGTATCATGAAGAACCACATGATAACAAACAGGAGGACCAACATGACGATCATGCTCATTCCGCCTCCTCCTTGCTGTGCCTGAGCTGCCAAAACTAATGCTGTCATAATCTCTTTCTTGTTTTTTGATTATTCTAATAATGATGATTTCCTAATTCTTATTATTGGTTTTCGCCTTTCTCACCATGACGGGGACGCTGGGGAGCGATGGGCTTGAGCAATTTGCCAGTCTTTACCAGATGGCGGGCGATAGCGTCGAGCATGCCATTGATATATCCACCGCTGCGAGCCGTGCTGTACAACTTAGCCAGCTCCACATATTCATTAATCGTGACACTGATGGGGATGTTGGGGAAGGTGAGCATCTCGGCGATGGCAATCTGCATAATCACCACATCCATATAAGCCAGACGCGAGAAATCCCAATTGCGACTTGCCTCACTCATATAGCGCTGGTAAGTATCAGCATTGAGAATGGTGGCACGGAAGAGCTTGCGGGCCAACTCACGATCTTCCTCATCCTTGTACTCCGGCAACAGCGGCTGGTTGCCCCTGTTGGCTGGATCAAACCTCTTGATGGTCTTCAGTACAAAGGTATCTACTATCTCCTTGTCATCATTCCAGTACAGACTCTTCTCTTCCAGAATGACATCCAGTTCCTCATTATCCTGAATCAGTTGCTTGTAGAGCTTACGCCACACCTCACGGTCTGCCTCGTACGAGTCGTCCTCCGAAGCCATATACTCGCGATAAGTCTCACTCTGCTCTATCTGGTTGCACTTGCTGCGTATGAACTCCTTGTCGTTTTCCCAAGTGATTTTCTTATCCTCTATGAAAGCATTGAGCATCTTATTCTCTTCCAACTGCACGGCAAAGCGGTTGAAGGCGAACTTGGACGACGGTTTCTCTGTACCTTCCCGTTCGGCCCGGGCAGTGAGCACATCTAAGCGATGTCGCTCCTCACGCGAAATCTCAACGATAAGTTGCAACAGGTAATTGTATAGGTCGTAAGCCTTTGAAAGACTGAACAACAATTCTTTCTCGGCATTATCCATGTTTCTATTGCCGTTCTGATAGTATGCGTAGGTTAACTGGACTACCTTAATTCTAATCAATTCTCTATTTATCATTCTCCAATAATAATTTTGTGTTCCGTGAATTACGATGCAAAAATACTCAAAAAACCATTCGCATGCAAGAAAAAGGCTTGGATTTAAGTCTTTTTTTATAGAAACTTTGCATATTTCAAAGAAAATCAGTACCTTTGCGCCGCTTTTCGCATCTCGTGTGATGGCGAATTAAACAATAAACAATTAATTTAGAGTAACACATTATGAAAGAGATTAATGTAGCAGGTCAGAAGCGCACAGCCCTTGGCAAGAAAGCTTCTAAACAACTCCGTAAAGAGGGACTCGTTCCCTGTAACCTCTATGGCGAGGCCACACAAGATGGCAAGCCTGTAGCCTTGGCATTTGCCATTCCTATGGCCAACCTCCGCAAGGTTGTCTACACTCCGCACGTGTATGTAATCGCATTGGACATCGACGGCGAGCGCCACACTGCCATTCTCAAGGAACTGCAGTTTGACCCCGTGACCGACGCTGTGATTCACGTAGACTTCCTGGAAGTAAACGACACCAAGCCCATCACCATCGGCATCCCCGTTAAGCTCGTTGGTCTGGCACAGGGTGTACGCGACGGTGGACGTATGAATCTTTCTATCCGCAAGATCAACGTTACCGCTCCTTACCAGCAGATTCCTGAGCACCTCGATGTAGACGTTACCGCTCTCAAGATCGGTAAGAGCATCAAGGTAGGTGAGCTCAGCTACGAGGGTCTGGAGATTGCTACCAGCAAGGAAGTTATTGTTTGCTCAATCAAGATGACACGTCAGGCTGCCGCTGCCGCCGCAGCTGCCGCTGAGTAATCATCACACTCATTACGATTCACAATCCATAATTCATCGTTATGGGTTGTGAATTTTTTATTTCATCGAATCAGCAAAAAGTGGATAAATATCTGATATGCGGCCTTGGCAATCCCGGCGACGAGTATCAAGGCACCAGACACAATACTGGATTCATGGTATTGGACGCTTTCGCCAAAGCGTCCAATATTGTTTTTGGAGACAAACGTTACGGATTCGTGGCCGAAACCACCCTGAAAGGGCGCAAGGTCTTCCTGCTCAAGCCCACCACCTATATGAACCTGAGCGGCAACGCCGTCAGATACTGGCTGAACAAGGAAAACATTGACCAACAACGCCTGCTTGTCATCTCCGACGATGTGGCGCTGCCGCTGGGAGGATTCCGGCTAAAGGGAAGCGGAAGCAATGGAGGACACAACGGACTGGGACACATCCAGCAGCTCATCGGCCAAAACTATGCCCGACTGCGTATGGGCATTGGTGGCGACTATCCCCGAGGCGCACAGATTGACTGGGTGCTGGGACGCTTCTCGCCCGAGGAGCAACAGACCCTGCAGCCTGCCATCGACACGGCTGTGGAGGTCATCAAGAGTTTTGTGCTTGCAGGCATAGACATCACCATGAACCAATATAACAAGTTAGGAAAGAAATGAACACCGAGGCCCGTATCGACAAATGGCTTTGGGCGGCACGCATCTACAAGACCCGATCCATCGCAGCAGATGCCATCAAGAATGGCCGTGTGACCATAGGAGGAACCAACGTGAAACCCTCGCGTACCGTCAAGGCTGGCGACGTGGTGAACGTGAAGAAGCCACCTGTCACTTATGCTTTCAAGATACTCAAACCCATCGAGCAGCGGGTAGGTGCCAAGTTGATTCCCGAGATTTATGAGAATGTCACCGACCCCAAGCAGTACGAACTCTTGGAGATGAGCCGTATCAGCGGATTTGTAGACAGGGCACGTGGCACCGGACGCCCCACCAAGAAAGACCGTCGGGCGATGGATGCCTTTGTGGATCCGGTCATGTTTGGATTTGACGACGATGAATGGGAGGAAGACGATGAAGATTAGGATAGCCATATTTGTGTCGGGAAACGGCACCAACTGCGAGAATCTGATCCGCCACTTTGCGGATCATCCCTCCATAGAGACCGTCTTGGTGGTCTGCAACCGGGCCGATGCCCCTGTGCTCCAGCGTATTGCCCCGTACCATGTGCCTGCATTGGTCACCGACCGTGTCCAACTGGCACAGCCTCAGTTTGTCACCATGCTCCAAGAGCAGTACCACATCCATTTTATCGTGCTGGCAGGCTTCCTGCTGCGCGTTCCCGACACACTGGTCGAAGCCTATCACCGCCGCATGGTCAATCTCCACCCTGCCCTGCTCCCCAAGTTTGGCGGCAAGGGCATGTATGGGCACCATGTACACGAGGCGGTAAAAACTGCCGGAGAGACGGAGACCGGCATGACTCTGCACTGGGTAAGCAATGAGATAGACGGGGGCGACATCATCGTGCAGCATCGCACCGCTATCGAGCCCGATGATACGCCCGAAGATATTGCCCGCAAGGAACACGAACTGGAAATGCGCTACTTGCCCACAGACATAGAGCAAGTGATTGTCTCATGCCAATGGGCATGAGGCTTGCATACCTTATATATTTACATACGCGCACACGCATGGATTAGCGCTGCAGGTCGGGCAGCGTGCGAAGCGCAGACTCCTCTCCTACTACCCAAACCACATCACCCGGACTGAATGGACGTGAGGGGGCGATGGCAGCCAGACTGCCCTCGCCCATTTCTATACCCACTGCCATACAGCCATAATGCTCCCTGATACCGCTCTGGCTAAGCGTCTTCCCGGCAAGAGGACTGTCTGCCGCAATCACCATGCTACGCAGCTTCATCTCGCGCTGCTCTATATGTTCATCGCCGGCATCCACCTCTTGGCGAAGACTGTTGCCAAACTCCCTGAGTTGCTCATCCGTTCCTATCACCTGCAGCCGGTCGCCGGGAAATACCGGCATGTCGCCGCCGGGGATATTGATGCGCCGATGCCCACGCAGGATACTGCTCACATGGATGCCCCACCGCGCCGGCAACTGTAACTCGCGCAACGTCTGTCCGGCCAAGAGCGACCCTGCCGGAATGTCATAGTCGGCTATGTGTAGGTTATGATCCAGCAACCGGCCCTCGTAGAGCGGACGGCGACGGCCATGCACCTGGGCCTCTATGTCGCGCGACCGCAGGTTCTGCACGAATAGCCGCTCCAAACGTATGCTACGCCGCTTGAGGCTCCGCGACACCACCATGAGCATGACCACTGCCAGGGCAAGGGTGATGACGATGGCATTGGCAAACCGTGCCAGATAGTTGCAGATATAAAACAGGAAAGCGGTAGCCACTGCAATGCGTGCGAGCAAGGTGAAGAGCAGCGGCAACCGGTTTACCCGATTCTCTGTCCACAACGCCTTGAACTCTTCACTGTGGTTGTGCTTCATGATGATGGATCGCAGGAAGGGCGAGATGAGCACCACCGTGAGGATGCCACACACACCATTGGCCCACCAGTGAGGCAATATCTGGCGCACAAAGGGCAAGAAGAACGAAAACATCAGCGTCACCACGGCCACCGACAACACCGAGTAGATGAGGGTGGCGGTGAGCATCTTGCGGATGAGCCGGTGCCAGTGACCGGTATCGTGCGACGTATCGCGCGTAGGACTGCCAAGATGGTTGAGACGACGTATCCAGCGCCGGGGCAGCCTCCGCTCGATACGGGCATAACAGGGGTCTGCCCACGAAATCATGTAAGGGGTGAGGAAGGTGGTGATGACACTCACCGCCACCACGACGGGGTATAAGAACTGGCCTATCACACCGAGCGACAGGCCGAGCGATGCTATGATAAAGGCAAACTCACCTATCTGCGCCATCGAGAATCCGCAGCGCATGGAGGTCTTGAGCGTCTGTCCGCTGAGCATGAATCCGGCCGAGCCGATGATACCCTGCCCCAACAGGATGGTGAGCACGATGACCACGATGGGCAAGGCATAGTCTACCAATATCTGTGGATCCACCAACATGCCTACCGACACGAAGAAGATAGCCCCGAAGAGATTCTTGACAGGCTCCACCACCCGCATGATCTTGTCTGCCTCCACCGTCTCGGCGAGGATGCTTCCCATGACAAAGGCACCAAACGCACTACTGAACCCTACCAGGGTAGAGAGGCACGCCATCGCACAGCATAGTCCCAACGAGACCACCGTGAGCGTCTCGTCGTTCATCAACCGGCGTGTATGGCGCAAGAAAGCGGGAACAGCAAAGATGCCCACCACAAACCACAGCGTGAGGAAAAAGGCTATCTTGACCACCGAGGCCACCATCTGTCCGCCATCGGGATCCGCACCGCCGGCCAATGCGGAGAGCATGACCATCATGACGATAGCCAGCACATCTTCGAGGATAAGGACGCTCATCACCAGACCGGCAAACTTCTGCTGGCGCAGTCCCATATCATCGAAAGCCTTATAGATGATAGTGGTAGACGACATGGCCAGCATACCACCAAGGAAGATACAGTCCATGCGGGACCACCCGAAAGCATGTCCCACCACAGCACCGAGCGCCGTCATGGAGAAGATGATAGTAAGGGCGGCGATGACCGGTGCCATACCCATCTTGAATATCTTCTTAAAAGAGAAATCGAGTCCGAGCGAGAAGAGCAGGAAGATGACACCGATATCAGCCCACGTCTGCACATCGGCCTTGTCCATCACCGACATGGTGTATGGCATGTGGGGAGACACGACAAATCCTGCCACAATATACCCCAACACCAATGGCTGACGCAACTTCTTAAACAGCAGCGTCACCATTCCGGCAACCACCAGTATCAGTGCCAGATCTTTGACCAGTGCAGGAAGCTCGCTCATCAATCAATTCACTTTTTCAATTCTTAATTAAGAATTATGAATTGTTATCAGTCATTGTACCCAGCAGTGAGCTCACAGATCTTGGTGATTACCTGCACTGCCTTTTCCATCACTTGGATAGAAACAAACTCATACGGACCGTGGAAGTTGACACCTCCGGCAAAGATATTGGGGCATGGCAATCCTCTGAAACTGAGTTGTGCGCCATCGGTACCGCCACGTATCGGTTCCACCTTGGGGGTAACACCCGTCTCCTGCATGGCCTTGAGCACGATATCTATCACATGCATGTTGGGGTCTATTTTTTCCTTCATGTTATAGTACTGGTCCTTCAGTTCCACCTTCACCGTACCATCGCCATATTTCTCGTTCATGCGGCGGGCGATATCCTCGATAAACGCCTTGCGGTCCTCAAACTTCTCGCGGTCATGGTCTCTGATGAGATAGCTCAGCTTAGCCTCCTCGGTATGCGTGTCCATACCCAACAGGTGGAAGAATCCCTGATAGCCCTCGGTGGTCTCAGGAATATCGGTATCGGGGATGAAAGCATTAAACTCGCAGGCCAACCGGCTGGCGTTTACCATCTTTCCCTTGGCATAACCGGTGTGTACGCTCATACCCTTGATGGTGACCTTGGCCGCAGCAGCGTTGAAGTTCTCATATTCCAGATTGCCCAAGTCGCTCCCGTCCATCGTATAGGCCCACTCGCAGCCAAAGCGCTCCACATCAAAATGGTGTGCGCCCATACCAATCTCCTCATCAGGATTGAAGCCCACACGTATGTCACCATGCTTGATCTCGTCGTGGTCGCGCAGGTAGCACATGGCCTGCACTATCTCGGCAATACCAGCCTTGTCATCGGCGCCGAGCAGCGTGGTGCCATCTGTCACAATCAGGTCCTCGCCCTTGTGGTCGAGCAATTCGGGAAACTTGGCCGGCGAAGACACGATTCCCTCTGAGAGCACGATATCGCCCCCGTCATAGTCCTTCACGATGCGCGGTTTGATGTTGGCTCCGCTACAGTCCATACTTGTATCGTAATGGGCTATGAAACCGATGGTGGGCACCTCTTTCTTGGTATTGGCCTTGAGCGTGGCATAGATATAGCCATTGTCGTCCATCTCCACATCATCAAGTCCCTCACGCTCCAGCTCTTCTTTCAGATAGCGGGCAAAAATGAGTTGTTTAGATGTACTGGGCACGGTTGTCGAATCTTCTGCCGACTGCGTGTCAAACTGTGTATAGTTCAAAAAACGTTCTACTAAATTCATATCTGTCTGTTTTTTATGTTACCTTAATTCATATAGAGTCTATCTTATGCAAAGATAGCGCAAGGTGAACGCAATAGAGTTTTACTCTAATTGCTGAACCGAAGCCTATCTTATGCAAAGATAGCGCAAACCAAAGACAATAAAAAGGAAAAGGCGTTTTTTTTTCGTTTTTATTTATAAATTGGTGTATCATGAACACACTGAAGCCTGTTTTTCGTTGAGCGGCAACGAATATGTCTTGGACGAAAAAATGCATCTTGATTGTCTTCGACTTGCACTATCTTTACATAAGACAGGCAGCGACTCAACAATAAAAAATGAAAAAACTTCGTCTTTTCCTTTTTATTGTCTTCGACTTGCACTATCTTTACAGAAAATAGGCGGCGACTCAACAATAAAAAATGAAAAAACTTCGTCTTTTCCTTTTTATTGTCTTCGACTTGCACTATCTTTGCAAACAAAAAGGAACAATGAAGACTAAGATATCACTGGCCTTGATGGCTTTGACACTCGCCATAGCCGCTGCCTGCGGCGGGAAAAGCGAGACCAATTTTATTCTTGATTCCAAAAACGGACCGTCTACAGACGAACTGAAACTGAAAGGCGACAAGACAGTCTATGGATTGGCTTGCGACGGCTGCAACGACAGCGTGGTGGTGCTGCTCCCCAACGACGGAAGCGACCCCGTGCGCTACAATGTCATCGAGGCTACACGCCGCGGCAAGATTATGGGACAGCTCAAGATAGGCGATTGGATAGGGGTGGTGCTCAATCCGGCAGACTCTACCGTGGCCGACCTGGTGATTGACCTCGACCAGCTGAAAGGCATCTGGTGCTACATCGTGATGCCGAAGCTCAAGGATTACGACACCATGAGCGAACGCCTCCAGAAGCGCATCATGCGCGACATGCCCGACTCTATCAAGAAGACTTACCTCATTCCCCGTGAATACGGATTCTGGATGAAGCGCCAATGGGCCTGCCAGAGCGTGGGCTACGTGCGCCAGCAGAGTTCGCTCGAAGCCGAAAGTCCTGTGGTCTATCCACCTTTGGGCTACTTCACGGCTTGGCATATATGGAACGGCAAGCTGGTCATCACCCGGGGCACCCCCAAGTTTACCAAAGACAACAAGATTGAGGTGACTGACCCGGTAAACGACACGTGCGACATCGATTACCTGAAAGGCGACTCGCTCGTGCTGAGCAGCGATGGCACTTCGCGCAGCTACTACCGCAAGTCAAGCCTCGACGACGTGAACAAACAGGCCAACGCCATCGCCGAAATACAGGCCAAGAAAGCACTACAGGAAACCACTGCCGCCAACTAAAGGATAAGAGTTACGGCGCTAAACATGGCATTTGGCACTCGTAAATGCCATGTTTAGCGCCGTAAAGGTGGCATATAGCCCAGAGAAACATTATAGACCGCCCTCGCGCACGAAGTCGAGCGCCTCACGGGCATCGTCGTCGGTGAGTATCTGATCGATGTGTATGTCGCCGATGCCGCCGAGCAGGGTGACATTGATTCCGCTGCCGATGGTCTTCTTGTCATGGTGCATCAGGCGAATGAGTTCGGGATAGTCATCACATGTGATGGCGGGCGTACCATAATACTCCTTGATATAAGACACCGTCTGCCGCATCTTGTCGGCGGGCATCCCTGTGCGTGTAGCTGAGAGATACAGTTCGGGTATGAGACCGTGGGCCACGGCATAGCCATGCAGCACGGGGCGACGGTGCAGGGCCAGGCTCTCGAAGGCATGGCCGAAGGTGTGGCCGAGGTTCAGCGCCTTGCGTATGCCCTGCTCATGGGGATCGGCCACCACCACACGCTCCTTGACCTGCACCGACTCGGCTATCATATCGGCAAGTTGGGCCAGGTCGGGGCTACCAAGGTCGAAGCGCATGAGCCGGCTCCACATGGCCTCATCGGCTATAAGCCCGTGCTTGAGCATCTCGGCATAGCCGGAGCGCAGGTTTTCGGTGTCCAGCGTCTGCAAGAAGTCGGTGCAGAGTATGACATAGCGTGCCTCTGAAAACACTCCTATCTCGTTTTTGAGTCCTCCGAAGTTGACACCTGTCTTGCCGCCCACCGAGGCGTCGACCATCGCAAGCAAGGTGGTGGGGATGTTGATGAAGTCGATGCCCCTCTTAAACGTGGAGGCTGCAAAGCCGCCCAGATCGGTCACCATGCCGCCGCCCAGATTGATGAGCAGTGAGTGGCGGGTGGCTCCTCCCTGCTGCAGGGCCTGCCATACACGGGAGAGAGCGTCCAGATTCTTATGGCTGTCGGTGGCCGGGATTGAGATGGGGGTGGCTCCCCGCAGGCACAGATAGTCTTGCACCACGGGCAGGCACTGCTGCCGGGTGATGTCATCGGTAAGGATGAAAATACGGTCGTGCTCGCACTCGGAGATGGCGATGGCCAGATCTTGGCTCAAATGGCGTGTAAGGATGATTCTCTGCTCCATAATGATTCTCTCTTTTTTCATACTTGGCCGTACCGGAAACGGCTATGGGCCTGTCTTCTGCACGGTATTGCTGTAACAAATTTAGCAAAAAGTTAGTCAAGTAGGGAGATTGCCGACACTTAATTAAGAGTTTTTAAGTCAAATCTTCCCCCGATTGCGCACAGGCAGACATTTTTGTGCAAAAATTTAGCTGCATTTTAAACTTTTTGCGACCACCCGCGTCTTAAACAATGTAAACATAAACACAGAAACAAAACTCTAAGTACAACACAACAATGAAGAATCTGAAAACCGCCCTCCTCTTATGGGCGATGATGATGGCGCTCCCGATGATGGCGCAAGACCGTAAGATATCAGGCATCCTGATAGATAACGACTCGAAAGAACCAGTCATCCAGGCATCGGTACAGCTGCTTGCCACCGACAGTTCGTATGTGGCCGGAGCCATCAGCAACGACGAGGGTATCTTCGCCGTCAAGGCACCCAAAGACCAGCGCTACATGCTCCGCATATCGAGCGTGGGCTACCAAACCATCATCAAGCATGTGAAAATCGAGGACAAGAAAGATCTGGAGATAGGCAAAATCGTGATGAAGGCCGATGCCATCATGCTGAAAGAGGCAAAGGTGGTGGGACAGGCCGTGAAGATGACGGTAAAGGAAGACACCTTTATATACAATAGCGCGGCGTTCCGCACACCCGAGGGCTCTACCATCGAGGAACTGGTCAAGCGCCTGCCCGGCGTGACCGTCGACGAGAACGGCAAGATTACCCACAACGGCAAGGAGGTGAAGAAGATTCTGGTGGACGGCAAGGAGTTTATGACCGGCGACACCAAGATAGCCATGAAGAATCTCCCCACGTCTATCGTGGAAAAGGTGAAAGCCTACGAGGAGAAGAGTGACTTGGCACGCATTACCGGTATCGACGACGGTGAGGAGAATACGGTGCTTGATTTCGGCCTCAAGAAAGGTATGAACAAGGGTGTCTTCTCCAACATCGACCTCTCCATAGGTACGCACGGCCGATATGGCGAGAAACTGATGGGTGCCTACTTCAACAGCAACAACCGCTTCATGCTCTTCGGCAATGCCAACAATGTAAACGACAACGGATTCCCCGGCGCAGGCGGAAGGGGTGGCCGAGGAGGCAGCAACAACGGACTGAATGCTGCCAAGATGCTCGGTATGAACTACAACTATGAGATCAAGAACAAGATCAAGATAGACCTGAGCGGTTTCTGGAACCACCGCGACGGCGATGCCCTTTCGCGCAGCTCTTCCGAGAACTTCGTGAGCACCGTAGGGTCGTTCTCCAACAGCATCAACCAGAGCTATAGCCGCAGCGACAGCTGGAATGCGCAAGGACGACTGGAGTGGCAGCCCGATGCGTTCACCAATATCATGTTCCGACCCACCTTCTCGTGGTCGAAAAACGATGGATTGGGCAAGACGGCATCGGCATCCTACAACCAGGACCCCTACCTCTTCACCTCCAGCCCGTTGGACGAGGACGCGCTCGAAGAGATGAGCAAGGACAGCATCGTGGTCAACTCGCAGAACGGCAACTCGACCACCTATAGCAGCAACAAGAATCTGAATGGCAACCTGCAGATCAACCGCAAACTCGGTACGAGCGGCCGCAACGTGACCATTGCCTTTAACGGCGGTTACAGCAAGAGCGACAGCGAGAGCCTCTCTGCCAACGCCACACACCTGTGGCTCATGCAGACGGCTGCCGGACTCGACTCTACCTATCAGACCAACCGCTACAACCTCACACCCACCAACAACTACAACTACCGGGTGATGGCTACCTACAGCGAGCCGCTCTTCAAAGGCGCTTTCCTGCAGTTCCGCTACAGCTTCAATTACAGTTACAGCGAGAGCGACCGCTCCACATTCGACTTCAGCAACGTCGGTGCAGGCTTCTTCGACAGCGTGCATCCTGTCTACCGAGGATGGGACAACTACCTGTCACTGCTGCCCAATCCCATCGAGTATTATCTCGACGATGCACTGAGCCGCTACTCTGAATACAAGACCTATACGCACGAGGCCAACGTGAGTTTCCGACTCACACGCAGCAAGTACCGCCTCAACGTGGGCTTCATGGTGCAGCCACAACGCTCCAAGTTTATCCAAGACTATCAGGGCGTGTACGTAGATACCGTGCGCACGGTGACCAACTTCTCGCCTACGCTCGATTTCCGTTACAAGTTCAGTAACCAGCACCAACTGCGCATCCGCTATCGCGGTACCACCTCGCAGCCCAGCATGACACAGCTGCTCGATATTACCGACGACAGCAACCCGCTCGACATATCGAAGGGTAATCCGGGACTGAAACCGGCCTTTACCAACAACTTCAACCTGTTTTACAACAACTTTATCCAAAACCATGCAAGGGCTATCGGTGCCAACCTGTCATTCAAGACCACGCGCAACTCGATCAGCAACATGGTGACGTACGACGAGGTGACGGGCGGACGCACCACCCGACCCGAAAACATCAATGGCAACTGGAGTATCAACGGCGGCGTATTCTTCAACACGTCTATCGACTCGCTCGGCACATGGTACGCCAACACCGACACACACTCCAGCTTTGACAACAGTGTGAGCTACTTGACACTCGACCGCTCCACCGGTGTACAGAAAAACCGTACCCGCACGCTGATGATCGACGAGAAACTGGGATTCGGCTACCGCAACGAGTGGCTGGAGGCAGAAATCAACGGTTCGGTGATCTATACGCATGGCCGTAACATGCTTCAGAGCCAGAGCGACCTCGACACATGGCAGTTCTCGTATGGTGGAAACCTCACCATCAATGCTCCGTGGGGCACAGCGCTCTCTACCAACATCAGCCAACAGAGCCGCCGCGGCTACAATGATGCCTCGATGAATACCAACGAACTCATCTGGAACGCCCAGTTGTCACAGTCGTTCCTCAAAGGCAAACCGCTCACCGTGAGCATCCAGTTCTATGACCTGCTCCACCAGCAGAGCAACTTCAGCCGTACCCTCAACTCCATCCAGTGTAGAGATACATGGTACAACAGCATCAACAGTTACGCCATGCTGCACGTGATCTACAAGTTCAATCTCTTCGGAGGCAAGGAGGCAAGGCAGCAGATGCGTGGTCCCCGTGGCGAGCGCCCCGGATTCGGAGGCCCAGGCGGTATGCGTCCCGGCGGTATGGGCGGGCAGCGTCCACCACAAGGCGGATTCGGAGGCCCTGGCTTTTAAAGGTAAAAAGGCCGTCGTAAAGGTATAACGGTAAAACGGTAAAAAAGTAAAACGCTTTCCAATAATTGCGCTTACACTTTTTTACCGTTTTACCGTTTTACTTTTTTACCTTTATCTGATTATTCCATCGTATGTTCTATCAGCACCCTCACGCCGATGGCTATCAAGATAAGACCACCAAAGAGTTCTGGTTTCAGCCTGCGGGCAATAGCCCTTCCAAAACGGATGCCCAACAAATGGCCTACCACACTGAATACCAGCGACACCAAGCCTATGAGCAAGAGGGGGAGCGCCAACGAGCCCAGCGTGCGGTAACCTGTGCAGGCGAAAGAGATGCCGACTGCCAGCGCATCGATGCTCGTTGCCACAGCCAACATGAGCTGTGTCTTGAGGCAAGTAGGGTCAAAATGATGCTGCTCCTCGGGAAGCATGGACTCGCGCACCATCCTTATGCCCAAGAACAGCAATAATCCAAAGGCAATCCAATGGTCGTAAGCCTCGATATAGTCTGCAAACCAGCGTGTACCTAACCATCCCGCCAAGGGCATGGCAGCCTGAAACAGGCCGAAAAAGATGCTGGTGCGCACGATGGCCGACCACATACGGCGACGCAACAGCACGCCACTTACTATCGATACCGTGAAGCAGTCCATCGCCAAGGCCACGGCAAGCAAAAACAATTCAAAAAATCCTTCCATCTCGTCAATTAGCTGTATGGTTCGCCACAAGAAACTATTAAGAATGGTGGCAAAGGTACGAAAAATCAACCTAAATGGGGGTGACGGGTAGTTAATATGGGTTAACAAAAGGAAACTGCCCCCTCATGGAAACCCAACTTGTACAAAAAAAAGTTAAGTCCATTTGTATTTTTCTTCATCACTTTCCTCCTATTCATAGAGAACGCTTATTTTTGCAAACAAAAGAACGACCATAAGCAGACGACACCATGAGAAGCCAATCGGATCATCATAACACCTTACACATAACCCCTGTCTGGTACACAAGCATCGTCATCGCATGCCTGCTCTATCCACTTTTCTGCCACGGGCAATCCAAAACCGCACAGCCAGACCGTATCACCCTATACGCCACGGTCTACGACAAGTTTCTGGGCATCCCTGTCAAAGCCACCGCCCACCTGATGCGGACAGACTCGACCCTTATCGCCAAAAAAGCATGCAAGACCAAGATGCGCAGCCAGAGATACAAGGAGGATTACTACGAATACTTCACTTTCGATGTGAAAAAAGAGCCCCAGACTTATCTCATCAAGGTGACCGCCAACAACTATTACGACTGTTACCAACGCATCACCGTGAAGCCGCGCAAGCATACGGAGCAGATAGACATGGCCCCCTTTCTGATGAGGCGCAAGCAGAGCATGCAGACGGGCATCACGCTCGACGAGGTGGAGGTAAAGGCCACCCGCATCCAAGTGGCCTACCGTGGCGACACGCTGGTCTACGACGCAGCCGCTTTCGCCCTGCCCGACGGTTCCATGCTCGACGCACTGGTCAGACAGCTGCCGGGGGCGGTACTCAAAGACGACAACAGCATCTACGTCAACGGCAGGAGGATAGACTATCTCATGCTCAACGGCAGAAACTTCTTCAAGGGGAAGAACAAGGTGCTGCTCGAAAACCTGCCCTACTTTACCGTGAAGGAGGTAAAGGTGTACGACCGCGAACGCACCCAACTGGATATCGCCGAAGAGGGTTCCGGCTCCAAGAAGGACTATGTGATGGACGTGAGTCTGAAAAAGGAGTTTGCCCATGCCACCATCTTCAACGCCGAGGCCGGCGCAGGCTCCCACGGCAGGTGGATGACACGCGCCGCCGCTATCGGCATTGGCAAGCAGACCAATGTGATGGCCTACGTCACGGCCAACAACCTGGAGGAGGACCGCAAACCGGGGCGCAACGGCGAATGGCAGGCGTGGAAGACCACCCAATACTATCCGCAGACCACCAAGGAGACGGGGGTGGACATAGAGAGCGAAAACCGCAAGCACACCCAGCGGGCCTCGGTAGAGAGCTCGCTGCAGTGGGTAAGTTCGGATGCCCAGTCGCACTCCGTCAACGAGCGCTTCATCGCTGACGGCAACACGCTGACAGAAAACAGGAGCAACCGCCAGAGCAAGCCCTTCCAGTTCAGGTTCAACAGTTCTTACACACTCTCGGGCAAGCTCTCCACCAGCATCCGCACTGCGCTGAAATACAACCACAATACCCGCCGCGACCAAACTGTCACCAGCACCTCGCGAGACAGTCTCATGAACCGCACATGGCGGGACACCGATGCTGAGTTTGACAATTTCGACGGCAATCTTGACTTCAACACCTCCCTGAATATCCCCCATGCCGGCAAGATAGGTCTCCGTGCTTCTGGCAGCTACAATCATACGAAAGACTATGACGACCAGCTTTACCGCACTTGGTTTGCCGACGGCACCCTGCCAGACAACCGGCATACCTACATGGCATCGCCCAGACACTCTTACTCCTACTCGGCAGGGCTCAATTACGAGTACTATATCAACAAACAGGTGTCCACAGAACTGAGCACCTCGTACTTGCAGATTTACAGCAACGACAAGAGGCAGACCTACCGACTCGACTGGCTGGACGACGGACAGTACGACGAGTTAGGCATGCTGCCCTCTACTCTCGAAGCCCTGCTGCAAGCCACCGACAAGGCCAACAGCTTCGCCTTCACTTCTATGAGAAAAAGCTGGGACGCCTCGCTCCGTACATCGGTCAGCCTGGGAAAACTATATGCCAGTGTGTATCTTCCCATTGATTTCGACCAAGAGACGCTGCCCTACCGTGGCTCGCTGATCGACACCATCGCCAAGCGAAACTATGTTTCGTTCCGTCCCTATCTGAGCCTGTCGACAGGCGGGCTCAACCGCGTGGCGGCCAACTATAGCCACAGCACCTCCAGACCCAGCCTGCTCAATCTCCTCCCTGTGACTGACAATACCAATCCCCTGCACATCTACCGCAACAACCCAGCCCTGCGTGATGAAATCTCCGACAGGGTGGACCTGAGTTTCTTCCACCGACCCCGCAAGATAGGGATTTCGTGGTGGCTCAAGGCAGCTCTCAAGACCACACGCCATGCCACCGGCACACGCACCACCGTCGATTCGGGCACGGGTGTCACCACCTACATGACAGACAATGTGGAGAAGACCAACTGGCACGGCCGCGTGCAAGCCGGACTTACCACCTCGCTCGGCAAACGCAGAAGATGGCGGTTGGAGGCGGAGGCCGGAACCGCCTATCAGCACAATGTAGATTTTGCCATCGCCTACGACAAGGAGACCACGGCGCTCAGCGAGGTCAACACGGTACTGCCCGAAGCATCGGTCAAGCTCGGCTACTCGTACAAGACACTGGTCATGAACATCAACGGCAAGCTGACGGGGCGGCTGACCAGCAGCAACAGAGCCGAGTTTGTATCGCTCAACGCCTTCGACTACCAGTATGGCACCAACATCCAGTACACCCTGCCCTCGGTCAACATCTCCCTGTCCACCGACCTGACCATGTACAGCCGACGGGGATACAACCTGAGCAGCATGAACGACGACGAACTGCTCTGGAATGCAATGGTGAGCTATCCACTGATCAAAGGTAAGATAGTGATGAAGCTGCAAGCCTTCGACATATTGCGCCAGATATCCAAGGTCAACTACCATATCAACGCGCAGGGGCGCACCGAGAGCTGGCAAAACACCATCCCACGCTACGTCATGCTGAGTTTCGCCTACAATCTGACCAAGGGCAAGAAGCACAAAAAGCTCAAAGAGCCCACCCGCATAGAGTTCAACAACATCTTATAGCCCCCGAATGGGGACACCGACGGTACACCCCTCGCACCGCCCGGTGGCATACCCGAAATGTAAATGCCACGTTTACGAGGGCTAAATGCCACCTTTACGACGCTAATCATGGCATTTGGCTCCGCAAAGGGGGCATTTGGTATGGCCGTGATTTAAAAAAGATAAAATGTAAGGCTCTTTCATTTTTTTTTCATACATTTGCAAATTAGAAAGAAAACGCATCGATAAGAATTATATGAACGTATTAGAATTAAGTGAACAGGAGATAGTCCGCCGGCAGTGCCTCGAAGAGTTGCGGCAGATGGGGATAGACCCCTACCCAGCGGCAGAGTTCCCCACCAATGCATTCTCAACCGACATCCGTGACAACTTCAAGGATGGCGAGGAGCGCGAAGTAGTCATCGCCGGCCGACTGATGAGCCGCCGCGTGATGGGCAAGGCCAGTTTCGCAGAGCTCCAGGACTCGAAAGGAAGAATCCAAGTCTACATCACCCGCGACGACCTTTGTCCGGGAGAAGACAAAGACTTATATAATAAGGTATTCAAGAAGCTGATGGACATCGGCGACTTTGTCGGCGTGAAGGGCTATGTGTTCCGCACACAGACCGGCGAGATCAGCGTGCACGCCCGTGAGCTCACCATGCTCGGCAAGAGCCTGAAGCCGCTGCCCATCGTGAAATACAAGGATGGTGTGGCCTACGACAAGTTCGACGACCCCGAGCTGCGTTACCGCCAGCGCTATGTGGACCTGGTGGTCAACGAGGGTGTGAAAGACACCTTCCTGAAGCGCGCCACCGTGCTGCGCACCATGCGCCGCTTCTTCGACGAGGCCGGTTACACCGAGGTGGAGACCCCGACGCTGCAGAGCATCGCGGGAGGAGCCAGCGCGCGCCCGTTTATCACCCACTTCAACGCGCTCAACATCGACATGTACATGCGCATCGCCACCGAGCTGTATCTGAAGCGCCTCATCGTGGGCGGTTTCGAGGGTGTGTATGAGATCGGCAAGAACTTCCGCAACGAGGGTATGGACCGCTTCCACAACCCCGAGTTTACCTGCATGGAACTGTATGTGCAGTATAAGGACTACAACTGGATGATGTCGTTTACCGAAAGGCTGCTCGAGACCATCTGTACCGAGGTAAACGGCAAACCCGAAGTGACGGTGGGCGACAAGGTAATCAGCTTCAAGGCTCCCTTCCGCCGACTCCCCATCCTGGAGGCCATCAAGGAGAAGACCGGTTTCGACCTCTACGGCAAGAGCGAGGAAGAGATACGCCACATCGCCATCGACGAACTGAAACTGGAGACCGTGGACGAGAGCTTCGGCAAGGGCAAGCTGATCGACGAGATATTCGGCGAATTCTGCGAGGGCACCTTCGTACAGCCCACCTTTATCATCGACTACCCCGTAGAGATGAGTCCGCTCACCAAGATGCACCGGAGCAAGCCCGGACTGACCGAGCGCTTCGAGCTGATGGTCAACGGCAAGGAGCTGGCCAACGCCTACTCAGAGCTCAACGACCCGATTGACCAGGAGGAGCGGTTCAAGGAGCAGATGCGTCTGGCCGACAAGGGCGACGACGAGGCTATGGTGATCGACCAAGACTTCCTGCGCGCGCTCCAGTACGGCATGCCGCCCACCAGCGGTATCGGTATCGGTATCGACAGGTTGGTGATGCTCATGACAGGCAAGGAGTATATACAGGAAGTAATGCTCTTCCCGCAGATGAAGCCCGAGGCCAAGATGCCGCAGAGCAGCATCAAGGAATGGGCTGCCATCGGAGTGCCTGAAGACGAGGTGTATGTGCTACGCAAGGCAGGCTTCAACCTCATCACCGATATCCGCGACGAGAAGGCACAGGGCCTGCAGCAGAAGTTGGGCGACATACACAAGAAGTATAAGCTGGACTTCGAGAAGCCGGGCGTGGCCGAGATTCAGGAATGGATAGACCGGGCCAACGCCTAAGGCGCTGCCCGCCCGCAGGGGCACACACGCTACTCACGCTAACTAACACCACTTGGGTTCGGGATGTATAACGTAGGAAAGATAGCCATCATCGGCGGCGGCTCGTGGGCCACAGCCATCGCCAAGATAGTAATAGACCACACGCACCACATAGGCTGGTACATGCGCAGGGACGACCGTATCGAAGATTTCAGGCGCACCGGGCACAATCCGGCCTATCTCACAAGCGTCCGGTTCAACGTAGACGAGATAGGGTTCTCATCGGATATCAACAAAATCGTGGATGCTTACGACACGCTGGTCTTCGTCACGCCGTCTCCCTATCTCAAAAACCATCTCAAAAAACTCAAGACGCGCATCAAGGACAAGCTCATCGTGACGGCCATCAAGGGCATTGTGCCCGATGAGAACCTGGTGTGCTCGGAGTATTTCCATCAGGTGTACGACGTGCCTTACGATAATCTGGCCGTGATCGGCGGCCCCTCGCATGCCGAGGAGGTGGCCCTGCAGCGGTTGTCGTATCTCACCGTGGGCTGCTCGGACCAGGAAAAGGCGCAAGCCTTTACCGAGGTGCTGGCATCGGAGTTTATCAAGACCAAGGTGGCATCAGACGTGATCGGCATCGAATACTCATCGGTGCTCAAAAACGTGTACGCCATCGCGGCTGGCATCTGCTCGGGTCTGAAATATGGCGATAACTTCCAGGCGGTGCTGCTTTCCAACGCCGTACAGGAGATGAACCGCTTCCTGACAGCCGTGCACCCCATCGAGCGCAATGTCTACGACAGCGTGTATCTGGGCGACCTGTTGGTGACAGGCTACTCCAACTTCTCGCGTAACCGCACTTTCGGTACCATGATCGGCAAAGGCTACAGCGTGAAGAGCGCGCAGATAGAGATGGAGATGATAGCCGAGGGCTATTTCGGCACCAAGTGTATGAAGGAAATCAACCGCCACATGCACGTCAATATGCCTATCCTCGACGCGGTGTACAATATCCTCTACGAGCGCATCAGCCCACAGATAGAAATCAAATTATTAACTGACAGTTTCAGATAAATCTTACAGAAATGAAAAGTATTTCTTTAGACATTACCAAGGCCACCCAGTTTCTCGCAGCAGGGGCTGTAGAGGCCTATGAGCCACAGGTAAAGGCCGCCCAAGAGAGCCTGGAAAAAGGCACTTGCCCCGGTAACGACTTCTTGGGATGGCTCCATCTGCCATCCAGCATCACACCCGAGTTTCTCGACAGCATCCAGGCCGTGGCCGACACACTCCGCGCCAAGTGCGAGGTAGTGGTGGTGGCCGGTATCGGCGGCAGCTATCTCGGTGCCCGTGCTGTCATCGAGGCGCTGAGCAACTCGTTTGCCTGGCTTGTCAAGGATGACAAGAATCCCACTATCCTCTTTGCCGGCAACAATATCGGCGAGGATTATCTTGCAGAACTGACTGACTATCTGAAAGACAAGAAATTTGGCGTAATCAATATCTCCAAGTCGGGTACCACCACTGAGACGGCACTCACTTTCCGTCTTCTCAAGAAGCAGTGCGAAGCCCAGATGGGCAAAGAGACGGCCAAAGACGTGATTGTAGCCGTGACCGACGCCAAGCGCGGTGCTGCCCGTACCTGCGCAGACAAGGAAGGCTATAAGAGTTTTATCATCCCCGACAATGTAGGTGGCCGATTCTCCGTGCTCACGCCGGTAGGACTGCTTCCGATCGCCTGTGCCGGACTGGATGTCAAGGCACTTGTACAGGGAGCGGCCGATATGGAACGCGCCACAGCCATCGACGTACCTTTCGCCGACAACATGGCTGCCCAGTATGCTGCTGTGCGCAACGCACTCTATGCCAGCACGGGTAAGAAGATTGAGATTATGGTGAACTACCAGCCCAAACTGCACTTCTTCTCAGAGTGGTGGAAACAGCTTTACGGCGAAAGCGAGGGTAAGGACGGCAAAGGCATCTTCCCTGCTTCCTGCGACTTTACCACAGACCTCCACTCGATGGGGCAGTGGATACAGGAGGGTGAGCGCACCATCTTCGAGACCGTCATCTCGGTAGAGACTCCGAACCGCAAACTCGACTTCCCCTCAGACGAGGAGAATCTGGACGGCCTCAACTTCCTTGCCGGCAAGCGCGTGGACGAGGTAAACAAGATGGCCGAGCTCGGCACCCGTCTGGCTCATGTGGACGGAGGCGTACCCAATCTGTGTCTCCATGTTCCGGCCCTCAACGAGTATTACATCGGACAGCTTATCTACTTCTTCGAGATTGCCTGTGGCATCAGCGGCAACCTCCTCGGTGTGAATCCTTTCAACCAGCCGGGTGTGGAAGCTTATAAGAAGAACATGTTTGCGCTGCTCAACAAGCCCGGTTACGAGGCTGAGAGCAAGGCTATACAGGAGCGTCTGGCCAATGAGGGATAACTCATCCCGAGACAAGGATAACATGTATTGTTCACATATCAACTCACCAATGGGGGAACCGGTTTCCCCCATTCTTTTTATCCACTATGTTTAAGGAAGCAATCAGCAACTATATCGACCGTCTGTGCAACCAGCAGCAGCTACAGGTGCCATGTGGGTGGGACGGATTCAGGTGCGTACTGTTCGACATGGACGGCGTGCTCTACAACTCGATGCCCCGTCATGCCGTGGCATGGCAAGAGGCCATGAAGAAATACGGCATACACTTCACGGCAGAAGACTCGTATGCCACCGAGGGCATGCGCGGTATCGACACCATCCGCATCTTTGTCAAGCGTCAACTGGGAAAAGAAATCTCCGAAGCAGAGGCACAGAGCATGTACGACGAGAAGACCCGACTCTTCCATCAGATGCCAGAGGCTGAAATCTTCGACGGAGTGCTCCATCTGATGCAGCAGATCAAGCAGGCAGGCATGGACATCTGCGTGGTGACAGGCAGCGGACAGCGACCGCTTATCCAGCGTCTGGTACAAGACTTCGGCGAGTTTATAGACGAGCAACACATTGTATCGGCCTACAATATATCGCGGGGAAAACCGGCACCCGACCCCTATATGAAGGGGCTCGAGATGGCTGGAGGCTACCATCCATGGCAGGCCATTGTGGTGGAGAACGCCCCCCTCGGCGTCAGGTCGGGCGTGGCAGCCGGATGCTTCACCATCGCCGTCAACAGCGGCCCGCTACCCGACAGCGCATTGGCCGACGAGGGCGCCAATATCGTACTGCCCAGCATCGTGGAACTGGACAGGCATTGGCAGGATATCATTTCCTATCGGCCATAGTCGCCGATAGATTTGTGCCAAATTCTTTAAAATAAGCCGTTTGGGGGTTAAATCATCTTAACAGACAAGCCAACAAAGCCCCAAACGGCTTATCTTTGTACTGACATTATTGTTTTTATTAATTATCATTACATCTTCAAAGTTTATGAAAAAGTTTTTTATCTTGGCATTTGCTGCTACAATGATAGCATTTGCCAGTTGTGGCAACAAGACCACCACTCAGGCTGACAGTGTAGATTCTACAGAGGTGGGTGCAGAGGTAGAAGCCGTAGCTGCAGAGGCTGACTCGATAGCCAAGGCGCTCGATACACAGCTACAGGGCAAAGACGCAAAGGGATTGGAAACCACTATCCAGAACGTACAGAAGACCTACGCCGAACTGGTGGCCAATGGCAAGATAGAGGAGGCCAAGGCCTACGCATCTAAGGTCAAGGAGTTTTTGGAGGAAAATTCTGAGGCCATCTCCACCCTCACTTCGGGCAACGCCACCATCACCTCGATCATCAACACAGTAAAGAGCCTGCCCACAACGGCTGAGACCACTGCCGAGGAAGCTGCCGCTGCCGTGAAGAGTGACGTAAACAACGCCGTGGAAAGCACCAAGGCTGCCGCTGCCGAGAGAGTGGAGGCTGCCAAGCAGGAAGCCGCCGAGAAAGCCGCTGAAAAGAAAGAGGAATTCAACAAAAACGTAGAGGAGAAGAAGCAGGAAATCAACCAGAAAGCTACTGAGGCTGTGAACAACGCCACACAGAAAGCGCTGAAAGGTCTCGGCCTCTAATCGGAAACAACTCCCCAAAACAGAATTATCAACCCTAACCATCCACCAGAAGAGCCTGTCCATAGCGGCAGGACGCTTCTTGTGGCTGACCATAGACTCTACACGATATGCCCAAATACCTACTCCTACTGATTTGCCTGCTGCATTGGCACACCGCCAACGCCCAGAAGAGGATTGTCGTCTACGACCTCGAGACACGCACACCCATTCAGAAAGCAAGGATAAGGGTAGATCGCATGCGCACTTTCTCCACCGACCTGCGGGGCACCTTTGTCACGCCCATCAAGTTTGACACACTGGAAATCTCAGGTGCCAAGTACCTGACGTGCAAGGTAGCCTACAAGGCTGTGGGCGACTCTATCGGGCTCATCCCCAATGCCCACAATCTCAGCGAGGTGGTCATCTATGGCGAAGATTTGGCCAAGAAGCTCAACAACAATATCGACAGGTGGACGACACAGGACCTGCAGGAGATTGTGATGCAAAACAGCAACGGCGGGGTGGGCATCGACCTGGTCAGTCTGTTGGATTTTAAAGGCCGGGCACGTGCCAAGCGCACACGCAAGGTGAAGTCTGCGCTCGAAAAACTGGATGTTGACAGTGAAGACCCCATCGAACAGGCCTACATCAATGCCATGAAGCAGAAACAAAAGCAAGCCGGGGAGACTAAAGAGTAATCTCTCCCGAACCGAAACACCGATGATGTGACTCGTCGTAGACCACACAAAACTGTCCGGGAGCCACACCGTGTATCCGCTCATCGGCATGCACCACATAGCAGCCCTCACCCACGGGCTCGATGGTGGCTGTATGATACTCAGGGGTATGCCTAATCTTGAACGTGACACGCTCCTGCTCCAGCGGAAGCGTCAATACATGGAAATCGTGTATCTTGAACGTTTGCTTGTAGGCCGTCTCTGGATCGTAGCCATGACTGACATAGAGGATATTGGCCGCTACATCCTTTTTCACCACAAACCACGGGCCGCCGCCCAAGCCCAAGCCCTTGCGCTGCCCTATCGTGTGGAACCAGTGGCCACGGTGCATGCCTATCTTCTTGCCCGTCTCCAGTTCTATCACCTCACCGGACAACTCGCCCAAATACCTCCTCACATACTCGTTATAGTCTATCTGGCCCAAGAAGCAGATACCCTGGCTGTCGCGCCGACGGGCATTGACCAGATGCTCGCGCTCGGCTATCGCCCTTACTTCCCCCTTCTGGTAGTGCCCGATGGGAAAAAGCGCCTTGCGTAGCTGCCAATCGTAGATCTGGGCGAGGAAATCGGTCTGGTCTTTCACAGGGTCCGGACTGGTACAGAGCCACTTATGACGGTCTATCCACTCGGTCTGCGCATAGTGGCCTGTAGCTATCAGGTCATAGTCGTGCCCCATCTTCTGGTCGAAGGCTCCAAACTTGATGAGACGGTTGCACATTACATCAGGATTGGGCGTGAATCCAGCCTTCACCTTGTCCATCGTGTAGCGCGTCACCTCGTTCCAATACTCCTTGTGGCAGTCCACCACCTGCAACCGGCAACCATAACGTGCTGCCACAGCCGTAGCCATCTCCAAGTCTTCCTCCGACGTACAGTCCCAATCCTCTTGCTCCTCGGGACCAATCTTGATATAAAAGCAATCGGGATGTAGGCCGAGGCGCGCGAACTCATATACCACCACCGAACTGTCCACGCCACCCGAAAGCAGCACGGCTATCCGCTTGTCCTGTATCTCTTCTATCTTCATCATCGTAACCGGTATTGTATCGGGTCAATCGCGCCCGCCATTCGCTCTGTCTGCCTCCAACACCTGTGCCAGCGGCTCCCACCAGTTCTCGTTGCCCTTAACATGCAGGCCACGGATGCCCACCGCCTCGGCTGCCTGGATGTTTTTCAGACTGTCGTCGAGAAACAGACACTCGTCTGCCTGCATGCCATCGGTGGCCAACGCCTGCAAGAAGATATCGGGATGAGGCTTGTAGGCACGCATCTCATAACTGCAGAAGAGGGTATGAAAGTAATCGGTGATAGGACGGCCGTCGGCACTGAATTCAGGGCTGCGCATGTAGGCCATGATAAAGGGATTGGTGTTGCTGAGCAGGCAGACATGATAGTCCTCCTTGAGTGCCAGCAACCTGTGTAGCCTGTCGGTGGGCACATCGAGCACAAATCCTAACCAGCACTGCTGGGCCTCCTGCCAACTCACGCTCTCGCGTCCGGCGGCTTCGGCCATGCGACGGCAAAACTCGGCATCGTCGATAGCTCCTGTCTCCACATCGAGGAAGAAACCACGCTGCCCATACTCACCCATATACTGCATAGGGTCGACACCTGCCTCGCGGAAACGCCAGAACGCCTCCTCCGTACGCTGGCGGAACACCACACCGCCCATATCGAAAAGCAAATTCTTGATCATATCTGTCGTGGCGCAAGGGGGCTTGTCCCTTGACAGCACAAAGATACACTTTTTTCGTGACAACACCCCGGCCCCGCATAGGTTTTTTGTAGTGCAACCATCGATTACAGGCATCGGCACCACACCATCCCAGACGGGTGTACTAAATGTATTATCGGATTCAAGACATTGGTTTTCAGCATATTATCCACGCTTCACCCGATGATTGGTGTACTAAATGTACATCAAATCCTTGGTATTTGTCTCTTTATTTGATACTTTTGCACCTAGCAAAACATCCTTTACGAACCATAAAGACAAGACAAGATGAACAGAGGAAAATCAATTTGCAACAGTTTGAAGGCCATCCGCCAGCGGATAGCCGACGCCAACGGCATCATCTATACACCCCGCCCCTGCCACCATGAGGGCGAATGCAAGGGAACCTGCCCTGCATGCGAGGCCGAAGTAAGATACTTGGAAGACCAGATAGCCATGCGCACCCAATATGGCATGGCAGCACAAGTGGTGGGTGTGGCTATGGGACTGGGCATGCTCGGCGCCCCGGCCGAGGCTTCGGCTCAAGTCTGCAAGCCCAAGGGATACGACCCGGCGCTGTCGCCCATATCGGCCTCGCCACTGCTCCAGAAGCGCGACTCGATAGAGAAGGCGGGCTCGGTCATCGTCAAGGGACGGGTGAAGACAGCCGATGGCCAACCCTTTGTCAGGGCGATGGTAGGAACCGACGACAATCCCAATCTCACGCTCACCAATGCGGAGGGCGAGTTTATCACCTGCATACCGCGCAAGGCCAATCTGGTGGTACGCGGACTGGGAATGGCCGACAAGCAGGTGGTCTTCAACAATCTGAAACTGGACGATTTCAACACCGTCACGCTCTATGAGAGTGGCGAGGTGCTCGGCAACATCAAGGTGATGGCCATACCGCAGGGCGAGAAAGACGGAAAACAGCAGCTGCAGGGTGTCTACCATCCCACTACATCGCCCATCACCGAGTCGCCGGTGTATCTGAAACGCGATTCGCTGGAGAAAGCGGGAGGTATCGTCGTCTACGGACGCGTAACCGACGGCAAGACTCCACTGACCGGTGTCTGCATCACCACCACGACCTCAAGGAATCGTACCGAGACCAACACCAAGGGCGAGTTCATCATCTGCATGGCAGCCGGCGCCTCCCTCATCTTCTCCTACCCCGGCATGGAGCGCACGAAGATACCCTCCGACCGGCTGAAGACCAATGAGTGGAACCGGATTACGCTCAAAGAGGACACCAGCATCATGGGCGAATGTCCAGTCATGCCTAAGGCCAAGGCCAAGAAGCAGTCGGCGAAATGATCGAAGCACCGCTCATAGGCATAGACCGCCACCGCCTGTCTACCGACGGCGAGGGCGTAACCACCCTGGTGGCCTTCCACGGCTGTCCCCTGCACTGCCGCTATTGCCTCAATCCGCAATGCGCGGACAGCGAGGGGATATACCGGGTGCTGACACCACAGGAACTGGTCGAAGAATTGTCGATAGACCACCTGTACTTTGCGGCCACCGGAGGCGGAGTGACTTTCGGTGGCGGCGAACCGTTGTTGCGCAGCGCGTTCATTGCAGAGGTGGCCAAGATAGCGCCACCCGAATGGCACTTCTACCTCGAATCGTCGCTCCACGTGCCCTTTGCCCATCTCGCTGCGGTGGCTCCTTACATACACCATTATTATATAGATGTAAAGGACATGAATCCCGACATCTACCTGGCCTACACCGGGCAACCCATCGGCCACCTGCGCTCCAATCTGGAGTGGCTCATTGCCAATACACCGGCCGAGAACATCACCCTACGGTTGCCCCTTATCCCCAACTACAATACCCAAGAGGACCGGCAGAGAAGCCGACAGCAACTGCAAGCGATGGGCTTTACACGGTTTGACGAATTCCCCTATATCGTCAAGCACCCCGCTTCCACAGATTCTTAGGGCAGCAAATCGAGGGAGGGTCGATAGTGCCCTCAAAAAGAAAGTCCCCTATTATTTTCAGCAACAAATTTCAAGAGCCGAAATAAGGACTGAAATCGTAAAGGTGGCATTTAGACCTCGTAAACGCCACCTTTACGACGCTAATCATGGCATTTAGGCGACGCAAACGAGTTTGACCAAGACGGCAACCGTAACAACCATGACAACCAGAACTACAGCAACTACTGTTTGGGTTGCCACAGTTGCCGTTTCTATCACCCTCCACCAAACACTCACTGCTACGAGCGCAAGTGTTAACTATCCATAAAAAGGGTAGGAAACATTTGGAAGTTTGCAAACACCACACTATCTTTGTGATATCAATATAATATCATTTTATAAACATAAAAAACAAGAACTATGGAGAATCAAGAATTCAGTTTTAAGGGTTTTACGATGAACGGCTTTGCCATGTTGTTCATCAATCTGGCTATCACCGCGCTGGCAGGTGTCATCCTCTACTTCGGCGTAGATGCTGAAGACGGCTGGCTGATTACGCTTGGCTGCCTGTTGCTGCTCACGACCATCATCAACTGGTGTGGTTTTGTGATGGTGGAACCCAACGAGGCACGGGTGATGATGTTTTTCGGCAAATATCGCGGCACCTACAAGACCGTGGGGTATCACTGGATCAACCCATTTGTCAATACCAAGAAACTGTCGCTTCGCGCACGCAATCTGGATGCCCAGCCCATCAAGGTAAACGACAAGCAGGGCAATCCCGTGATGATAGGCATGGTGCTGGTATGGCAACTGAAAGACACGTACAAGGCCATGTTTGAAATCGATTCACAGACTATGGCGAGCAACGCTGCCACGGTGGGTGCCAATGTGAGCAGCATCATGCGGGCCTTTGAGAACTTTGTGCAGATCCAGAGCGATGCCGCCCTGCGCCAAGTGGCTGGCCTGTATGCTTATGACAATACGACGACCAACGACGAACTGACCCTGCGCAGCGGTGGGGACGAGGTCAACGAGCAGTTGAAGGAACAGCTGGAAGAGCGATTGGCGATGGCAGGCATTGAGATTGTGGAAGCCCGCATCAACTATCTGGCATACGCTCCCGAGATAGCCGCCGTGATGCTGCGCCGCCAGCAGGCTGATGCCATCATTGCTGCTCGTGAGAAGATAGTGGAAGGTGCAGTGACGATGGTGAAGCTGGCACTCGACAAGCTGTCGGCCGACGAGGTGGTGGAACTGGACGATGACAAGAAAGCCGCTATGGTGAGCAACCTGATGGTGGTGCTCTGTGGCGACGACACCGCACAGCCGGTAGTGAACACGGGAACACTGAACATGTAAACAAGATACGTAACAGACAATTAACCAAAATGTTGCAACAAGAGGAGGGATGCCGCCTGCCCCGACCGGCGGGCTTCCCTCCCTACGAAACCAAGTTATGGCAAAGGAAAAGACCAAATCGTTTGTGCTAAGGCTTGATGCCGACACCATGTCGGCCGTAGAGAAATGGGCCGTCGACGAATTTCGCAGCACCAATGGCCAGCTGCAATGGATTATCGCCGAAGCCTTGCGCAAAGCCAAGCGCATGCCAAAGCGGCGAAGCGTAACCGCCGACACGCAGGACGAGGTGGAACCGGAAAACAGCAAATGACTATAAGCATGATTATCTTATCCCCATCAACACCATGAACCCTATGAGACTATTTTTCAAACCATCAAGCCCCGAGACCCCTACCCTGCAGCCGCTGACGGTGTATCGTACCAAAGCGGCAACGCTATGGGAAGGGGTCACCGCCATCATCCTCGTGGCGCTGTGGATCATCGCAGCCATCACCGTGAAGCGCGTCTTGCAGATGGCACCGCCTTACGACCAGCCCGTCGGTGGGCAGCCCGACTGGAACGACGTATTTGCCCCAATCGTCTTGGCCGCCATCGCGACGGGAGTGGCCATCTACAGCCTTTACAATGCGTACCGTCCCTACAGCATGCGCGACTCTATGGGGGTAGCGGTGCGCAACATGACCCAGTTGGCGGCCATCCCCCAGCTGTGCCGCATCCACGCAGTGAGCCTCTCCCTGCTGATGGTGGGGCTCAACTTGTCGCTGCTCCTCACAGCAGACATCCCTCCCATAGCATTTGTCCTCTCCATCGTTCCGATGATTGCTTCTGCCATCTATGCGGTCATCAGACTGCAATCCTTAAAGAACGAATGATGGTAACATTGGTGCCACAGATGCTTGGCCGAATGGGAAAAAAGTTGTAAATTAGCACCATCAAGCTAAAACGAAAAACTATGGAAGTACTAAAAAACCAATTTCTTACGGTGACCATCTCTAACCGTGGTGCCGAACTGCAAAGTATCAAGGATGCCGCGGGACACGAATATCTGTGGCAGGGAGACCCCACCTATTGGGGAAAACGCTCTCCGCTGCTGTTTCCCATTGTCTGCGGCCTGTGGGAGGAGACATTCCGCGTGGACGGCAAGGCCTACCACATGAAGCGGCACGGATTTGCCAGCCACAGCGAGTTCCATCTCCTCTCCAAGAGCGACGACACGGTGTGCTACGTGCTCACTTCCAACGAGGAGACGCTGGCGGCATATCCCTATCACTTTGCCTTGTTCGTGAGCTATGTGCTCAAAGACAACCATCTGAGCGTGGTTTGGAATGTAGAGAATCCCAACAAGCACGACCTTTATTTCCAGATAGGTGGACACCCGGCCTTCAATATCCCTACCATGCGCGAGGGAGATCCGCTTCATGGCTACCTGCGCCTGGACAATCCCAAGGCTGGCCGCCTCTATGGCAACACGCTCGGCTGTATCAGCAAAGGACACCATCCGCTGCGCATGGATGGTGATGTCTGGGAGTTCAGAAGCGAGGATTTCGACGACGATGCGCTCATCTTCGACGAGTCACAGCTTCGCGAAGTGCAATTGCTCGATGCCGATAAGCAACCGGTAGTGAGCCTCAACTTCAAGTCTCCGGCCTTAGGTATATGGAGCCCGACGGGCAAGAATGCCCCCTTCATCTGTATCGAACCGTGGTACGGCATCCACGACTGGGTGGGCTTCGACGGCGAGTTCAAGGACAAGTACCTGATGAACAAACTGCTCCCCGGTGCAGCCTTCATGAGCAGGTATGAGATTACGATACACCAATAGTTTTTAAAGGTAAAAAGGTAAAAAGGCTTTTGCAAAGGTAAAAAGGTAAAAAAGTAAAAAAGTAAAACGCATTCCACTTATTGCGCTTACACCTTTTTACCTCTTTACCTTTTTACCTTTGCAAAAGCCTTTTTACTTTTTTACCTTTCTAAAAGGCTGCCCGATATTTCTGGTCGTCCTTGTCTTCAAGCATGGATAGGTACGACTGGTAGCGTGAAGCGGCGATATAATGATTCTCCACCGCTTCTATCACCGCACAACCCGGCTCATGGGTGTGCGTACAATTGGAAAAACGGCAATGTTGCGAGGTCTGGAATATCTCCTTGAAATAACTGCTTATCTCCTCCGGCTCCATATCAAACGTACCAAAGCCCTTGATGCCCGGCGTATCGATGAGATAGCCTCCGGCCGGGAGCTCTATCATCTCGCTGAAGGTAGTCGTGTGCATGCCGGCATCGTGCGCATCGGAGATTTCTGCCGTGCGCAGGTTCACGCCCGGCACCAGTGCATTGATAAGCGTAGACTTGCCCACACCACTGTTGCCGCTCAGCACCGTCACCCTGTCCGACAGCAACGCACGCAAGCCGTCTATGCCATCGCCTTGCACCGCCGACACCTCGCGACAGACATAGCCCACAGTCTCGTAGAGCGTGACCATCATCTGCTGGTAATGACGCTCCTCGGGAGTAAGCAGATCGGTCTTGTTGAAGACCAGCACCACAGGCACGCTGTAGGCTTCGGCCGAGGCCAAGAATCGGTCTATGAACGTGGTAGAAGTCTGCGGATGGCTGACCGTGACCATGAGAAAGGCCTGGTCCACATTGGCGGCGATGATGTGGCTCTGCTTGGAGAGATTCTGCGACTTGCGCACGATATAGTTGCGCCGGTCCTCTATCTGCGTGATAAAGGCTGTACCCTCGGCGTTGCACACTATCTCCACACGGTCACCCACAGCCACGGGATTGGTGCTGCGGATGCCGCGTAGACGAAAGTTGCCCTTGATCTTGCTCTCCACCACACTGCCGTCATCGGCCTTGACGGTGTACCAGCTGCCCGTATTCTTGATGACGAGACCCTTCACGCTATACGGTCATGATTTCCTTCTGCTTGGCATCAAGCAGCGTGTCGATCTTCTTGATATACTTGTCGTGTACCTTCTGCAGATCGGTCTCAGCATCTTTCTCCAAATCCTCCGAAAGTCCGTCTTTGATGGCCTTCTTCAGTTTGTCCTTTATTTCGCCGCGCACGTTGCGCACCTCCACCTTGGCCTTCTCGCCTATCTTGTTGCACTGCTTCACCAGTTCCTGACGGCGCTCCCCGGTGGGTTGGGGCAAGTTGAGGCGGATCATCTCGCCATTATTCTCAGGCGTGATGCCCACATCGCTGTCCATGATACCCTTCTCGATGTCGCGAATCGCCTTTTTGTCCCACGGACGGATGGTGATGGTACGGGCATCGGGCACGGCTACCGTGGCCACTTGGTTGAGAGGCACCATAGAACCATACGAATTGACACGCACACCGTCGAGAATAGCGACATTGGCCCTGCCTGCGCGGACACGTGCCAGCTGCTCCTCCAAAAACATTGCGGCCATTTCCATACGCTCTTCGGCCTCACTCAAAGTCTGTTTTACGTCTATCATAATAAAGAATGTTTAGTTTCTATCCGACAAATTTATAGATTTCCCTGCAATTATGCAATAAATCGCTCAAAAAAATATCTCCCACCCGTCACCATGGACAACAAGTGGCCTCGGACAAGGCAACCATCGGGCAGACACAGCCCATCTCCTGCCACGGATGCACAACGACAACTGTTAAGAAAATATAACGCACAAGAATTATATATCGTCTTCAAAGAAGCATTTCATGCTTTTTGACTAATTTTGAACGCCAAACCAGACAATCAAGGTTGGCAGACCACTACGCTGCGGTCGTTCCGACACCCTCGGGAGACAATGGGTAAAGTGGATACATGATACAAAGAAAAGCGTTTATTGGCGCAAGGCTCTGACTCTTTGAAACTTCGAACACTTCCAAGATTTGTCACGAACCATGCAACGATAGATGCCTATGGGTATGGCGTAAGCTATCACGAAGCCTTTCACGACCGTTGTGAAAGGTCAAGGGAAGTTATATGCATACGGCGTGGGGTCTTCGTTGCTCGTTTCGACAAATCGGGCAAGTTCGAAGGCCCCAAAGAGTGGAACGGGCGACAGTAGGGTTCCACGTCTTTTCCATATCCGGAATCACCACTTCCGGCAACTAACCAAGCAAATGATTGCCCCGAAGGAGCCACAGGGCCAACTTATTAAAAGAATAGACTATGGATAGAAACTGTAAAGCCGACAAAGCACCCTTTCCCGAAGCCGGTACAGAAGCTTTGCAAACAAACTACCCGCAACCCGTATCATTTACCGTCGACGAGGTACGCTATCATGTCATCCCCGACAGGCATCGCAAACAAGTAGCCATAGACGGAACGACAGACATGAAAGTGAGAGAACTGGCCATTCCACCCACCGTCTGCCACGGCGACACCGACTATGCCGTGATCACCATCAGCCCGCTCGCCTTTGCCCGCCTCTCTCGCTTGCGCATCATCCAGTTGCCCGACAGCATCGAAGAGATTGGGCGCCATGCTTTTTTCGCATGCACCCAACTGAAACGCCTCTTTATCCCGGCAAGCACCGTCAGCATCGGCGTGCGTGCCTTTGCTTGCTGCGAGAAACTGACAGACATCCAAGTAGACAGGGACAATCTCATCTACTTGTCAGACGAAGGCCTACTGTATGGGAACGGCGGCAAGACGCTGCTGTGCTGTCCCAGCAGGCGACAAGGCCACTACGCCATCCCCGACGGTGTGACCACCCTTGCCGACAGCGCTATGGCCGGCTGCGAGCAGCTGACAGCCATCACGTTGCCGGCCAGTATCGTCACTATAGGCGAATGTGCGTTTTTCCAATGCCGCCGGCTTACCAGCATCACTTGCCTGGCCGTGGTTCCGCCACCCATCAGCTTCAGTGAGATGATAGAGGTGAACCGCGTCATGTGTACCGTACACGTACCAAAGGCTGCCGTGGACAGTTACCGGGCAGCAGAAGTATGGAATGAGTTTGCCATTATGGGAGACGCCGATGATTATCCCGAATTCTAAAGGCCATCATTAGCCGCACAAAGGTGGCATTTAGACTGCCTAAACGTGGCATTTAGCTTCCGCAAACGCCATCTCTACCTTTGCCAAACAGCATCTGGTAGTGTAAGGAAAGTGAAAGTAAAGGGGGGCACGACCGTATAAGACCGCCCGTCAGGCGGTGCCGAGGATGGCATGCACCTGATTGGTAAGGTCGACAAACTGGCGAATGGTGAGTTGCTCAGGGCGCTTGGTCATGATTTCCTGGGCGAAGAAAGATTCGTCAGGCTTCTGTGCGCCAAACATCTGCCGGATGCTCACGCGCAACATTTTCCTGCGCTGGCCGAAGACGGTCTTCACCAACCGGCGGAAAAGGCGCTCGTCGCAACCCAGGTCGGTCACATCATTGCGTGTCATGCGGATGACCGCACTTTTCACCTTTGGCGGCGGATTAAACACGCCCTCGTCTACGGTGAAGAGGTACTCCACATCGTACCACGCCTGTATGAGTACCGAGAGGATGCCATATACCTTGCTGCCGGGTGCAGCTGCCATGCGCAAGGCCACCTCGCGCTGGATCATCCCCGTACAACAGGGTATGAGGTGCTTGTTGTCAAGCATCTTGAAGAATATCTGGGAAGAGATATCGTAAGGATAATTGCCCGTAAGGACAAAAGGCTGCCCGTCGAAGACGGTTGCAAGATCCATGCGGAGGAAGTCTTCGCCGATGATATTGTCCTGCAGTTTGGGGAAACGCTCGTGCAGATACGCCACAGACTCCCGGTCTATCTCCACAGCCTTCACGGGGCGCGGCTTCTCCACCAGGTATTGGGTAAGCACGCCCATCCCCGGCCCTATCTCGAGCACCGGAATGTCAGGACAGGCATCCACAGTGTCGGCTATGCGCTTGGCTACATTGAGATCTGTAAGGAAATGTTGCCCCAGATGCTTCTTTGGCTTGACTTGTCTCATTGGATAATCATTGGTTTGTGCCGCAAAATTACGAATAAAAACCGAGACCAAGCGCACGAAACAAGGATATTCGCATTTTTTTTCTTTATCGAAGAGGGGAAGGGAGCATCCTTTTCCATCCTCTCCATCCTATGATATCCTGCACGACAGGATATCACATTCTTCTTCCCAAAAGGGTAAATAAATGACAAATAATTTTGAGATGCGCCCAATTTGCACTAACTTTGCAGCTATATCAACTGCAAGAACAAGTGGGATTGAAGAAGATTGGAAACGACGTGATGAAGGTGGCGCTGTCGCTCACGCTGGGTGGGGCGATACTCTACTGGATGTATCGCGACTTCGATTTCAATCGCGTGGGACAGGTGATGCTCCACGAGATGGACTGGACTTGGATGCTACTGTCGTTGCCTTTCGGGGTGCTGGCTCAGGCATTCAGGGGATGGCGATGGTGCCAAACACTGGAGCCGGTGGGCGAGCGGCCACGCCGGTCGGTCAGCCTCAACTCCGTGTTTCTCTCCTACGCCGTGAGCTTGGTCATTCCCCGCATCGGCGAGATAGCACGCTGCGGCGTATTGAGGCGCTACGACGGAGTCTCCTTTCCCAAGGCACTGGGCACGGTGGTCACAGAGCGCGCCATCGACTCGCTGTTTATCGCCATCGTGGCCCTGGTCACTTTCGTGTGCGAGTTTCGCATTTTCGACATCTTCTTTGCCCGCACAGGCACCAGACTCGACACGGCGCTTAGCCAATTCTCCACCACCGGATGGCTTGTCACTGCCCTCTGTGGCATCGTGGCCGTGGGCTTTTGCTATTACCTGATACGCCAACTGTCTATATATAATAAGGTAAAAGACACTTTCCAAGGTATCTGGCAGGGCATCACCTCGCTGCGCAAGGTGAAGAATATCCCGCTCTTTATCTTCTATACGCTGGCCATCTGGAGCTGCTACTTCCTGCATTATTACCTCACGTTCTTCTGCTTCGATGCCACCGCCTCATTGGGCATGGACTGTGCGCTGGTGACCTTTATCGTGGGCTCCATCGCCGTCATCGTCCCCACCCCCAACGGTGCCGGGCCGTGGCACTTTGCCGTGAAGACGATGCTCATCCTCTATGGCGTGGCCGACACAGACGCCCTTTACTTTGTACTGATTGTCCATTCGGTACAGACGCTGCTGGTGGTGCTGCTCGGTGTCTATGCATGGATAGCGCTGTCGTTTACCCGAATCAGACAGGCGGTACAACCCGAATCTCAAATTTAACACCTATATTTATTATTATGAGCGAAATCAAGAATTTACAGCCCGAGTGCATCTGGAAAAACTTCCACGCACTGACACAGGTTCCCCGTCCCTCAGGACATCTGGAAAAAGTACAGCAGTTTCTCCTCGACTTTGCCGCACGAGTAGGCGTTGAGGCGTTTAAGGATAGTGGCAACAACATCGTGATGCGCAAGCCCGCCACACCGGGTTACGAAAACCGCAAGACGGTGTTGCTGCAGGCACACATGGATATGGTACCGCAGAAATCGCCCGAAAGCACCCACAACTTCGAGACCGACCCCATCGAGACCTATATCGACGGCGACTGGGTGAAGGCACGCGGCACGACGCTGGGCGCAGACGACGGTATCGGCGTGGCAGCCATCATGGCTGTGATGGAGGCGACCGACCTGAAGCACGGCCCCGTGGAGGCGCTGATCACCGCTGACGAGGAGACCGGCATGTATGGTGCCAATGACCTGCCAGAGGGTGAGCTGAACTCAGACATCCTGATGAACCTCGACTCAGAGACATGGGGCAAGTTTGTCATCGGTTCGGCCGGCGGCATAGACGTTACCGCCACTCTCGACTACAAGGAGACTGAGACCGACCCCGACGACGCTGCCGTTCGCGTGACACTCAAGGGTCTGCGTGGTGGACACTCTGGTCTGGAGATACACGAAGGACGCGGCAACGCCAACAAGCTCATGGTGCGCTTTGTACGCGAAGCCATCGAGCAATGCGAAGCCCGGTTGGCCTCATGGCACGGCGGCAACATGCGCAATGCCATCCCCTTCAAGGCCGAGGTGGTACTCACCCTGCCAAAGGAGAATGTGGAGGCGCTGAAAGAACTGGTGGCCGACTGGCTGGCCGACTTCGCCGACGAGTACAAGACCATCGAGAGCGGCATCGAGTTCTTCGCTGAAGAGGTGGCCACTCCCGCCACCGAGGTGCCCGTCGCTATACAAGACAATCTGATCGACGCCATCTACGCTTGCCACAACGGTGTGATCCGTATGATTCCTGTATATCCCGATGTAGTAGAGACTTCGAGCAACCTGGCCATCATCGACATCGAGGCCGGCAAGGCCGCCATCAAGATCCTTGCCCGCAGTTCGCGCGAGGATATGAAGGACTATGTGGTGAAGACCTTGGAGAGCTGTTTCAACATGGCCGGCATGAAGGTAGAGACCAGTGGCAGCTACGGAGGATGGGATCCTAACCCCGACAGCGAGATTCTGAACCTGCTGAAGAAGATCTACAAGGAGCAGAACGGCGAAGAGGGAATCGTACAGGTAGACCACGCCGGTCTGGAGTGCTCTGTCATCCTGGGCAAATATCCCAATCTCGACGTAGTGAGCCTCGGTCCCACGCTCCGATCGCCGCACACCACCACCGAGCGTTGCCTCATCCCCACCGTGGAACCGTTCTGGAGACTGCTCACACAGGCTTTGGAAGAGGTAGCTGAGAAGTAATGTTTTAATTCACAATTAAGAATTCATAATTCATAATTGGCTGGCACCAAAAGGAAACTGAACGGCCTTCTATTTACGAATTATGAATTGTGAATTCTTAATTGTAAATTTTCTCCCGTAACAGGCAATACAATCAGAAGAAAAAACACCGCTTGACAGCAAAAAAACGGCAAGAAAAGCGGAGGTTACGATTTATTTTTATTATTTTTGCACCGCAAAACCAAAACAAGCAGCTTTTTATTATCATATGGACGACTATTACGCGGAAAACGATAACATGTAAGCTGGGGGCAACCATCATGATGGCCGGTCTCCAACTTATCTAACCGATGGAGACTGACAATTATGAAGACATTCTGGAATATAGAGAAAAACCTGACTGCCATCAAGGAGTGGCAGCCCAACTGCTGGATACAAGTAACCTGTCCCACGGACGAAGACCAACAAGAGCTCGAAGAGCGTTTCAATATCCCCGACTACTTTCTTTCCGACATCAGCGATACTGACGAGCGTGCACGCTATGAGTACGACGACGGATGGATGCTCATCATCCTGCGTATCCCCTACGTCAAGGAGGTAAGGTCGCGCACCCCCTACACCACGGTGCCGCTGGGTATCATCCACAAGCGCGACGTGACCATCACGGTGTGCTACTACGAGACCAACATGATGATAGACTTCGTGTCGTTCCAGCAGAAGCGGGGCGTAGGCTTCACCGATTATGTAGACCTCACCTTCCGCCTGTTCCTCTCCAGCGCCGTATGGTACCTGAAGCGGCTCAAGCAGATCAGCACCCTCATCGAGAAGGCCAAGCACAATCTGGACCACAATGTCAACAACGAGAGCCTCATCGGCCTTTCGCGCCTGCAAGACTCGCTCACCTACTTCATCACCTCCATCCGAGGCAACGAGACGCTGCTGCAGAAACTGAAGTTCAAGCTGCAGGTGGACGAGTTGGACGCCGACCTCATCGAGGACGTCAACATCGAGATGTCGCAGGCCCGCGAGACCACCTCCATCTATTCGGACATCTTGGAATCGACGATGGACACCTATTCCAGCATCATCAACAACAACATGAACACCACCATGCGTACCCTCACATCGGTCACCATCATCCTCATGTTTTCCACGCTGGTAGCCTCTCTCTTCGGCATGAATCTCGTCAACGGCATGGAGCAGAGCAGTTACGGATTCCTCATTGCCATCGTCATCTCCATCCTCGTTTCGGGCATCACATGGTGGATTCTGCGCTTCAAACGTCTACTTTAAAAGAAAAAATTGCAGAAAAATGGATTTTCTTTAGGATTTTACAAACTTTTTCATTAAGTTTGCAATCAATAATTATGCTCAGAGAAAACCTGTAATCATAAACTAAACAGCGAAATGATGGACTCTCAAGACAACATCCTGCAAGAGGAGATAAAAGATGAGAACAAAGTAGTAGACACTACCGAAGTGACAAACGAACAGCCCGAAACCGAACCTGCGGCAGAAGTTACCGCTGAGCAGGCTCCTGTTTCCGTGAGCGAGCCTCGGAAGCTATATACCACGAAAGAAGAAGTGCTTGAGCGTGTAAAGGAAATCGCACACAGCGAGGAAGTGCCCGCCAAAGACGAAGTAGACCAACTGAAAACCACATTCTATAAGTTGCTTTTCACTGAGCGCGACGCACAGCAGAAAGCTTACCTCGAAGCCGGAGGAGACCCTGAGACCTACCAGGTGCTGCCCGACGAGACCGAAGAGCAGTTCAAGGCCGAATGGGGCATCATCAAGGAGAAACGCGCCAAGGCGTTCCTGAAGCAGGAAGAGGAGAAACAGGAGAATCTGAAGAAAAAACTGGAAATCATCGAGCAGCTCAAGGCGATGGCCACATCGCCCGATGAAGCCAACAAGTCATACAACGAGTTCAAGGCACTGCAGCAGGCATGGAAGGAAATCAAGGCCGTGCCCGCCGAGAAGGCCAACGAACTGTGGCGCAACTACCAGCTCTACGTGGAGCAATATTACGACCTGCTCAACCTGAACCGCGAAGCCCGCGAGTACGACTTCAAGAAGAATCTCGAACTGAAGACAAAACTCTGCGAAGCTGCCGAGAAACTGGCCGAGGAGGCCGATGTCATCAGCGCTTTCCACCAGTTGCAGGAGCTCCACCAGCAGTATCGCGAGATAGGCCCCGTGGCCAAGGAACTGCGTGAGCAGGTTTGGGCAAGATTCAAGGCTGCCTCAACGGTCATCAACAAGAAGCACCAGCAGCACTTCGAGGGGCTCCGCGCCAAGGAAGAGGAGAACCTGGCACGCAAGACTGCCCTCTGCGAGAAGGTGGAAGCCATCGCCCAAGAGGAGAACAAGGGTGCCAGCGACTGGGAGAAGCACACCAAGCAGATCATCGAGATACAAAACGAGTGGAAGACCATCGGTTTCGCTCCCCAGAAGATGAATGTGAAGATTTTCGAGCGATTCCGCGCCACCTGCGACGACTTCTTCGGCCGCAAGGCAGAATTTTTCAAAGCGCTGAAGAGCCGCTTCGCCGAGAACACCAAGCGCAAGCGCGAGCTGGTGGAAAAAGCCAAGGCGCTCGCTGAGTCTACGGAGTGGAAATCGACATCAGACAAGCTCATCAACATGCAGAAAGAGTGGAAGACCATCGGCATGGTGCCCAAGAAAGTGGGCGACCAGCTGTGGAACGAGTTCATCACCGCCTGCAACCACTTCTTCGAGGCACGCAATGCGGCCAACGCCGGCACACGCAGCAGCGAGCACCAGAACCTGAGCCAGAAACGCGACATCATCGCACAGCTCCGGGCACTGCTCGACAATGCCGCCGACAACGTACAGGAGACCGTGCAGCAGCTCATGAACCAGTACAACCAGATAGGACATGTGCCCTTTAAGGAGAAGGATAAGCTCTACAAGGAATACCACGACGTGCTCGACGCCATCTACAAGCAGCTCAACATCTCGGTGAGCCGCCAGCGTCTCGACAACTTCAAGCACAGCATCAAGAACATGGCCAAGCAGGGCGAGGAACTGCTCGACAACGAGCGGAGCAGACTCATGCGACGCTATGAGCAGCTCAAGTCGGAGATTACCACCTACGAGAACAACCTCGGCTTCCTCAACGTGAGCAGCAAGAAGGGCAACAGCCTCATCGACGAGATGAACAAGAAGGTGGACAAGCTCAAGGACGATCTGGAGCTGGTGCGCCAGAAGATCAAGGCCATCGATGCCGAAAACAACAACTAAGCATCCACAACATCCCCCCATCATAAAAAAATCCTCCGGAGGCTGTGCCTTCGGAGGATTTTTTTATGTCTCTGCCTATCGAGCTGTATCACAGCTGCACATCTGCTGCCGCCGTGGCTACAGGTTCAGCCTCCTCCACATACTTGGGCGATGCCCCATACTTGTTCGCTCCCTGTTCGCTGTCCTGGCACAAGAAGTAAAGCATCACCAGACCATAGATGAGTGACAGCGCAAACCAAGAGAAGAAAGCTATCAGCAGACCGGACACACAGGGGAGATCATCACCCTTATAGTCCATCACGGGAACAAAACCTGAACATATCATCACGATGCTCAGCACCACCAGCCCCAGCAGATAGGCCAGCATGTATCCGCCCATCCACCATCCACTGCGCCCCGTGTCGTGCAGACGACGAAACGAGAGGGCCAGCCCCATGATATTCAGCACGATGGAGCACAAACCAGCGACCACCGTCACTGCCACGGCATCCAGCAACATCTGCAGCAACGAGAGTCCTGCCGATACCAGAAAGAGGGCAAGAGAAGCCCACCAGTATTCGGAACGGCGGCTACGGCCACGAAAATCAAACAATCTGCCGGAAGCCTGCCTGCAAGCCTCCGCAAAACCCAATGTCGGAATCATCCTTATCATTTTCTTTTCCTTTTAATGTGTTTTTTGCTTTCTGCGCGTTCCCCACCCTCGCCGCAGGCGATAGCGCCACGGCATAGGGAGGCAACGCCTCGATGCGACCACAAAGGTATGAAAACGATTCCAATCAGGCAAGCATCTGCCGATAAACTTCGGATAGAAAAAGTTTATTTCCCCCCCCCTACCAATCATGCCCTCATCTTCACCGCCCTATCGTTTGTCTCCCGTAAATGCCATGATTAGCGTCGTAAAGGTGGCGTTTAGACCTCGTAAACGCCACCTTTACGTTTTTTTCTGCCAATAATGGTTGGAGGTGTGCCCTGTGGTGCCTTGTCCCTGTGGTGCCCTCACCCTATCCCTCGCCCTCCGTCGCCAATCACAGATTGGCTCCCCTCATGGAGGCCGGAGACACTCTGCGATTGGCGACGGGGGACATGGGATAGTACACAACTCTCATAGCCAAAGAATAACCACAAGGAAAGGATTTTAGATGCTATTTTTCCATCCTATAAACATCTGTTTCTGATTATTTTTGCTACCTTTGCAAAGTCAATCTCTCACGCTGATGCCAAGAGCAGAGCAAGGAAGAGAAAGACACATATATGATAAGGCGTTTACAATCGCTTTGTTTTTGACGTTTCGAAACTTCGCACATTTCAATCACTGTCAAAGACAATGCCAAAGTAGATGCCCATGAGTGTATGTACATCGAGCCCAAGGTGTGCCCTATAACTATGGGGCATGCCGTGGGTATGATATACATGTATGCGTGGGCTCCGGCGTTGATCGTTTACAGTGATGGGCAGTGCGAAGGCCTCGAAACGTAAAACGAGCTATTGTCGGCAGTCCACGCTTTTACATTTATGTTTTCTCGCCCGTTATGAATACCATCTTGTTGGGGACTGCTGCAAGAGACAATAGTTATCAGACATGCAATCAAGTACAACAAAACAGATGGTCAACACTACATTAACGAATCCCAAGCCAATCTCCCAACCCCACCACACCCAACGTGAATCTAACATAGAACTACTAAGAATCATTGCCATGCTGCTGGTGATGGTAGTGCATGCTTGCTTCAAATCTATCAGTGCACCTACCCAGCAAGAGATAGCAGCGGCTCCCATCGACTCTTTCTTGCGCTTCTTCGGCGAGTCAGCTTCCATCATCTGTGTCAACGTCTTTGTCATCATCTCTGGATGGTTTGGCATCAAAGCCAAGTTTTCCCGTATCTCCGAGTTTATATTCCAGGTATGGTTTTTCGGGACATTCATGTACTTGTCGTTACTACTATTGGGACTAACCGAATCCGAAGGCGTGAAAGGATGGATAAAAATGTTTATCTTCTCTGACCATTGGTTTGTCAAGTCTTATATCATACTCTATCTATTCTCTCCTGTTCTGAATGCTTTCATCCTCCACTCATCTCAGAGGCAACTGGCATGGTTTATTATAGGATATTACTGCATACAGACCCTATACGGATTCTATTTCGAACAGGGATGGTTTGCCAACGGCTACTCTCCCCTATCATTTATCGGATTATACATGCTTGCCCGCTACATTCGCCTTTATCCCCTTTATCTCACGCAGTTTGACAAGTGGAAAGACTTTCTCGTCTATCTATGTCTCACCATAGCCATCTCTCTCATAGCATTTTATTTGACCAGGCATGATCACTCTTACTGGCTCATGTATGCTTATTCTTCTCCATTAGTCATTCTCAGTGCTGTGTACTTTTTCTTGTTTTTCTCTAAATTATCATTCTGTAACAGCTTTATCAATTGGGTAGCCGTGTCTTGTTTTGCAGCCTATTTGGTACACATGGATAGCCATTTCTTCCACCCTTATTACACGGATATCATCAAGCATTGGTTTCTAACCGTAGACCGATACACGTTTGTCGGAAATGTTGCATTGCTGATTGGCAGCATCTATACATGCGCCATACTTATTGACAAAGTCAGGATTGTAATATGGAAATGCCTGCTCCCTGGCCTTCGCCACATAGCAAACAAGTTTTCATGGAACGGGAATGTCTCCGGCAACAACCTGACGAAGACAGGATGCAAATCTCCCGACAGTGCTACACCGTCGGGAGAGTAGAGGTAAGGCATCAGACTATGGTGATAAAGGCCGGCTCACCCGCCTTGCGGGCATCGAGCAGCTGCATGAGCCGGTGCAGGCAGATGCGCGAGTTGAGCACTTGTCCCCGCTTCAGATTCTGTCCCACCAGGATGCAGCCCTCGGTATCGGCCGCCGTGTTGCCCGCATGGATGCGTATGCCCGTGAATCCCGGTACGCCCACCAGCAGCGGGAGCCATGCATCGAAACGTGGGCTGTGGGTAACCACCACGGGATAACGCCCCTCGGGGATGGCGGTACGGCCCTTGAGCTTGCGTGCGCCCTGTGCCAGATTGCGCCACGTGGGCTCGAGCGTGTCACAGAGATAAGTGCCGTCTACATAGAGTTGGCCAATGGTATAGTCCTTGCGCTTGGCGATGCGCTTCAGTTCGATTTGAATCATACTTTCTGTTTTTTTAAAGGGTTGTTACTTGTGTCCTATCAGTTCTCTTGCATAACCGGTTACGGGTGCAAAGGTACACAATGCCCTCGCTGACATGAAACATATCAGCCGGATGATATAAATCAGAAAGATGACAGATTGATAATCAGCGGTTTGGCGATGGAGTAGTCATAGATTCCAGCCAAACCAGTCAGCTGTCAGTGCCGCGCACCAGCGCATCGACAAAGGTCTTTACTGTGGCCTCGTCGGCCAATCCCTTGTTCACAGACGGACGCATGTCCTTGCCGCCCACGGCCAATCTGCGCCCGTATTCGGCCTGCGACACCTCTGCCGTGTACACGCCAAGGTCTATCAGCCGGCCCACCACATTGCAGACAAAACGGGCATTGAAGCGGGTGCCCTTGGCCCCGTTGAGCTTGGCCAAGCGACTATCGTAGGCATCGGTGATACGCTGCCACAGCAGTTGGGTGCGCCCCCGCCATGCCGCCGACGCGCAACTCTCTATTCGCGCCACATACTCCGCCACTTCGCGCTGGCGCCGCTGCCTGTCGCCATCGGCGGCCAACCGGCCGCACAGACACTCGAGCAGCAGCACGCCCGAGAGAAAACGGCGGAGCACACGGGCAGGAATCTGGCGGTAGTAGAGCATGGAGACAAAATCGGTGGGCGACACCTCGTACTCGGCATAGAGGCCATAGGGGAAACTGCGCAGCGCCTGTTCTACCTCGGTGGGGTCGGTGCAGGCATAGCGGCGGGCCATGTCGGCAAACACCCGCCGACGGGGCAACTGTACGCGGATGTAGCGGGCCACAGCCTCGGTGGTCTCGTCGCTTCCCATACCGGTAATGAGCACCTCGACGCGCTTGGCCCACGCCCGCACGGCGCTGTGCGGACTGGCGGCCAGGAGATCGGCTATCTGGCGACGGCACTGTGTGGCCTCCCTGCTCACATCGTAGGGGCAGAGCCGGCAATAGGCTTCGAGATTGGTGCGCAGGGTATCGTCGAGGTCGCGGTGGGTGGTGAGCAGGTGCACGATATCGCGCTGGAGCATCATGAGTCGCAGTTCGGTATCGTCGAAACGCATCACGGGGAGCAGGCTATGCGCTTTGTCCCAAGTCTCAAAAGCAGCGTCGGCCTCTATCGGGGTGACAGCCACCACCTCCTCCACCTCGATGGTGGCCGTACAGCGGCGGTTGGGCACATCCACATCGGTCACCTGGCCATACAGCAGCCCCACGGTGCCACAGGCCAGATAGGCAGAGGTGACATGGCACTGGTCGTTGGCCACATAGCCCACCACTTCGGAGTCTATACACACCACGGTGGCACACCGGTTGCGGTCGTTGGCCTCGTCGCGCATGAGCACAACACGCTTGCCCCGCGCCTCAGCGAGGTGCCGGTCGAGCCCATCGCCCTGCCAGGCGTGATGTCTGAATCCTACGAGTGTACATTCGATGCGTATCATAGTGTCGGAAAATAAGAAAGCCACACAACTCCTCGCTGCATGGCTTTCTTCTGTTGGGATACCCGGACTCGAACCAGGAAAAACAGGACCAGAATCTGTTGTGTTACCATTACACCATATCCCAGTGTGCTTAGCAATAGTTATTGCTGTTTTGCGATTGCAAAGGTACTGCTTTTTTCTTACTTACCAAAAAAAATCGCGACTTTTTTCATAAAAAAAAACAATTTCATGTATTTCTCTTGGCATTTTCGGAGAATTAGGCGTACCTTTGCACTGTATTTCATGCCCTTCGCATGCCACATGCAGGCGGCCATATATATAATTAAGGTATAAAAGCAACGATATTAACAGTACAAACAGATAGTAATGACTACAGCACAACAATTGGTGGAGAGTATCACCAAAGGAATTCAGGAAAAAAAGGGTAAGGGTATCGTCATCGCCGATCTGAGGGCGATAGACGGTGCCATCGCGCAATATTTCATCATCTGCCAAGGCAGTTCGCCCACACAAGTGGAGGCGATAGCCGAGGAAGTGGGCGACACGGTGCGGACCGAACTGGGCGAGAAGCCCGTGGGAGCGGTAGGACTGGGCACCAACCAGTGGGTGGCCATCGACTTTGTGGATGTGATGGTACACATCTTCCTGCCCGAGGTACGCGAGTTTTATGACCTGGAGCACCTCTGGGAGGATGCGCCGCTGACGCAGTTGCCCGATCTGGACTGAGCACCGGCAACAGCGAATGACAATAACAGACCATAAGAGTTTCAAACGACATGAGCAACAATAATCCATACGACAACAAACAGGGAGGCGAGCAGCCCAAGATGCCCCGGTTCAACATGAACTGGATCTACATCATCATGCTCGCCGGACTGGCTTTCCTCGCCTTCTCGGGCGGTGGAGAAGCTTTGGGGGCCGGCAGTATAAGCCAAGAGGCCACCTATACCAAGTTTAAGGAATATGTAAACAAGGGCTACGCCGAGCGCGTGGTCATCAACACCTCGGAGCGTACGCTGAAGATGTATGTGAAGAGCGCCAACGTGCGCGACGTATTCCGCATGAAGGCCAAGGATGTAGGCAGCAATCCCTATGTGAACGTGAGCTTCGGCTCTGTGGACAAGGTGGAGGACTACCTGCTGGCTGCCCAGAAGGCCGGCAAGCTGAAGGACTACGACTATGAGAACAAGGACAACAACGGTCTGATGACCTTTCTCTTCAACTTCGGGCCGCTCATCCTGCTCATCGGAGTATGGATCTTCTTCATGAGAAAGTGGAGCGGAGGCGGTTCCGGTGGCGGAGGTGTCTTCAACGTGGGCAAGAGCAAGGCCAAGCTATATGAGAAAGCTGGCGAACTGGGCATCACGTTCAAGGATGTGGCCGGTCAGGAGGGTGCCAAGCAGGAGGTACAGGAGATAGTGGAGTTTCTGAAAAACCCGCAACGCTACACCGACCTCGGCGGCAAGATACCCAAGGGCGCACTGCTGATAGGTCCTCCGGGTACAGGCAAGACGCTGCTGGCCAAGGCTGTGGCCGGTGAGGCGGGTGTGCCGTTTTTCTCGATGAGTGGTTCTGACTTCGTGGAGATGTTTGTGGGTGTCGGTGCGAGTCGTGTGCGCGACGTGTTCCGTCAGGCCAAGGAAAAGGCTCCCTGTATCATCTTCATCGATGAGATAGACGCTGTGGGACGAGCCCGCAGCAAGAATCCCTCGATGGGTGGCAACGACGAGCGCGAGAATACGCTCAATGCCCTGCTCACAGAGATGGACGGCTTCGGCACCAATTCGGGTGTCATCGTGCTGGCCGCCACCAACCGTGTGGACATGCTCGACAAGGCGCTGCTGCGTGCCGGCCGTTTCGACCGACAGATACATGTAGATTTGCCCGACTTGGCAGAGCGCAAGGCCATCTTCAACGTGCACCTGAAGCCTATCAAGAAAGACGATTCGCTGGACGTGGACTTCCTCGCACGGCAGACTCCGGGCTTCTCGGGTGCCGATATCGCCAACGTGTGCAACGAGGCAGCGCTCATTGCCGCCCGTCACAATAGCGATCACGTGGGCAAGCAAGACTTCCTGAACGCGGTAGACCGTATCATCGGTGGTCTGGAGAAGAAGACCAAGGTGATGACGGCCGACGAGAAGCGTGCCATCGCCATCCACGAGGCTGGCCATGCCACTATATCGTGGTTCTGCCGGTATGCCAACCCACTCATCAAAGTGACCATTGTGCCACGTGGACAAGCCTTAGGTGCCGCGTGGTATCTGCCCGAAGAGCGTGTCATCACCACCAAGGAGGAGATGCTCGACGAGATGTGCTCGCTGCTGGGGGGAAGAGCGGCCGAAGAACTGTTTATCGGACAGGTGTCGACGGGAGCTATGAACGACTTGGAGCGGGCCACCAAGAGCGCCTATGGCATGGTGGCTTACGCCGGCATGAGCGACAGGCTGCCCAACATCTGCTATTATAACAACCAGGAGTACCAGTTCCAGCGCCCCTACTCGGAAACCACCGCCAAGGTGATGGACGATGAGGTGCTGAAGATGATAGGCGAACAGTACGACCGCGCCAAGCAGTTGCTCACAGACCATGCAGAGGGACACCGTCAGTTGGCCGAACTGCTCTTCCAGAAAGAGGTCATCTTTGCCGAGGACGTGGAGAAAATCTTCGGCAAGCGCCCATGGGTCAGCCGTTCACAAGAGATTATCGAGGCCAATGCCGAGCAAGACGAGCCCAAATTGGAAGACATGCCCGACGTGGTGAAAGAGGCACAGGCTGAGCATGAGCGCAACATGGCGGAAAAAGAAAAGTAAAAAACTTTTTAAAGGTAAAACGGTAAAAAAGTAAAGAGGTAAAAAAGTGTAAGGCCAAGACTGATGACCGCACGTAGGGACGCACGTTCGTGCGTCCGCCAACAATGGGGAAAAAATACATATACAATAACGGTAACTAACACAAAAAGGGGTATGAGTGAAAAGATGCAGAACCTGATTGTCAGGTCTATTACGGGAATTTTGTTTGTTGCCATCATGGTGACGTGCTTTTTCAAGCCGTTGGCGATGGTATTGCTCTTCGCCCTCATTACGGGCATGGCCACATGGGAGTACTGCGGACTGGTCAACCAGCTCAAGGAGGTAACGGTAAACCGGTTTATCTCTACCGTGGCGGCCGTCTACTTTTTCATCGCTGTGGCTGGTATCAACAGCGGGTACATACAGACCAACGCGGTGTTTGTACCTTACCTGCTCACGGTGGTCTATCTGTTTGTAAGCGAACTGTATCTGCGCAACGCCAATGCTGTAAACGATTGGGCCTATACCATGCTGGCTCAGATGTATATCGCATTGCCGCTCTCGATGATCAATGTACTCGCCTTCCGCCAGTCTGCCGACGGCTTCATCAGCTACTATTACCTGTTGCCGCTCTCGGTCTTCATCTTCCTCTGGGCCAACGATACGGGTGCCTATTGCAGCGGTTCACTCTTCGGTAAGCACAAGTTGTTTCCCCGTGTCAGCCCGGGCAAGTCTTGGGAAGGCAGTATCGGCGGCGGCCTGCTGGTGCTGGCAGTGGCCGCAGGAATCGGCTATTGGGAAGCCCAAGGCGACCATCTCTCGGGCCTCAACATCCTGCAGTGGATGGGACTGGGACTGGTCATCGTGGTGTTCGGCACATGGGGCGATCTGGTGGAAAGTCTTTTCAAGCGCACGCTGGGCATCAAGGACAGTGGCAATATCCTGCCTGGACACGGAGGCATGCTCGACCGCTTTGACTCGTCGCTCATGGCCATTCCCGCTTCGGTCATCTATCTTTATTCGCTTACACTACTGTAAGGGAGAGGGGCTGACAGGAAGATTGTACAGAATTTCTATAAAATCAAAAAGAGGCGGCATCGAGTGTGATGCCGCCTCTTTCTGATTAATTACTATTAAGAGACTTATTGGTAGAGTTTCAACTCCGATACGTAAGAGTAACCCCAAGAGAAGCTGTTCTCAACGCGGAACTTCACATACTTGCACGTAATGGGCGAGTAGAGCACGAAAGGAATGGGGGTGGTAGCGCTGGACGGACGGATAGTACTGGTGACTGTGCCGCCTGTCTGGCTGGTCCACTCCTCACCGTCGTTGCTGGTAAGCACCTCGACAATCTTCGGCGTGTAATAGTAGGGATAGTAGGTTCCGGCATGGAATACCAGGGCCGATACAGGTGTAGGATTGGTAAAGGTGGCCATGAGGTAGAACTCGTAGTAGCCATAGCAATCGGTGCTATTGTCGCCGTCAGAGAGCTCTGCCGTATAGTCGTCACCATAATCATCCGTTACCGTATAGCTGTCGTAAGGTATCTGGGTTCTGCCTTCCAGATCAGCAACGTTCTGACCCTTGTAGTTGGTAACCTTCTTGCTCACTACCGCATAATAGGTATTATTGTTCTTTCCTACAGCTACACCGCCGGTGGCATCCGAAAGGGTGAGGGCGATGACGCTGGTGTTTTCGAGATTACGGATGGCATCGCCGTCAACCAGAGATACTTCCACAGCCTCGGCACTCACCATCTCACCGGCAGGAATGCGTACCTGCGCGTTCTTGATCTGGAATCCGGCTGCGGGCAATGCCTCGCAGCCACTCTTGTAGGCAGCAGCCTTCTCGGTGTCGGCCACAATGTTTACCGTCACGTCGTTGTCCACAGGCGCTGTGAGCTTGACACGGAAGGAAATGGAACCCTCTTCGGGCAACATCAGGGCCACCGGGGTCTGCACCACCTCTACGGCAGCCTCATTGCCCGCTCCGCCTATCTCGTTGATATAGGCCTTGGGGCCATAATTCTCCTGCTCGGTGGGGTAAAGCGTTGAGCCTACCTCAGGCTCGTCTTGGCAGGCTGTAAATAAGGGCAGCGCTGCAAGAAGCAGGAGCGTTGATTTGGTTATGATTGATTTCATCTTTATTCTATTTTAAGACTTTGTTTAACCTGTGATTACTTACCGTCGATACGCACGTCCTGAACCCATGTAGGCATGCTCTCACCCACAGTGGTGGTGTGGTAGCCATTCTTGGAGGAATCGCGGAAGTTGAAGCCGCTACCCTCGTTGAACTTGTAGTAGAAGATCAGACCTTCGGTAGTGGGGTCGCAGACGTACATGTTGTTCTGAAGCTCTTTCTGGGTGCGTGCCTTGCTCCACAACCTGTACTCACTGAACATGGCATCGCCCTTGGTGTAATATGAGTTGCTGCACAACGTGTAGGAATTCACATTGGTAGTCTTGCCCGGCATATCCATCGAGTTGTCCAACTGGCCGTTGACATAGAGATAGAGCTTGCTGCCTGTGCATACGAAGGCAATGTGGTACCAAGTGTTGGCATTGAAGAGCATCTGGCTGTTCATCTGGGTACCCTGAGTCTTGATCTGCAGACGGTTACCCTCGATGGGCGCATCGCCGAAGCGGATGTAGATTTCATCGGGACTGGCGCTGAACAGGGCCTGGTTGTTATACTGGCCTACAGCGGTACCGAGGATGGCCTTGTTGATGTTGAACTCTACGGTCCACTCGGTGAGCGGATAGGTTTCGCTCATCTCATTCTGTACGTAGTGACCAGTGTTGAGCACGACAACGGGCTGGATGATCACGAGGTCGACGATGTAGACCATCACGCTGCCAGACTTCATCACGTTAGTCTTGCCGTCTGCAGATTCCAAGCGGAAGGCTACGGCATATTTCTTGCCCGAGTCCTTCATCTCCTGGGTAAGCGGATTGACAGTCAACGTAACGGGGGTAGACACCGACGAACCGGCCTCTACGGTAACCTCTGTGTCAGAGAGAGAGAACGACGATTGCGGAAGCGCCTCGTAGGTAGTCTCGTTGCGCTTGTTGTACTCGTTCAGCGCCTCTGCATCGTAGACGAGACGATAGCTGCTCGTTTCGGCAGCCACATCAGAGAGGCGCACATTGATGGAAGTGGCTACTGCCTCGGTGCCCACCGTCATCTTCTCGGCCGAATTGGCGTTGGTGCCGGTCTGGAGGATATAGGCCTGGTTCCTCAGCTCATCGTATTCTGCATTGTCGCAGCTGCTGAGCACGCAGGCACCCATCACCATGCTTCCCAAAATATATTTTGTCAGATTTCTCATTTTCTTGAAGTTTTAGGATTACTTGATTGAAGGATTCATAATCTGTATACCCTTGCGCAGAGCGGGATAAGAGGGCTGCTTGCCGGCATTGTACTCATACTCCATGTGGTAGGTACCAATACCGCCCTTCTGCACCTGCTTACCGTTGACGATGGGTGTCCAGCGGGCCATGCCTTCCAAACTCATCATGCGGTTGCCATAACGGTCGGTGAAGGTAACGCCTCCTGCGGCGGCATAGCTCTCGAAGTTTTCGGTAACGATGTATTTCTTGGCCACATCTTCGGCCTCGAGCACACCGTCGAAGTTGCGGATGGTACTGCTCAGACGGCTGTCGAGGTTGGCATCACCCGAGCAGGCATAGGCCTGTACGATGAAATAGTCGAAGCAGGTACCTGTCTCGCTGTTCACACTCTGGGGCTCACCGTCGATGACGAGCAGACGACCCGTGCCAGACTTGGGACCCACACGCTTGGAGAGGGCTTCTACAAACACCTTTTCGCGAGAGGCCACACCGGCGATGTTGCCGCGCGAGCCATAGTTGGGCTCGTAGTCCCAGTCAAATCCGTCGTAACCATACTTGTCGATGGTATCGCAAAGCTGGTTGGCATACTTCACGATGGCAGCCTCCATCGAGGCCTCGTCGCTGGTGTCGTAGCCCCAGTAGGCTGCGGGATCTTCGCCAGACGGAGTGAGCTGGTCGCCGATATTGGCCACGATGAAGCACATCAGGGCGCGGGTGCCCTTCACCCGCTGCACATACTCCAGGTCGGCCTTCTTCTCGGGCGAGAGGTTGCGCCAGTTACCCCAGATAGACACAAAGTCCACACTGTCGGGAAGTCCGCGCAGGCTGTTTTCCAAAGACACGCCACTGCCCACCCAGTTGCCGAACCATCCGAAAGCTACGGGGTGATCAGTCTTCTTATAGGCTCTCAATGCTGCATAATATTCCTCTGTCTTGGCAGACTCGGTGAGATTGGCAGGATCCTTAGTCTCCATATCGGTATCGCAAGCGGTAACCAGAAACGAAGCCCCTATCAACAGCAGCAACAGTTTATATATACTTTTCATTGCTAATTCTTGAATTTACGGTTTTCGATTATACACTATTTCTTCTGCCACCACATCTTGGTTGCGTAGTTGTCGGCACCGCCGAGCAGCTGTACAGCACGGTCGTAGTTGGCCTTGTTGTTGGTTTCCTCGGTGTAGTCGAAGGGAATGCGGTTGGGCACCTCGATGTCATAGGCTGTGGTCTGTGCCACGGGGAACACCTTGGGATAGCCCGTACGACGAATCTCGCACCATGCCTCCTGCCCGTCGGGATAGAGGGCAATCCACTTCTGCACGATGAGGCGCTCGAGCTTCTGCTCGTCGGTGGCGCTTTCGTCCCACTTGATGGTGATGGCAGACATCTTGCTGTGTCCGGCGCCATAGCCGCCCTCAGCGTCTACATAGTCGGCAGGCGTAGAGCTGTCGTCAGCCAGATAGTTGTCTACACCCTTCACGCCCCACTGGTCGAAGGACAGGCGTATGCCCTCCTCGTAGAGCTCCTGCACGCTGCCTCCCATGCCCGACCATCCGGCCAGAGCACCCTCGGCACGGCAGAAGGCCATCTCGGCTGCTGTCATCCACACGCCACGGGTATCTTTCTCTACCTTGGCGGCCGAATAGATAGCGTCAGCTACGGTCTTGTTACCGATGTTGGCACCGGCACGGCATCCTATGACCGTACGGCTGCCCGCGGTCGCTGTAGCCGAGAAGTAGGCGGTGATACGGGGATCGTTGTAACCGTTCATATAGCTGTCGATATCGGCACAGGCACGGCTGTCGCCCCACTCTACCGAAGTCTTGTACTGCCCGTTGGGCACGTAGGTTACGGCCGCATTGTCGTCGTTAGAGGTCATGACACCTGCCAATACAGCCTCTTCGCCCACCTGCTTGGCATAGGAGGGATCTACGAAGCGCATGCGGATGGCGATGCGGAGCTTGAGCGAGTTGGCAAATTTCACCCATTTGGTGAAGTCGCCGCCATAAACCTTGTCGGCATCCTTGAACTGTACGAGCGAACCGCCGTTGGCCGACACCATACCGTTGATGGTGAGCAGGGCCTTGTCGAGGTCTGCGATCAGCGTCTTGTAGATGACCTCCTGTGAAGAGTAGGCATTCTTGTCTTCCTCAACACCGATGGGCAGCGGGCCATACATGTCGGTCAGACGGAGGAACGACTGGGCACGCATGATGAGGGCCCATGCATAGCCCAAGCTCTCGGTGCCCGACAGGCGGAGCACCTCGTTAAAGGCCGACACCGTCTTGGGCATGCTGTCGGCAAACGGATAGCGCACCCAACCCACAGGGGCGTTCATCTTGGCAAAGTTGCTGCCTGCGAAGCCATTGTTGGCATAGGTCATGAAGCGGCCCAGATAGTTGCCAATGAGGTCTTGGTTCATCTGGTAGGTATTCTCCTGCTCGGGGAATGCCTCGTTCTGCATCTGGATGAGAAACGAGCCAGTATTGTAGTTGTCCCTTGCGAGCTCGTCGCCGGCTGCCTTGTCGCCAGGACGGTTGGCCTCCTCGAATCCGGATGTACAAGCTGTGACCAGTCCGAGCATCGAGAGTGACACCAATCCCAAGGAAACGTTTTTCATTATCTTGTTAGTATTCATTTTATTGTCCTTGTTTGTAAGTTTAGAACTTCAGTTTAACATTGAATCCGAGCGAGCGGAGGCTGGGCTGCATGAAGTAGTCGAAGCCCTGATAGAAGGTTCCGGTAGAACCAGTCGACTCGGGATCGAAGGGAGCCTTGCAGTAAATCATGAAGAGGTTGTTGGCAGTGAGCCCGATCGAGAGGTCAACGCCTCCGAGCCACTTCTTGGGCACGTTGTAGCCGATGTGGGCCTCTTGCAGACGCACGTTGGTGCCGCTGTAGATGTACTCAGACCAGATGGGGTTATCGCCACCCACTACGGTAAAGTAGTTCTCGGCCGAGATATAGCCACCGTTTACAGGGATGCCACCGGCATCACGCACTTGTGCTGAATATTCCGACACACCATAGTAGTCGAGGATGGCCTGGGTCTGGCTCAGTACGATGCCGCCCACACGGGCTGTCACGAGGAAGCCGAGGTTGATGCCCTTCCAGGTAAAGTCGTTGGAGAAACCGAAGTTGCCCTTGGGCAATACGTTGCCACGGTACTGGGGGTTGGTAAGGGTCTCGCGGATGACATTGCCGCTGGCATCGAGCGCGATATTGCCTTCGTTGTCGCGCTTGAAGTCGGTAAAGGTATAGATGTCGCCCATGGTGCCACCCTTCTTCAGGATGACTTCGGCACCGTTGAGGCCGCCCATACGGATTACCTCGTCCGGATCCTCGAGCAGCTCGATGATCTTATTGCGGTTCATACTATAGGTGAAGCTGCTGTTCCAGGTAAAGTCGCCCCAGGTCTTGTTGTAGCCGATCGAGAGCTCCAGACCGCGGTTGCGCACGTTACCCGTCTGCACATACTGCTTGTTGTAACCCTCAGCACCGGTGATGGGGCGCAGGAAGGTCTGCTTGCGTGTATTCGACTGATAGAGCGTCAGGTCGAAGGTGAGCGAGTTGTTCAGGAAGCGGGCGGTGATACCGGCCTCCCAAGAGTCGGTACGCTCGGGATAGAAAGTCTCGGGGAACTTGTAGGTCACCGTCTCATAGCTCTGTGTGGCGGGGTTGTAGGCATAGCGCCACTTCGAGGTGATGTTGGGGCTGATGGCCGAACCCACAGAGGCCCATGAGCCACGTACCTTCAGATAGTCGATACCCTTGGGCAGCTGTACCATCTGTGAGATGATGGCCGACATACCTACCGAGGGATAGAAGAACGACTCGTTGGTGGTACCGGCAAGTGCCGAATCCCAATCATTACGGCCGGTGAGGGTCATGTACAGCATGGAGCGCCAGCCCAGCTCGACGTTGGCGAAGAGCGAGTTGATGTGGTGCTTGTTGTAGCTGTAGATAGGACGGTTGTCGTTGGTGGCCGAGCCGTAGTCGATGGCATTGGGAGTGAAGATGTTGGACGGAGCCTTCAGACCGCCCTGGAAACCATTGTCATCATACTGGGTACGTGAGAACGAGCCACCGGCATTGGCACCAATCGAGAAATCGCCGATGTGCTTGTTCACATTAAACATGATATCGCCATAGAGACTCTGGTCTGCAATGTTGTGGTACTTGTAGAAACCATAGTCTGAGTGTGCGAAGAGGTTGATGGTCGATGCGTAGCGCTGGTCCTCTGCCTTGGTGGTGGTACGGTCCCAACGCAGGCGGCCGGTCACATCGAGCCAGTCGGTGATCTGATACTTCAGGCTGCCGCTGGTCATGTAGCGGTGCTTATGGTTGATGCGGTTCATGCGGTTGGCCACCCAATAGGGGTTCTGCATCTGCAGGGCATCACCATAGTTCCAGTTCTGCACGTAGATACCGCGGGCCGAATCCCATACCTCATAGGTGCGGATGGCGTCGAAGCTCTCGCCGCGCGGGAAGAGGTACAGGGGCACGAGCGGGTTGAAGTACTGACCCTGGGCCATGAGGTTCTTGTCGTTCTGGTTGATGTAGTTGAAGCTGAAGTCCAGCGTCAGCTTGTCATTCAAGAACTTGGTGGTATTGCGGAACGCAAAGTTGTACCGGTTGTACTTGTTGTTGGGGATGATACCCTGTGCGTTGGTGGTACCGATAGAGGCATAGGTCTGGTTCTTGTCGTTACCCACCGTGAGCGATACGTTGTTCTGAATGTTGGAACCGGTGTTGAAGAAGTCTTCCGGCTCAAACCCTGCATAGGGCGAACTGTACTTCTCGCCCCAAGAGCGTACCTCACCGGGACGGTTGGCATACACATTCTGGAACTCCGGCATCATGAAGGGGTCTGAGAACTGGCAGCTGTTGGATACGGTTACCGACACGCGGCCTTCCTTACCTTTCTTGGTGGTGATCATGATCACACCCTGGGCGGCAGCCGAACCGTAGAGGGCGGCAGCGGCAGGACCGCTGAGCACGCTGATGCTCTCGATATCCTCGGGGTTAACGTCAGCTATGCCCTCACCTCCGGGCTGGTCTACGAAGATACCCTCCGAAGAACCGTTGTTGCGGTTGTTGATTGGCACACCGTCTATCACATACAGTGCCTGGTTGCTCTGGTTGATCGATTTGGGACCACGCATCACCACCCTCGTGGCACCACCCATACCGGCCGAAGAGGCGTTGATGTTGACACCGGCAACCTTACCCGACAGAGAGTTCATGAAGTTGGTGCTCTTCACGGTGGTCAGGTCCTCATTGCCTATCTGCTGTACATTGTAGCTCAGCGCCTTCTCGGAGCGCTTGATACCAAGGGCGGTCACTACTACCTCTTCCAGTACCTTCTCGTCCTGGGCAAGGCTGATTCTCATATCGGTGCCTGTGGCGGCCACCTCCTTGTCGGCGTAGCCAATGTAAGACACCACGAGAACGGCCCCTGCGGGTACCTTCATCGTAAAATTACCATCGATGTCGGTTACGGTGGCGAGCTTGGAGCCCTTCACGGTAATCGTCGCACCGATGACAGGCTGCCCGGTCTCGTCGAGCACCTGTCCACCTACTGTCTTCTCACCTGCCTGTGCCACTTTCATCACCGGTTGGGGTGATGTCTGCTCCACCGCTTCCGCGTAGGTTGCCGTGACACCCATGCACAATGCCGAAGAGAACAATAGTCTCAGCAAATTTAATTGCATATTGTCCATAGATTCTTTTAATTTTTATAAATAGTAAAACACTAAGTTAAGTTATCGTTTTTAGTTCCTTTATCTACTTTTGACAGACTGTAAACAGATAGTATAAGCTTCAATAGACATTCTTTTATATATCTTCTTATTGTGTCGTCGTAACAGATTCAGCCCACCGTCTCTCCGACGGCAACTGTGCCCGAATTGGCTATTTGTCTTTAGGCTCCGACAATGCCAAATATTGCAGGCCTTGCCATTTTTCTCGCCGCAAAGATAGCAATTAGTTTGGTAACGCAATCGTTTGCCCACTTTTTTTGCTCGTTAATTAACAACTATTTGCTATTCAATCTCCCATTTGCCATCCCGATGTGACAAATCAAGATGTATATTTACTGCATACATACTCACCCGCCAACAGAAATCCCTCGCATATCCGCTCCGATTGGCAAACGCCGATAAGTCCTATCAAAAGCCCATCGGCCACCTACCCGAAAGCCAAATGCCACGTTTACGACTGCTAAAGGTGGCATTTAGCTGCCGTAAACGTGGCATTTACGAATACTGAGGGTGATAGCTGATATTAGATTTCTATTTTTTATCACCAAAAGCTTGGACGAATAGGGAAAAAAATGTGTTTTTGCAGAATCAGGAGATTTTCTCAATATGAGAAGATATATTTATCATAACAAATATGTGTACAAAGAAAACATTATACGCACCAGGAATAGACGGCCACGTGACCTTACGAACCAGGGAGCATGGAGGCAAACTCAATTTTGACCAAATAAGTTATACGACAGACTGTATTAGAGAAGTGGCCAACGTTTGGAATATCTCTATCCTTGCTGCCACCCGACGTCTTCGCGATATCAAAGGAGCTTTTCCAAAGATTTATCGCGAATCGAGAAGAGGAGCCACACGCTTACCCGCACGCTCTATGGCAAAACAGTTGTGCAGTATGGGCTAAATGATTACAAATATGATACCTCTGAAAATTTTTCTATATCATGGTACAAATACCAAAATCGCATGTCCAAAATGGAATATGGGATACACAGGGCGCGATTTTGGCCAAGCAGTGCTACTATAAAATCAACAACCAGGAATAATTTTATAGTAGAACGAATGTAATTTGAGAAAAATATTGTATTTTTGCATTCGAAAGAATATAATTGAGATGGAAAGGACCAAATTGTCGGCAGTGGTAAAGGCATTACGCAAGGAATATGGCCTAACGCAAAAAGACCTTGCCATGAAGTCTGGGGTAGGCCTGTGTTTCGTACGCAACCTGGAGCAGGGAAAGACCACATTGAGGATGGACAAAGTAAACCAGTTGCTCGATTTGTTCAACTACGAACTTACGGCCACTAAGAATTGAAGACGCAGTGAGCGCATGCCCAGCTAATTGGGACAATGCCGGGCAGCAATGTAATCAAAAGAGATTCAGCCCAGAGGGCTGTACCATAAGTAACCGCCGGCAACGCCTGCGGATTATGCTCACGCCCGCTCTCTCTTGCCTGGAGGGCAATACTTCCCACGCATGAGGTACAGCCTTTCAGGCTTATATCTGATTGGAGGCCACATGACCGGGGGCGTTGCCTCCGGTTACTAATCGTATAGCCCTACGGGCTGTTATTGGCCCTGTCTCGTCCCCACCCTGCCATATTCAGACACACCAAGCTGTGTCCCTACTTACATGCGCCATCACGGGGGAGAGGATTGTGTTTTATGTAAAAAAAAACGGGAGGTGCAACATCTTTTAGGGAAAAGGGTTTGGATGGGAATGGGGAAAAGGGTATCTTTGTACGGTGCCTGGCGGCGAGTTTCACAGAATTGTAACAGGCCAAAGGGATCAGAAGCGCACAAGTTTTCATAATTTTGCAACAGATATGAATGTAGATACAGCGATTATGGAAGAAAACAATTACCGTATACTGGTCGTGGACGACGAGCCCGACCTGTGCGAGATTCTTAGATTCAATCTGGAGGCAAACGGTTTTCAGGTGGTGACGGCCAATTCTGCCGAAGAGGCACTGGAGATGGATCTGGCAGGATTCGACCTGCTGCTCTTGGACGTGATGATGGGGGGAATGGACGGATTTGCGATGGCACGCAAGGTGAAAAGCGCACCCGAGACGCATGCCGTGCCCATCATCTTCCTCACGGCCAAAGACACCGAGAACGATACGGTGCGCGGTTTCGACTTGGGGGCAGACGACTACATCTCGAAACCCTTCTCCACCCGCGAGGTGATGGCCCGTATCAAGGCGGTGCTGCGACGCACACACGAGCCGAACCAACCACAGGGACAGCAGACGCTGCGATTCCACGGGCTGGAGCTGAACCTGGACAAGAAGACGGTACGCATAGACGGCGAGGAGGTTTCGTTCTCGAAGACGGAGTTTGAGATTCTGCAGCTACTGTTGCGCGAGCGCGGCCGCGTCTTCTCGCGCCAAGAACTCATCAACAAGATCTGGCCCAAGGATGTGCTGGTGCTGGACCGCACGGTGGACGTGAACATTACACGCATGCGCAAGAAGATAGGCGTGTACGCCAAACATATCGTGACCCGACTGGGCTACGGCTACTATTTCGAGGAATGAGATGAGAAGAATCACGATCGGGCAGAAGCTCTACGTGGGGGTCATCTCTGTCTTTATCGTTTTTGCCACTGCCTTTATCATCTACCAGCAGACAAGGGAAAAACAGTACAAGATAGACACCCTGAACATACGGTTGCAAAACTTCAACGACCGTATGGACGAGGCACTGCGCGCCAAGGGCTGCATGGACGAGACCACGATAGACCGATACGTGCGGACGCACCATCTGCCGGGACAGCGCGTGACGCTGATCAGACCCGACGGAAGGGTAATCTTCGACAACCTGCACAAGAACTATGCCGACTTTGCCAACCACGCCAACCGCCCCGAGGTGGCCCGCGCGCTGCGAGAGGGTGCCGGGTCGGCTGTGGAGCGCAACAGTCCGACGCTGAAGGGCGAGTTTTTCTACTCGGCCACTTACTTCCCTACCGACAGTGTGGTGATACGTAGCGCCCTACCCTATAACAATGACCTCTCGCGGTCGCTGCAAGCCGACCAGCACTACCTGTGGTTTGCCATCGTGGCCATGCTGGTGCTGGTGCTGCTGCTCTACCAGTTTACCAGCAGGTTGGGACAGAATATCAACAAGTTGCGTACCTTTGCCTGGAGGGCTGACCACGGCGAGTCGCTGGACTCGGAGGATCTGATCGACTTCCCCAACGACGAACTGGGGGAGATCGCCGAGCGTATCATCAAGATATACAAGCGGCTGCAGACCACGCGGCAGGAGCAGGATGTGCTCAAACGGCAGCTCACACAAAACATTGCCCATGAGCTCAAGACTCCTGTGGCGAGCATCCAGGGCTATCTGGAGACCATCCTCGACACGCCGGGCATATCAGAGGCCACCCGCCAGCAGTTTCTGGAGCGGTGCTTCGCCCAGAGCCAACGCCTGACCTCGCTCCTGCAGGACATCTCCACGCTCAACAAGATGGACGACGGTGCCCAGATGATGGGCATCGAGGAGGTGGACATCTCGCAGATGGCCATGACCATCGGCAAGGAGACAGCGCTGCAGCTGGAGGCCAAGCGGATGCACTTCGCCAACCGGCTGCCAGCGCATATCTGCGTGCGCGGCAACATGAGTCTGCTGTACAGCGTGCTCCGCAACCTGACCGACAATGCCATCGCCTACGCCGGCGTGGGCACCACCATCACGCTCACCGCCCATGAGGAGGGGGAATGGTGGCACTTCACCTTCAGCGACAACGGTGTAGGCGTGGGGGCGGAGCATCTGCCGCGCCTGTTTGAGCGTTTCTACCGCGTGGACAAGGGGCGCAGCCGCAAGATGGGCGGCACAGGACTGGGACTGGCCATCGTCAAGAATGCGGTGCTGCTGCACGGTGGCACCATCACGGCCAGCAACAATCCGGAGGGGGGACTGAGGTTTGACTTCACGCTGGCCAAGGCCTGATGGCACTTCTGCCGCTCCCCACAGAGAGAAGACTAAAAAGAGGCGCACGGTGCGCCATCGCAAACAGATAGAAAGTAAGAGAAAAAACGACACTGACAACATGACGATTCGACAAGCACAGCCCATGCAGGCCCGGGAGATAGCCCGACTCATCATGGTCGCCATGAACCATGACTGCTGCCGCTATTTTGCCGGCCCGCACCACACCCTGGAAGATTTTGAAGACTTGATGACCGCGCTCTGCGAGCGTGAAGACAGCCAATACAGTTACCGCAACACGCTGGTGGCCATCGACGAAGAGGGCCATCTGGCCGGCATCTGCGTATCGTACGACGGCGCACAGCTGCACCCGTTGCGGCGCGCCTTTATAGAAGAATCGAAAACAAGATTGGGGATGGACCATTCGGCCATCGCCGACGAGACCCAAGCAGGCGAATTGTATATAGACAGTATCTGCGTGGACGACCGATTCCGCGGAAAGGGTATCGCCACGCAGCTTATCAGGGCTACCATCGACAAGGCACGTGCCTTGGGATTGCCGGCCGTGGGGTTGCTGGTAGACAAGGGCAACCCGCTGGCCGAAAAACTGTACTTACGCAATGGTTTTGTTTACCAAAACGATGCTTCATGGGGCGGACACCCCATGAAACACTTGGTAGCCGCTACAGCGGAACGGTAAACACAAAACTACGCAGTACCCAATAAGAGAAGATTCCTGCCAGATAGCCCACAAAGGCTATCCATGTAATGTGGCGCAGGTACCATCCGAAGGAGATCTTTTCGGAGCCCATGACCACAACGCCGGCGGCCGAGCCGATGATGAGCATCGAGCCGCCCACGCCGGCGCAGTAGGCCAACAGCTGCCAGAAGATTCCGTCTACGGCCATGTCGCCTGCAGCCTCGACAGGGTACATGCCCATACAGCCAGCCACCAACGGCACATTGTCTACAATGCTCGACAGCACACCGATGACACCCGTGACAAGATAGTGGTTGCCCTGGAAGACGGTATTGAGTCCCTCGCCCAATGCGGTGAGCACGCCAATCTGCTCCAAGCAGGCCACGGCCATGAGGATGCCAAGGAAGAAGAGGATAGTAGGCATGTCGATGCGGGAGAGCAGGTCGCCCACGCGCTTGCTGGTGTCTATGCGCTCGCTGGCCTCGGTGAGATGTCGGTAGAAAGCCTCGGTCACCGTCCACAATACGCCCAGAACGAGCAGGATGCCCACAAACGGCGGCAGGCCGGTGAGTGCCTTGAAGACGGGTACAAACATCAGTCCACCCACGCCGAGGAAGAAGATAATCTGGCGCTGCCTGCGGGTAAAGGGGGTGTCGTGGTCGGAGTTTTCTTCCTTAAAATCTTCGCTCACCTTGAGCTTGCCCTTGAGCTTATGCTGCATGATGAGGGCCGGAACGGCCATCGCCACAATCGACGGGATGAGTATCTCGGAGATGACGCCTAAGGCGGTAATCACACCCTTGTTCCACAACATGATGGTGGTCACATCGCCTATGGGCGAGAAAGCACCGCCGGCGTTGGCAGCGATGATCACCATCGAGGCATAGAGGATGCGGTGGTCGCGGTCGGGCACCAACTTGCGGAGAATCATCACCATCACGATGCTGGTGGTAAGATTGTCCAAGATGGCGGACAGCACAAAGGTGAGCAGGGCGATACGCCAGAGGAGCTTGCGCTGGCCACGGGTCTTCATGACATCGCGTACCCAGTTGAATCCACCGTTTTGGTCCACAATCTCCACAATGGTCATCGCGCCCATGAGGAAGAACAAGGTGGTGGAAGTGCTGCCAAGATGGTGCTCGATGATGCCACTCACACGGGCCAACAGGTCTTCGCCGCTGCCTCCGATGTAGCTCTCGGGCGACACCATGAACAGTGTCCAGCACAGTACAAACATCAGCAAGGCTATGGCCGCCTTGTCAATCTTAACGAAACTCTCTAAGGCTATCAGCAGATAGCCGAACACAAATAATGCGACAATCGCAATGGTCAATGTACTCATCATATCCTATTATGATTGGTTTTCTCCTTTGTCAAAAGATGCCTCCTCCCATCTCCATTGGAAGTGCTGCAAAGGTACGACAAATAAAAAGGAATAAGAAACTTTTGGCCGCTTTTTTGCCTTTTCGCCCGGTTTTTGTTGATGGCCGGCATTGCCCTCACCCTATCCCTCTCCCTCCATGAAAGGAGCCAATCTGGGATAGGCGACAGAGGGACAGGGATAGGGTGAGGGCACCATAGGAGACACCCGAAGTGTCTCCGGCCTCCACGAGGGGAGCCTATCTGGGATTGGTAACGGAGGGCAAAAGTTAGGGTGAGGGCAAAACAAAGGACACCATCAAATAGGACGACACGGAAAAGGCATCCTACTCCACCGCAATGAAAAAAAGCAAAAAAGGCATGATAATTTGGAATAATGAGAAAAATAAAATATCTTTGCAGAAGATAGGCATCGGTTCGGCAATCAGAGTAAACTCTATTGCACTCACCTTGCACTATCTTTGCAAACAAACAAGAGCGTATGATCATACATATAGCCAATCCCATCTACGACGCGGTCTTCAAATATCTGATGGAAGACGAGCGTATAGCCAAGACACTGCTTTCGGCCCTGTTGAAGAAAAAGGTGCTGACGGTGCAATCGCGCCGGCACGAGTACACAAACGGTACACGAGACAAGGTCTCTATGTTTCGCATCGACTTTGCCGCACAGGTGCTGCAAGACGACGGGACCGCCAAACTGGTACTGATTGAGTTGCAGAAGACTTGGCTTGACACCGAAACTTTACGGTTCCGCCAATACTTGGGCGCGCACTATTCCAATCCCGAGAATATTACCAAGGACGACAACCCCGACGGATTTGCCACGCCTATGATAGCCGTCTATCTGTTGGGGCACCGCGTGGGCGATATAGAGGAACCTGTGTTGTACGTAAACCACAAATCGTACAACTATGAAGGACAAGAAGTGACGAAAGGCATCCCTGATCCTTTTGTGGAAAGTCTTGTACACAACAGCATTATCATACAGATACCGCTGCTACATGGACAAGTGAACAACAGATTGGAAAAAGTGCTCAGCGTATTTGACCAAAGCCGGAAAGACAAGCACAACCGTCAGGTGCTCAACATCGATGAAGACCTCTATGCAGACGATGAAGAGATGATTTATATCCTCCATCGCCTCACTTCGGCTGCTGCCAACGCTAAAATGAGACAAGATATGAATGTGGAAGATGAATACTTCTCGGCCATAGAGAAGCGCGACACCGAAATCATGGTCAGAGACAAGAGAATCGAAGAGCAAGAAATCAAGCTCGCGGAGCAAGACTATAAGCTCGCGGAGCAAGACCATAAGCTCGCGGAAAACGAATTAAAGATTGCGGAAAACGAATTAAAGATTGCGGAGCAAGACCATAAGCTCGCGGAGAAGGAATCGCAAATACGGACTTTAGTGACTGCACTTGCTGGCAAAGGGCTTTCTTGTAAAGAGATTGCTGCCTTGACGGGCTGCAAGACAGAAGACATCAAATTGATGCTATAAGACGATAAGGGGAGAGGCTCATTCCACTGCCTCTTCTCTCTATTTTCCCACTTTTCCTATATGCAATTTGCCCCGGGAACCAGCACGGTTCCCGGGGCAAATTATTTATATTCAGGTTTGACTTGGCAGCTTACTCTTCTGCAGCCGTGTCATAACCGTAAACGTATGCCTCTGTGATATTGTTGGTTCCTGATCTGTAATCCAAGAAGACAACACAAGCATAGCGGACATTGGTGAAACTAAACTTTGCGTCCACGCCATGGAAGCCAC